>NZ_JAMYLQ010000114.1:0-510 GCF_040318115.1 Mesorhizobium sp. M1312 | reverse complement strand
TTGACTGGGATGCGTGCCATTGGTCATCTTGTCCCTGCACGAGCTAGGCTGAGGAGCCGGATACGCGAGAAGTATATCACGTCGCCTATGTCTATGAAATGTCGACATTTTCCGCCGTTTGTACGAAGCTGTTCGAACTAGCCGACAAGCTAGGGAATGGGATCGGGAGTGAGATGACCGCCCAGTGACGGAAGTGACGGTTGTGCCGCTTCTTCCCAACAATGGCCTACGCAACTTCATCTCATCTCTGGGTGTATAGTCAGAAGCAAGCGTCATAAGCGTCACGTGCGTCATCTCCGGGTGCGCCGGCGCAGCTCGCCTCCCTTGACGGGGCTCGCCGGCTAGACGGCGTTCCGCCTCGCAGCCTGGTCCGCCTCATCTCGAAGCCCTTCGGCCCTTTCGCTTCCAGCTTTCGGGAGCCAGTTCCCGTCGAAGTTCCTCGACCGCTCTCTTGGGTATCGTGCCTCGGAAGTGGGCATTGGCATCCTTGTAGTCGTCCTCCCGAGACGG
>NZ_JAMYLQ010000113.1:0-512 GCF_040318115.1 Mesorhizobium sp. M1312 | reverse complement strand
GGATTCTGGCCAAACCACCAAGTCTGATTTCCAGCCTCGAAGTGCACCATACATCGCTATCTCGGATCGCCTCCGATCATCTGCCGATCAAGGCGCGAATAAACCTCCAGGGGATTCGCCAGCTGCATTTGCAACCAGATTACCTCTGAAGGGTTCTTGCTATGATTTTGAGCAAGGTCGGCTTTCGATCGCTGAAGGTAATCAGTTTTTATGGAAACATCCATTTCGCGAATTGCGCACGACAAGATCAAAGCAGGCAAGAGCGGCTTACTGCTGGTCCCGGACAATTATGACGCGTTCGCCGTGCGCGTCCTGGCTGCAAGGAGTTCCGTTCGCAGGCTCGATCTCATGTACTACCTTTGGCACGATGACCACACTGGCCGCTTGCTTTTCCAGGAAGTTTTCCGGGCCGCTGAGCGCGGCGTGCGGGTGCGCATGCTCCTTGATGACGCCAATCCGCGAAAGAACGATTCTGCATATCTGGCGTTGAGCAATCATCCAAACATCGAGTT
>NZ_JAMYLQ010000112.1:0-530 GCF_040318115.1 Mesorhizobium sp. M1312 | reverse complement strand
CTGCACCTGAAGGACCCTGACGTGGCATTCTGATGACGGAAGCCAATATGCCAAGATATTTCTTTGATAGCGGCGATCGCCAGCATCTCGTGGAAGACAACACGGGCCTGGAATGCGAGGGGATTGAGGCAGCGCGCAATGCAGCCGTCGAAGGATTGACCGAGCTGGCAAAGGACGAACTGAAAGGTCCCGATGGGCAGCAACTCATCATGGATATAAGGGACGAGAGTGGCAGAAAGGTTCTGAGGCTTAGCCTGTCGCTGGTGATCGAACCGCTTGAGTAAACGCCGTCTCGCCGACATCCAACAAAGATGGACCTCGACGTCGCGGTTGAACCATGCGGAGCACCAGCCGCTGGTAGCTGTGCAGTGAACGAAGACCGGCCATTTAGCCGACCTTGCAGATCAAGGCGATGCGGTCCTTGCCGAGCGAGACGGACAGGCGCTCTAGAGTCTTTCACGTTTTGACGGAAGCGTAGCCGGCGTTTGCGAAGTAGTTGTTGCATTCGGTTGCCTCGATCGTTTCAACGA
>NZ_JAMYLQ010000111.1:0-544 GCF_040318115.1 Mesorhizobium sp. M1312 | reverse complement strand
CATGCCAGTGCAGCACATCGTTCTTTAGTTCCAGCCGATAGCTGGTTTCTGGTGATATCTCCGCTTGAAAAAAGCGCCGAAGTTCACCGACTAATTCGGCATCCTCAAAGAGCACGCCCATCTCCGAGTTCAAAGACACTGACCGGGGATCAAAATTGAAGGAACCGACGAACCCGGTCTTATTGTCAACCGTGAAAGATTTGGTGTGCAGACTGGCGCCCTTGGAGCCAAACACAGAGATTGCCTGTCGGCGACTGAAGGGCTGGAGCTCGAACAGTCTCACGCCATTCCTCAGCAATCGCTTGCGATAGTTTGCATAAGCTCCGTGGACCGCGGCGACGTCTGTAGCGGCCAAGGAATTGGTCAAAACCGAAACGTCAACCCCATTGCTGACGAGGTCTATCAGGACCGCCGAGCCTCTTTTGCCAGGGATGAAATAGGGAGATACAATTTCCAGACAGTTGCGCGCCGACTTAATGAGGGGAAGCAACTCCTTCGTAAGCCAACTGCGACGTCTCCAACCTCTCACCTTCTCTGGAGGATC
>NZ_JAMYLQ010000110.1:0-556 GCF_040318115.1 Mesorhizobium sp. M1312 | reverse complement strand
TTCCTGATGCCGATCGAGGACGTGTTCTCGATCTCGGGCCGCGGCACGGTGGTGACCGGTCGCGTCGAGCGCGGCGTGGTCAAGGTCGGCGAGGAGCTCGAGATCGTCGGCATCCGTCCGACCACCAAGACGACCTGCACGGGTGTCGAGATGTTCCGCAAGCTGCTCGACCAGGGCCAGGCCGGCGACAACATCGGCGCGCTGCTGCGCGGTGTCGACCGTGAAGGTGTCGAGCGCGGCCAGGTTCTGGCCAAGCCGGGCACGGTCAAGCCGCACAAGAAGTTCGTCGCCGAAGCCTACATCCTGACCAAGGACGAGGGTGGCCGTCACACGCCGTTCTTCACCAACTACCGTCCGCAGTTCTATTTCCGCACCACCGACGTGACCGGCATCGTGTCGCTGCCGGAAGGCACCGAGATGGTGATGCCGGGCGACAACATCACCGTCGATGTCGAGCTGATCGTGCCGATCGCCATGGAAGAGAAGCTGCGCTTCGCCATCCGTGAAGGCGGCCGCACCGTCGGTGCCGGCATCGTCGTCACCATCAAAGAGTAAT
>NZ_JAMYLQ010000109.1:0-574 GCF_040318115.1 Mesorhizobium sp. M1312 | reverse complement strand
AATCGGTGACCTATATAAAGGGGCATGTCCACGCGCCGAAAAATCAATGCAACAGCGAAGCTGATTGGAGAGTGGCCTTTAACCCCGGCTGCAACGCTTGGATCGTCCGTCAGAGCGAGGGGTATTTTTCTCGAAATACGCGCCCGCCTTCCAATGGAGTTCAGGAAACTGCTCCATATCGAGTCCCGCGTGCTTACCCTGCGCCTGTCTGAGGGCGCCGAGAATGATGTGCAGGTGGTATTCGGGATCGTATCCAAAGCACTGCAGAATATCGAAGACCTGCCCGTAATCCCCCGTGAAATCGAGGACATTCTGACGATCTCGACGGCCGAACGGCACCGCTGGCTGAAAGATGGTCGCTTGCAGAGCGCCGGGACGAAAACGGTGAAACTCCGCGGGCGGGCAAGGAACATCACCTTTCACGTGTTCGACCCGCAGCACGTGGAGGATGTGCTTGACCGCGACCTGGTTATGGTCTGGCGCGAACAGGACGCAGCGACAGCTGCAGAGAATAGGCGGCGAGCCGCGGGGAAGGCCGCTATGAAACGTGCTCAAAGAAGCGGTCGCGGAACTG
>NZ_JAMYLQ010000108.1:0-574 GCF_040318115.1 Mesorhizobium sp. M1312 | reverse complement strand
GGTCGTCGCGCATTCTCGGATTTGGCCATCATGTGCCTGGGCGCAAAGTGGCGAATGCCGAGATCGAGAGCAATCTCGGGCTCGAACCTGGCTGGATCGAGCGGCGTACCGGCATTCGTTCGCGCTTCTGGGCAACGGACGAAGACACGCTGTCTGGCCTTGCCGAGCAAGCCGGCGACATGGCGCTGGCGAATGCCGGCATCGACCGCAGCGACATCGGTCTGCTGTTGCTTGCCACCTCGACCCCCGACCACCTTCTGCCGCCAAGTGCGCCGCTGGTCGCACATCGGCTAGGTCTTCGCCGCGCCGGTGCGGTCGATCTGACCGGCGCTTGTGCCGGTTTCATCTATGCGCTGATGTTTGCGGACGGATTCACCCGCCTGCATGGCAAATCGGCGCTTGTCATTGCCGCCAACATCCTCAGCCGCCGCATCAATCCAGCCGAGCGCGCAAGCTCGGTCCTTTTCGCCGACGCCGCAGGTGCAGTGGTGATCGGTCCTTGCGAAGGCCCCAATCAAGGCATTCTTAGTGCCTCGGTTGATTCCGACGGCTCGCGATACGGGCTAATCCAGAT
>NZ_JAMYLQ010000107.1:0-620 GCF_040318115.1 Mesorhizobium sp. M1312 | reverse complement strand
ATGGCAAAAGGTAAATTCGAGCGTACAAAGCCTCATGTGAACATTGGCACGATTGGCCACGTCGATCATGGCAAGACATCGCTGACGGCGGCGATCACCAAGTATTTTGGCGAATACAAGCGCTACGACCAGATCGATGCGGCGCCCGAGGAAAAGGCGCGCGGCATCACCATCTCGACGGCGCATGTCGAATACGAGACGGCCAACCGCCACTACGCCCATGTCGACTGCCCCGGCCACGCCGACTATGTGAAGAACATGATCACCGGTGCCGCGCAGATGGACGGCGCAATCCTGGTTGTGTCGGCGGCCGACGGCCCGATGCCGCAGACCCGCGAGCACATCCTGCTGGCCCGTCAGGTCGGCGTGCCGTCGATCGTGGTGTTTTTGAACAAGGTCGACCAGGTCGACGACGCCGAGCTGCTCGAGCTGGTCGAGCTCGAGGTGCGCGAGCTGTTGACCAAGAACGAGTTCCCCGGCGACGACATTCCGATCGTCAAGGGTTCGGCACTTGCGGCTTTGGAAGATTCCGACAAGAAGATCGGCGAGGATTCCATCCGCGAATTGATGGCTGCGGTCGACGACTACATCCCGACGCCGGTTCGTCCGCTGGACAAGCC
>NZ_JAMYLQ010000106.1:0-622 GCF_040318115.1 Mesorhizobium sp. M1312 | reverse complement strand
AGGCAATGGCTGAAGCCACGCGCAAGCGCGGTTTCGAATACTATGGTGTCGCCGATCATTCGCAGTCCGCTCACTACGCAGGCGGTCTTTCGTTGCAGGAGATTGCTGAACAGCACCGCGAAGCTGACCGGCTGAACAAGGCATACAATGGAAAATTTCGCATACTGAAGGGCATCGAGGCCGACATCCTGGCGGATGGCTCGCTCGATTACCCGATTCATATCTTGGAACAGTTCGATTTCGTCGTCGCGAGCGTGCACAGCCTCTTCAAGTTGCCCAAGAAGGAACAGACGGAGCGTATCATTGAGGCGATCGGAAATCCTCGGACGACAATCCTCGGGCACATGACCGGTCGCCAGCTGTTGCGCCGGCCCGGTTATGATCTCGACGTCGACAAAGCCCTCAAAGCGTGTGCAAAACACGGCGTCGCTGTCGAAATCAACGCACATCCTTGGCGACTCGACCTCGACTGGCGCTGGCATCAAAAGGCACTCGATCAGGGCTGCATCTTCAGCATCAATCCGGACGCTCATTCGATCCGCGAGCTCGACCACATGCATTGGGGTGTCGAGATGGCGCGCAAGGGCGGTGTCCCTGCGAAGCGGGTCCTGAACGCGATGCG
>NZ_JAMYLQ010000105.1:0-624 GCF_040318115.1 Mesorhizobium sp. M1312 | reverse complement strand
AGCGAGGCGCTCGGCCGGATCCTCGATGTTCTGGAGCGGCGATGATCCCGGTCCCGAGCGGTGTGAAGGTGTGGCTCGCCACTGGCTATACGGATATGCGGAAAGGTTTTCCGGGTCTTTCGCTGATGGTGCAGGAGACCTTGAAGCGCGATCCGCACAGCGGTCATCTGTTCTGTTTCCGCGGGCGGCAGGGAGGGCTGATCAAGGTGATCTGGCATGACGGCCAGGGTGCCTGCCTGTTTACGAAGAAGCTCGAGCGCGGCCGGTTCATCTGGCCATCGGCGGCCGACGGAACATTGGTGATCACGCCCGCTCAGCTCGGCTATCTGCTCGAAGGCATCGACTGGCGGATGCCGCAAAAAACCTGGCGTCCGAGCTCGGCGGGATGAGCAAAATCGTTGGCATGGAGGAGCGAATATGATTCCATCGCGCCATGACCGATGCGGCCGATCAGCTTCCTGATGATCTTGCCAGTGCGCACGCGATGATCCTCGCGGAGCGTGCGGCCCGCCGGGAGGCACAAGCACTCGCCGCCCGCGCGCAAGCGGTGAACTCGCACTCGGATGCGCTGATCGCGCGGCTCCGACTGGAGATCGAGAAGCTGAAGCGCGAGATCCATGGCAG
>NZ_JAMYLQ010000104.1:0-633 GCF_040318115.1 Mesorhizobium sp. M1312 | reverse complement strand
CGCCTGGCGTCAATTGGCACGAGTGTGACAAGAAGCTTCTCATCCTAGAAGGACAGGACCTGAGCGGGGCGAACCTGTTCGGTGTTGATTTCACTTCGACCGACCTCAGGAACAGCAATCTCCTTGCGGCAAATCTTGAGAAGGCAACGCTTGTGCGTGCTTCCCTGGCCGACTCGACCGCCAAAGGCGCCCGGTTTGACAGAATCGAGGCCTACAGGACCGACTTCAGCCGTATGGACGCGCAGGGCGCTGTGTTTGCGAGCGCGGAAATGCAGCGCTCGAACTTCCAGGACGCCAATCTGACCAATGTTGATTTCACAAAGGCAGAATTGGGGCGTGCGCAGTTCCATGACGCCGATATCAGCGGCAGCCGCTTCTCGTTTGCCAATCTCGCACGGGCGGACTTCCGAGGAGCGACGTTCACCGCGCCGATAGACTTTGACCGCGCCTTTTTCTTTCTGACCCGTATCGAGGGCGTCGACCTTTCCAATTCGGCGGGTCTGTCCCAGTGGCAGCTCAACATGGCTTGCGGAGACGCCCGGACCGAGTTGCCTTCTGGCTTGACGAGGCCTGAAGATTGGCCCTGTCAATTCCAGCAGGAATAGTTGTCGGCAAGCGAACTGCGGCAATGCT
>NZ_JAMYLQ010000103.1:0-755 GCF_040318115.1 Mesorhizobium sp. M1312 | reverse complement strand
CAAGCTTTCTCGCCAAGACCTGGGCCGACGAGTACAGAGCAGCAGCCAGGAGGGTCAACGCAGCTGCCCATTCGAAGACAGCAAGGCCCGGTTGCAGCGTTATGATGACGCCGAGCAGACCGACAATGAGCGCGATCAGGGTTGCGGTGTGAGGCCGCTCTCCGAGGAAGAGAATCCCGAGACCTGCAATGATAAGCGGGGCGACGAAAAAGAGTGCGACAGCATCGGCCAGAGGAAGCGCCGCGATCGAGAGATAATAGAAGAGGTATGCTCCCAGCGAGATTACCGCTCGGATGGCCAGCAGCCCGGCTCGCTTTGAGAAAATAGACCGTAGTCTGGCAGTCGCGCTTACCAGCACCAGCAGAATGGGCAATGCGACGATTGATCGAACAGTCATCGCTTGCGTAACGGGATAGGTGTCCGAGAGGCCCTTCAGGATCACGTCCTGCAGTGAGAAGACGAGAACGCCCAGGCAGAGAAAGCCAGTGGCTGCTAGGGACTTGTTCTGCATCGGTACGTCCTAGTGAGGGGCGCAGCTAGCTCGGCTAGGGCCGAGCTCGATAGGGCCTGCACAGCCGCACCTGTAATCCACACTGACGTGAACGATCGACGCGAGATTGCGTGCTGGCCGCAGACTTAGGGGCGCTCGTGCGGAATGGGCTCTCCGGCTAGCATTGCCGCAGTTCGCTTGCCGACAACTATTCCTGCTGGAATTGACAGGGCCAATCTTCAGGCCTCGTCAAGCCAGAAGGCAA
>NZ_JAMYLQ010000102.1:0-859 GCF_040318115.1 Mesorhizobium sp. M1312 | reverse complement strand
CTGCGACAACCGGCATCGCGATAAGTAACCGTGACCGCGTCATCTATCCGGAGTCCAACATTACCAAGGGACAGCTCGCCGACCATTACGCAGCGGTCGCGGCGATCATGCTTCCTTGGGTTGGCAGCCGGCCGATCAGTCTGGTTCGATGCCCACAGGGCCGCGCGAAGAAGTGCTTCTTCCAAAAACACGACGCCGGCAGCTTTGGCGACAAAGTCCACCATGTCGGCATCACGGAGAAGGACGGGCACGAGGAACCATATCTCTATGTCGACGATGCCGACGGACTGATGACTTGCGTCCAGATGGGAACGATTGAGCTGCATGGATGGGGGGCTCGGATCGAGGATGTCGAAAAGGCCGACCGCCTCGTGTTCGACCTCGACCCCGATGAAGGCCTCGATTTTGAGGCCGTCCGCGCCGCTGCCTTTCAGTTCCGCGCTATCCTTAAATCGCTGGGGCTTAAGACTTTCCCGATGCTGACGGGAGGCAAAGGAGTGCACGTCATCGCGCCCCTCACCCCTGGCGCCGAGTGGCCAGAGGTGAAGGACTTCGCGTCTCGCCTGGCGCAGGCGGTCGCCCAGAGCGATCCGGCCCATTTCACGGCCGTGTTGTCAAAGGCGCGCCGCAAGGGTCGCATCTTTGTGGACTATCTACGCAATCAGCGCGGGGCGACCGCGATCATGCCGTACAGCGCAAGATCACGTCCGGGCGCCCCTGTCGCGGCACCGATTACGTGGGCAGAGATGAAGACATTAGATGCGCCCTCTCATTTCCACGTGGGCGATGCTCCTGAATTAAAGAAACGCGCAGCCTCCAAAGCTCTGGCGGGATGGGGTCGCGCTGACCAATCCTTGCC
>NZ_JAMYLQ010000101.1:0-869 GCF_040318115.1 Mesorhizobium sp. M1312 | reverse complement strand
AGCCGTTTTCCCTCGATCCTCTCCGAGGCTCGCAAGCTCAAGGTGCGCTCCGCCCTGATTGACGGCGAGGCCGTGGTTGTCGATGGGGAAGGAAGATCTAACTTCCAGGCGCTTCAGAATGCATTGAAGGGTGCCCCGGCGACTATCGACTTTTATGCGTTCGATCTGCTGCAGCTCGACGGCGAAGATCTGACAAGGCTTCCTCTTCTTGAGCGCAAGGCGAAGCTGGAGGCGATCTTGCCTGCGAAAAATCCGGTCCTTCGTTACTCCGACCATATCCTCGGCCGCGGAGAAGAGCTGCTCGATCGCTTCTGCGCAGCCGGCCTTGAGGGCGTCATCTCAAAGCTCGCGGATTCGAGTTATGTGGCGGCCCGCGGCGCAAGCTGGCTGAAGATCAAATGCATCAGGCGGCAGGAATTTGTGATTGTCGGCTGGACGCCGTCCGACAAGGTCCGCGCGTTTCGGTCCTTGATCCTTGGCGTTCATGACGGCGGCAAGCTGCGTTACGCCGGGAAAGTCGGCACCGGCTTCGATACCGCTGAACTTCTTCGTCTCTTGATGATCATGGCGCCGCTTGAGCAGAAGGCCGCGACCGTCGACGCACCACGCGCCGAAGTGCGCGGCGCACACTGGCTCCGTCCGAAACTGGTCGCTGAGATTGCCTTCACCGAAATGACAAATGAAGGGACGTTACGACATCCGAGCTATCTTGGTCTCCGCGAAGACAAGAAGCCGGAGGCGGTCGTGCTCGAGACGGAACGTCATGCAGCCGATCTCGCCGCGTCTGCGACAACCGGCATCGCGATAAGTAACCGTGACCGCGTCATCTATCCGGAGTCCAACATTACCAAGGGACAGCTCGCCGACCA
>NZ_JAMYLQ010000100.1:0-900 GCF_040318115.1 Mesorhizobium sp. M1312 | reverse complement strand
CGACTGCCATTTCCTGCCTTGAGAGCTATTTTGGCGCGCTGCCTGATCCACGCGCGCCCAACGCCACGCACCGGCTTGGCGACCTGATCGTGATGATGATCGCGGCAAGCCTGTGCGGCGCCAGCAATGCGACGGAGTTCGCCCTGTTCGCGCAAGAGCGCAAGCAGGCGCTGTCGCGGCTGATCGACTATGATGCAGCCCCCAGCCACGACACCTTCTCGCGGCTGTTGCGCCTGCTTGACCCGGAGGCCTTCGGTCGCGCCTTCGCCGCCTTTGCCGCAGCTTTTGCACGAGCCGGCCAAGAGGGGACTGAGGTGGTGTCGCTCGACGGCAAGGCTTTGCGGCGGGCCTACGAGAAGGGCTTGGCAGCCAGTCCGCCCTTGACGGTGTCGGCCTTCGCCGCCGAGACCCGGCTGTGTCTGGCGGCAGTCTCGCCGAGCGATGGTGAGAACGAAGTCGAGGCCGCGCTCAAAGTCATCGAACCATCTTACAGGCAGATTGATCACCGCCGACGCGCTCCACTGCCACACCCGCATGGCTGCGGCCATCACCCAAAGGGGTGGCGATTACCTGCTTGCGCTGAAGGGAAACCGCCGTCATTGGCTGCGCCGCGCTAACCTGCAACTGGCCGACGCCACCCCTTCCATTGCCGAGCGGACCGAGACCAGTCACGGCCGCAACGAGTGGCGGCAGGCTGAGATCGTGGCGGCGGCCGAGCCGCTGATGCCCGGCCACCGGGCCTTCATCCGCATCACCAGCCGGCGCGATCAGGCCAAGCCGTTGATGCGCCTGTTCATGGCCTCCACCCTTCTGTCGCCGCAGCAGGCGCTCGACCTCACCAGAGCTCATTGGCAGATCGAGAACGGTCTGCATTGGATGCTCGACGTACACCTCGATGAG
>NZ_JAMYLQ010000099.1:0-908 GCF_040318115.1 Mesorhizobium sp. M1312 | reverse complement strand
TCATTGATTTTGTCGAGCGCCAATATGACCTTGGCCATTCCTGTAATTGCGTTGACCCCGAGATGAGGCTTGGAGCTATGAGCGGGCACGCCCTCAACTTCAACCTGCCAGCGGACCGAACCTTTATGTGCAACGACAAGCTCCAAGTCAGTGGGCTCACCGACTACTGCAGCGTCGTATGAAACACCTGACTGAGCGATTGCCCGCGCTCCTTTCTTTCGGTATTCCTCATCGACACTCGCGGCCAAGACGATGGTGGCTCGGGGCTTGCGTTCTCCGAGCGTGCTGAGCGCAATTAACATCGCCGCCAACGGGCCCTTATCGTCACAGCTTCCTCGCCCATATATCCGCCCCTCCCTTTCCTCTGGAGAAAATGGATCTGCCACCCAATTATCGACGGGCACAGTGTCCATGTGAGATACGAACAGGACGCGCTTGGAGGGGTCTTGTCCCGGAACCCAGGTAAAGAAGTTCGAACGACCGTCAGTTACTTCTTGATACTCGAACGGCAAATTTCGTTCTCGACAAAATGTCTCGAGAAATGCGGCGACCTTCTGTTCCCCACTCCCTTGTGCTGAGGCCGAAGGGTTGATGCTCTCAATTCTGACCAACTGCTGGAGGAGCGCGACGGTCTGTGAGCTTGTTGATGACATAGATACTCCTATCTCCCAAGACGTGAAATTTTTGCTACGACAGCCAATCCTTAGTGAGGCGGACAACCTGATCGACCTCGTCGGCGGTGTTGTATAGGTGCAGCGAAAAGCGCAGCATGCCCCGGCGCATTGAGACGATCACTTGATTTTTCATCAGGTGATCGTGAAGCGTCTGAATGCGGCTTTCGCCTGCGCGCGAGCCGCCAAGGCTCGCAGGATCGCCGAGAGCTACAATACTTCCAGTATGATCCCCGG
>NZ_JAMYLQ010000098.1:0-912 GCF_040318115.1 Mesorhizobium sp. M1312 | reverse complement strand
AGGCCAGCATCTGATGACGCGACCTCTTTCGGATGATCTTCGCGAACGTGTTGTAGCGGCGGTTTTGGGTGGCGAGAGCCGCCGGTCGGCCGCGAAACGGTTCGGCATTTCGGTTTCGGCGGCGGTGAAGTTGTTGCAGCGCCATCGGGCGACTGGCTCGGTTGCGCCTGGCAAGATGGGCGGACATCGCAAGAGGGTGCTGGAGCCGCACCGTGCCTTCATCGAGGCCCGTGTGCGTGAGACGCCGCATCTGACGCTGCATGGTCTGAAGAATGAGTTGGCCGCTCGCGGGATTTCTCGCACAACGCAGTGTGGCAATTCCTGCGCCGCGAGGGGCTGAGCTTCAAAAAAAACGCTGTTCGCCCTTGAGCAGGCACGCGCCGATATTGCCCGCAGGCGCCAACGATGGCGATCCTGGCAGGCCGGCCTCGATCCCCAGTGCCTGGTCTTCATCGACGAGACCTGGATCAAGACCAACATGGCTCCGCTGCGCGGTTGGGGGCCGAAGGGCAAGCGGCTGCGCGGCTTGGCTCCGCACGGCCACTGGCGCACGCTGACTTTCCTTGGCGCGCTGCGCTGGGATCGGCTTGCAGCACCTTGCGTCGACGGCCCGATCAACGGCCAATGCTTCCGCGCTTATGTCGAGCAACAGCTCATCAGCGTCCTTAAGCCCGGCGATATCGTCATCATGGATAACCTGGGAAGCCATAAGTCGGCCGCCATCCGACAGATGATCAAGGCCGCCGGCGCCAGGCTATGGTATTTGCCGCCCTACTCTCCCGACCTCAACCCGATCGAGCAGGCCTTTGCCAAGATCAAGCACTGGATGCGCCAAGCCCAGAAGCGCACCGTCGAGGATACTTGGCGACACATCGGCCACCTCGTTGAAACGATCGAGGCAACCGAATGCAA
>NZ_JAMYLQ010000097.1:0-972 GCF_040318115.1 Mesorhizobium sp. M1312 | reverse complement strand
AAGGGCAACGCGGCGCTCATGGCCTTGCCTGATTGGAACCTGCGGAGATCGGCCTCGTTTGGCTGAAGCCATGGCAAAAATCGATCCGAGGACCGTCGCCAGTCTTTTGAGGGAATACGCGCAACGGGCGTCTATGCGCGACGACAATCCCTATCGCACAAAGGCATACTTGCGCGCGGCAGACAGTCTGACGGCGCTGTCGCAGCCGCTTGATCGGATCATCGCCACCGGCGCCCTCACCAAGATCCCGGGGATCGGTGACGCGATCGCAGACATCGTGACCAAGCTTTACCAAACCGGCACGCACCCAAGCCTTGAGAAGCTGCGCGAGGATGTTCCAGCGGGCGTGATGGAGCTGTTTGCCATACCCGGGCTTCGTCCCGATAAGATACTGAAGCTTCATCAGCTGCTCGGCGTAAACTCGCTGGCGGAGCTCGAGGCCGCAGCAAGAGAAGACCGCATACGCCCAGTCAAAGGTCTCGGCGCCGCGCTTCAGACAAAACTCCTGCAGAGCCTGGCCATCGTGCGAAGCGGCGAAACGCAACTTCACCTGCACAAGGCCGCCGCTCTTCTCGAACATGCGGTCATATCGGTGAAGCAAGAGCATCCAGAGTTTTCGCGCGTCGAAATTGCAGGTGACTTCCGGCGCGGTTGCGAGCTCGTTTCCGACTTCGCCCTGGTAGCGCAGGGCAGAAAGTCGACTGGAATCGAGGATACGACCCTCAGGCTTGTTGTCACGGACAGGAAGCACTTTGGCGCAAACCTGCTCGAAGCAACCGGTTCGGCAGACCACCTTGAGCAACTGAAGACGTTCGCGGCCGACAAGGGATTCACCCTAAACGCCGACGGGCTTCATCGCGGGAGAAAGCTGATCGCGTCAGCGACAGAAGAAGAAATCTACCAAGCTCTAGACTTGCAGTTTATCGAGCCTGAATTGCGCGAAGGCAGGGACGAGATTGAGCGAGCGGCAAA
>NZ_JAMYLQ010000096.1:0-1026 GCF_040318115.1 Mesorhizobium sp. M1312 | reverse complement strand
CTAGAGCGGGATGAGATTAGTTTCGGTCATAGCCGGAGTTTTTGAAGTAGTGTGAGCACTCGGCGGATGTGATGCGGTTGAGAATTTGGCCGATCGCGTCGCAGACGGTTTGGACGGTGCGGCTTGCTGCCTTTCTCAGCCAGTGCTTGAGTTTTGAGAAGAGCTGTTCGATCGGATTGAGATCGGGCGAGTATTTCGGCAGGAAGAAGAGCCTTGCGCCGGCGGCGCGTATGGCGCGACGCACCGCCTTGCCTTTGTGCGAGCCGAGATTGTCCATGACGACTATATCCCCCGGCTGGAGGGTCGGCGCGAGAATCTTCTCGACGTAGAGGAGAAATCTCTCGCCGTTGATCGGTCCGTCGATCAACCAAGGCGCGTCGACGCGATCGCGGCGCAGCGCGGCCAGGAAGGTCATGGTCTTCCAGTGGCCGTGCGGCACTTTCGCTTTGATCCGCTGTCCCACCGGCGCCCAGCCCCTTAGCGGCGACATGTTGGTCTTGGTCCAGGTCTCGTCAATGAAGACCCGATACTTCGTCCACTGCATCCGCCGTCGCGCGATATCGGGACGATCCTGCTCGACGGCGATCAGCGTCTTTTTTTGTGACTGAGCTTCTCGGCATGCACGAATTCCCACACCGAACGGTAGTCGACCTTCAGGCCACGCTCGCCAAGTTCGGCCACAAGGCCGCGCAAGGTGAAGTCCCTGTCGTGACAGCGTTCGATCAGCCAGTCGCGCCACGCTCCCGAGAGCTTCTTCGGTTTGTAGCCGCCGACCTGGCGAGGCGCAGCACTGCCAGTCTCTTCGACACGCTTAAGCCACTCAATGGCCGCGCTATAGCTAACGCCAAATCGAGCCGCCGCCGCACGTCGCGAGAGCCCATCGGTCTTGACCGCAGCTACAACCCGCTCGCGAAGGTCCATCGAATATCCTGCCATCCACACTGGCCTCCTCCCAGCATGAATGTTGAATCAGAACTGCGATGATTTGGGAATCCCACGACTCTTACAAATCTCATCCCGCTCTAG
>NZ_JAMYLQ010000095.1:0-1040 GCF_040318115.1 Mesorhizobium sp. M1312 | reverse complement strand
AAGAAGAAATCTACCAAGCTCTAGACTTGCAGTTTATCGAGCCTGAATTGCGCGAAGGCAGGGACGAGATTGAGCGAGCGGCAAAGCAGAAGCTACCCGCCCTCATTCGGGATGAAGATCTGCATGGCATCCTGCATTCTCACACGATCGCATCCGATGGCACCGAAACGCTTGAGGCAATGGCTGAAGCCACGCGCAAGCGCGGTTTCGAATACTATGGTGTCGCCGATCATTCGCAGTCCGCTCACTACGCAGGCGGCCTTTCGTTGCAGGAGATTGCTGAACAGCACCGCGAAGCTGACCGGCTGAACAAGGCATACAATGGAAAATTTCGCATATTGAAGGGCATCGAGGCGGACATCCTGGCGGATGGCTCGCTCGATTACCCGAATCATGTCTTGGAGCAGTTCGATTTTGTCGTCGCGAGCGTGCACAGCCGCTTCAAGTTGCCCAAGAAGGAACAGACGGAGCGTATCATTGAGGCGATCGGAAATCCTCGGACGACAATCATCGGGCACATGACCGGTCGCCAGCTGTTGCGCCGGCCCGGTTATGATCTCGACGTCGACAAAGTCCTCAAAGCGTGTGCGAAACACGGCGTCGCTGTCGAAATCAACGCACATCCGTGGCGACTCGACCTCGACTGGCGCTGGCATCAAAAGGCACTCGATCAGGGCTGCATCTTCAGCATCAATCCGGACGCTCATTCGTTCCGCGAGCTCGACCACATGCATTGGGGTGTCGAGATGGCGCGCAAGGGCGGTGTCCCTGCGAAGCGGGTCCTGAACGCGATGCGTTTGACGGCCCTCCTTGCGCATCTCGCACGGCGCAGGCAAACGTCCTAACCTGCTTGTGCGGCCGGCCTATCAGCGCAGGAGTCCGTCATTCTCAAAATCTTCCCAGCCGCGCAAACTGGAGTGCGAGTTCTCATCGGGGCCATAGCCAGCTGAAGCTGCAGTTCCGCGACCGCTTCTTTGAGCACGTTTCATAGCGGCCTTCCCCGCGGCTCGCCGCCTATTCTCTGCAGCTGTCGCTGCGTC
>NZ_JAMYLQ010000094.1:0-1054 GCF_040318115.1 Mesorhizobium sp. M1312 | reverse complement strand
CTGGCCTCCTCCCAGCATGAATGTTGAATCAGAACTGCGATGATTTGGGAATCCCACGACTCTTACAAATCTCATCCCGCTCTAGGGGCGCGCCAGGGCAAAGGTCGTCGGACTAAGCTTGGTGCGCGATACGACAAGTAATGCTACGCGATCAAGCCTGACCGCGCGACGATGGGGGGGCATCGCAAACCGGGATGAGGGCCCTCCGGCGGATGTCGGGCGAGCCAACCCTCGGTCGCTCACGCCGGGCAGATACATAACAGAGCAATTTCATCAAGCCGATCAGCCTACGCGAGTGCAGTGGCAGGGAGATCTATCCGCCCTGGCCCTCGGTTCGCCTTTTCCTGGTTGATCCATCTCCGACGTACAAGCTTCAGCGAGGTAGAAGCGTCCGGCGCCGGGTTGTATCTCGAGTATAGCGGTAACAGGGGTAAAAACGGCCAACGCAACAACAGTGCCTGGTAGAGTTCGGTCATCGCCGCATCCAGCAAAGACGCATAGCTTCTGCGGTAAGGGGATAAATATGCAGAATAACATCGTCTTCTTTCCCAAGTAGCACAATCTCGACCGCCCTGGTCACTTAGTCTGACGCAAACGAAAGATTGTTGTCAGCCACCGGTGCGGCAGCGCCGAATGGAGCCCCAACCTTCCTGAACGGCCGAAAAATACCTTGGCGCGACATGCCTCAATCGAACAAGGACGCATATGATCACCACCTCGCCTATTCGCCCTCGTGAATTGCCCATTCGCCATCACGAGGTTCTCATCATTGGTGGAGGAATTGCAGGCATGAGTGTCGCCTTCCATCTTGCAAAAAACGGTAAGAAGGATGTTGCGGTGTTGGAGCGCCACACCCTTACGTCCGGCACGACTTGGCATGCCGCCGGGCTGATTATGCAGACGCGCGGTACTCATGCACTGACTGAGATTGCTAAGTACAACGCGGAACTCTACTCCAATCTTGAGTCAGAGACGGGGCAGGCGACGGGGTTCAAGCGCAATGGCACGCTTGGGGTCGCCAGAACCAAAGAGCGGCTCTACGAGACTGCTCGCA
>NZ_JAMYLQ010000093.1:0-1119 GCF_040318115.1 Mesorhizobium sp. M1312 | reverse complement strand
CGACCGCCTTGCCGGCAAAAGCCCTGCAGATCTTGACGGCATGCCCGAACAGCGAGGTCGTGCCTTTCTGCTGGATTTTTCGAACTTGGTCGCCGGGCGCCTATTCGAACGGCTGGACGGCATCGGCGAAGTCTCGCGTCGAGGCCCGATAGCGCTCGAGCGGCACAGCGTCCGCAATGGCCTGGTGCGGCCGCTCGGCGTTGTAGATGTGACGCCAGGCATCGAAGGCGCGCTGTGCCGCCTGCAGGCTGTCGAAGGGCGGTCCCTGCAGCGCCTCGGCCTTGAGCGTGCGGTGGAAGCGCTCCTCCTTGCCAAGCGTCTGTGGGTGGCAGGGGCTGGAATGGCCGATCGTTATGCCGTTCTCGATCAGCCAGACGCCGAGCATGGTGAAGTTGTTGCGGCCGCCGTCGCCCCAGGGCGGGCCGTTGTCGGTGGCGATGCGCCACGGCAGGCCGTAGCGCCGGAAGGCGGCGGTCAGGCGGGTTTTGACAGTTTCGGTGGTTTGGTCGGGGCAAGCTTCCAGCACCAGCGAGAAGCGCGAATGATCGTCGAGCACGGTCAACGGGTGCAGCCGCCCGGCGCGCAACGGCACATGGCCCTTGAAGTCCATCTGCCACAGGTCGTTGGGAGCGGCGTGCTCGAAGCGGATGAACGCTTTGGCGCCGCCGCCCAGCGCACCCAACTCGACGCCGTTGCGGCGCAGGATCCCAGTCACCGTCGAGGCGGCCGGATTGCCCAGCCCCTGGCGCGCCAGCACCCGGGCGATCTTGCGTCCGCCCCAGGCCGGATGCGCCGCCCGCACCGAAAGCGCTGCCGTCTCGATCTCGTGCGCGCTGCGCATCGGGCTCGACTGCGGCCGGCGCGAACGCTCCAAAAGCCCGGCCTCGCCAATAGCCCGCCAACGCGCGAGCAACTTGTAAGCGCATGTCCGGCCGATCCCGAAGCGTCGGCACAACGCGCTCATATTCGCTCCTTCAGCCGCAGCCAGCTGCACAAACTCCAGCTTCCGTTTCATCGCGCTCGTGTCCTCGAATGGCATCCCGAACCTCCCAGCGCAAAGCGCGCCAAACTGTTCGCGATGTCCTCGCACACCTGTTCGCGATGTCCCCGGTCCAAACA
>NZ_JAMYLQ010000092.1:0-1142 GCF_040318115.1 Mesorhizobium sp. M1312 | reverse complement strand
GGCGTGCCGATTTCCAGCAATTGGCCCATCGACGCGTAGGCCGCGATTACGCCTGGAAAGTTGTAGTGGCCGATTTCAAAGCGGGGCGCGCCGGCGCGCAACTTTACCGTATCGAATATGGGTGCAGATTCTGGTGCATTCCCCATGTCGACACTGAAACGCGCAAGGTAGGCAGGGCTTAGGCGATCCGCCCATTCCTGGCGGCAGTACAGAAAGCCCAGCCCGTAGAGACCCATCAATCCCTTGTAGGTTGACGCCACCAAACCATCTACCCCCAGCCGAGTGACATCAGTGTGGAGGATACCAACGGATTGGGATGCGTCGGCCAAGAGGAAGGCGCCGACGTGCTTGCAAGCTTCGGCAATCGGCTCCATCACTGTCTTAAAGCCTGGGATCATGGTCACCGTTGATACCGTGACGACACGGGTGCGAGCATCGATAGCTTTGACAACTGCATCGCATGGGATTGCACCGCCATCAGCTTCTACAATCCGAAGTTCAATTCGGTACCTGTCCCGGAGTTGGAGCCACGGCAAGATGTTGTTTGCGTGCTCCAATTGCCGGCACAGGACAACATTGTCTCCAGGCATCCAAGAAATCGCGTTTCCAATTATGTTGATGCCTTCCGATGCGTTCTTAATAACAGCAACTTCATCGTTATCGGCACCAATGAATTCGGCGAATCTAGATCGAGTGCGCTCGACAAGTTCCATCATACCTTGTTCGTCATTTAGACCATTCAGTCTATTGTCGAGATGCTCATCCATAGAGGCGCGTGTAGTTTTGGATATGAGCCCCTGATTTGCAACATCCATGTAAACGGCGTTTTTAGTGGCCGGGAACTCCTGATGGAGAAGGTCCAGGGGAAGAAAGTGTTTCGTCATGCTCGTCATCAGACCCGTGTTCGCGTGTAGAGATTGCAGAAGCTACTCAGATCGCCCAATTTCGACATTCATAAAGCAACAAAATTGCCTTTGATTGAGAACCCGTCGGGCCACCTTGCGGGCGACCGAACTTTGGGGCCTGGGTTCATTAAGGACAATGGGTCTACCACCGGAATGAGCAAAGGGCTTCGCTGATCGGATCATATTATGGCTTGATCAATGTGGAAGTGAGGCTAATATGCACGGAAGCGAGCAGTT
>NZ_JAMYLQ010000091.1:0-1395 GCF_040318115.1 Mesorhizobium sp. M1312 | reverse complement strand
AGCGCCACGAGCAGCTTCCTTGCAAGGGCGACGATGGTTGTCTTTTTGAGGCGCCCCTGATTGCGCATCACGCGTTCGTGGAACCAGCGGGTAAGCGCTGAACTCGGTTGATTGCGCAGCCACAGCCAGGCCAACTCGATCATCGTCGTTCGCAGTCGGGGGTTGCCGGCCTTCGAGACGCCTTGCTCGTGCTGGACCGATCCGCTCTGCCAAGGCGTCGGCGCGAGCCCGGCATAGGCGGCGACCTGCCGGCGATTATCGAAGTGCCGGAACAGCCCTTCCGAGTAGAGGATGGCGGCACACTCGGGGCCGATACCCTTGAGATCGAGTAATGTCGCTGCTGGAGTTTCGGCGACTTCGATGGCCAGCAGAGCGTCGCGCTCGGCCTGCACCTCTTTGATCTGGGCTATCACCAGTTCGATTCGGTCGAGCTCGCGACGGATTTGCCCCTTCAGATGTTCTGGCATTGCGCGGCCGTCGCCGGTCCTCAATTCCTCAAGCCGATGTCGCCGGTCACGTCCCAGGGGCTCGTAGCCGGTGATGCCCTGAGCAAACAGCAGGCCCTTGATCCGGTTGAGATGGCAGGTCCGCTCACCAACCAGAACCTTGCGTTCACGGCCGATGCGCCGATGGTCCTCCTCCTTGACGCTCGGTACCCTAACCATCGCGCACACGCGCGGCTCGCCTCGTTTGTAGGCGAGCAGCGCACGCACCAACGCCTCACCATCGATCTTGTCGGTCTTGGCACGACGCCGCCGGCGCGACGTGGCAATCGAGGCGGCGTCGACGACATGGCTTTCGATCCCCTCGGCCTCCAGGATTCGATGGATCCAGAAGCCGTCGAGACCCGCCTCCTGAATGACCACAAGCGCAAAGTGCCGGCCGGCGCGCGCCTGTGCCTTGTCCTGAAGCTGGGCAAAGCGTGCCAGCAGTCCTGTGATATCGCCGCCGCGTACCGCATGTTTCGACATCTTCTCCCCACTGCCCGGCGACAGCGAAGTGATCAACCAGGTCGATTTACTGAGTTCCAAAGAAATGAAGATCGCGCCAAGATCGGTGCGGATAGCGGCAGACGCCGCAGATCGATCGGCTACAACACGCATGATTGGCCTCCACAGAGTTGTTGGTCAGCAACCCCACTCTGCCAGAGCGCAGGTCGCTATCCACCACCGGTCATGGGATCTTTGATGGAGCATCCTTGTCGTCCGAATCAAAGGATGCGCTATGGGCCAGGTTCTTCACGGGAGCGCCACGACGACAGAGGCGATCCGTCGAGCGATACAACATAGTCAAGCGAGCCTGAGGGCGCTGGCCAAGCGCTACGGGATCAACCAGAAGACGGTCGCAAAGTGGAAGAAGCGGGCTTCGGTCGCGGACGTTCCGACTGGCCCGAAG
>NZ_JAMYLQ010000090.1:0-1647 GCF_040318115.1 Mesorhizobium sp. M1312 | reverse complement strand
TCGGATGAGCTCCGCCGAGCGCCTCGCGGAAATCGCCAGCATTCTGGCCGCCGGCGTCATGCGTCTTCGGGCGCGACAGTCAAGCAGAGTATCTGGCGAGCGGGAGAATAGTTTCGTGGACTTCACCGCCAACCAGAGCGGTCATGCAACCGAACTCGAACCAGTGGAGAGCGGGGCATGACAGAGCAAGTGACAGGCAGGTTGGCAGCGATTAGAACAATGGACATTGTTGCGCTCAAAGGAATGTGGCGCGATCTCTTCGCCGCGGAGCCGCCGCCCTACAATCGCAAATTCCTGGAGAGCAGGCTGGCCTACCGGGTACAGGAACTCGCCTATGGCGGGCTGAAGCCGGAGACGCTGAAGCGGCTGGCTGCACTGGCCGAAGATCTAGAGCCCCGCTCGCGCGAGCGCGGTACCCGCTCTGATAACCGACCCATCGCCGGCACCAGGCTGATGCGCGAATGGCAGGGGGTGGAGCATTGCGCGACGGTCCTGGCCGACAGCTACGAATATGATGGCAGGCCCTACAAATCGCTCTCGGCAATCGCCCGCGCAATCACCGGCACACGCTGGAACGGCCTGGTCTTTTTCGGCCTGAAGAGCCAGAGGGGGAGGGCGCAATGAACGTGCACTCACCCGATAAAAAGCAGGTGGTGCGAAAGCTGCGCTGCGCCGTCTATACGCGAAAGTCCTCGGAGGAGGGGCTCGACATGGAGTTCAACTCCCTCGACGCCCAGCGAGAGGCCTGTGAAGCCTACGTCGCCAGCCAGCGGGCTGAGGGATGGGTTCTGGTGCCTGATCGGTATGACGATGGCGGTATCTCCGGCGCCACGCTGGAACGCCCCGGCCTGAAGCGGCTGCTGCGCGATGTCGATGCCGGCCTGGTCGACGTGGTGGTGGTCTACAAAATCGACCGGCTCTCGCGGGCGCTCACCGACTTTTCCCGGCTGGTCGAGCTGTTCGAGGCGAACAACGTCACCTTCGTATCGATCACCCAGAGCTTCAACACCACGACCTCCATGGGCCGGCTGACGCTGAACATCCTGCTTTCCTTCGCCCAGTTCGAGCGCGAGGTCATCGGCGAGCGCATCAGGGACAAGTTCGCTGCATCCAGGCGAAAGGGCATGTGGATGGGTGGCAACGTTCCATTCGGCTACCGGGTCGAGAACCGCAAGCTTTTGATCCAAGGGGATGAGGCAGCCATTGTGCGCTCGATCTTCGAGCGATTCCTGCAGATCGGTTCGGCAACCATCCTGGCGCGAACGTTGAATGCGGAGGGTCTCCGGCGCAAGAACGGGAAGGCCTTCGACAAAGGCCTGCTCTACAAGCTCCTCTCGAACAGGGTCTATATCGGCGACGCCGTCCACAAGGGCGCCAGCTATCCCGGCGAGCATCAGCCTATCATCAGCCAGGACCTTTGGGACAAGGTCCGCTCGATCGTGGCGGAAAGCCCGAGCAAGCGGGCCGGACAGAGCCGCAGGCAGACGCCAGCCTTGCTGAAGGGTCTGATCTTTGCTCCGAGCGGCTACGCCATGACACCGGCCCACACGCGCAAGAAGGGAAAGCTCTACCGCTACTACGTCACCACGAGCGTGCAGAAGCTCGGACCGGAGACATGCCCGGTCCGCCGTGTGCCGGCAGGCGAGA
>NZ_JAMYLQ010000089.1:0-1731 GCF_040318115.1 Mesorhizobium sp. M1312 | reverse complement strand
GCCCGAGGACGGCGTCATCTGGGTGTACGGCGCCAATGATGACGACGGGATCTTGGCATTCACCGATGAAGGCATCGAGGAGGTCGTACGCCTCCGGCGAGGCTTCCGATTACCCACATCGTCGGCGGGCCTATTGCCCCGTATGAATCTGCCGTGATTCTGTCCGTGACGCCGAATCACGGAGGCGTCACGGATGCGAGACAAGAACGGCAGCAGCGAAGCCGCTTGGCAGGAGGAAGAGCTTTCTGCGGCGGCCCTTCCCGACAAGCGTCTGGCCCGTCGGCTGCGACGGTTGCTGGATCAGATGTCAGCTGCGCCGGGCAAGCCAATCCCGGCGGCCTGCGGCGACTGGGCGGCGGCGAAGGCGGCCTACCGCTTCTTTGACAACCCGCGTGTGACCGAACATAGCGTTCTGGCCGGCCATTTCGCCGCGACCGCGGCGCGCATTGCGGCGAGCGAAGGTCCGATCCTTATCCTGCAGGACACGACCGAATTTATCTACAGCCGCGCGCAGCCGGGCAAAATCGGCTTCACCAAGACCATCAACGCCGGGCGCTACAAGGCCGGGCAGCCCAACGTGCTGACTTTGTGCGGGGTGCTGATGCATTCGAGCCTGGCCGTCACCCTCACCGGCACACCCCTCGGTCTGACGGCGGTGAAGTTCTGGACACGAACGAAATTCAAGGGAACGCTCGCGCTCAAGCGGCACATCAATCCCACGCGCGTGCCGATCGAGACGAAGGAGAGCTACCGCTGGCTGGAGAACCTGCGCCAGTCCATCGCGCTCGTTGGCGCAGCCGAGCGCTGCGTGCATGTTGGTGACCGAGAGAGCGACATCTACGAGCTCTATTGCACCGCGCAGGACCTTGGCACCAGCTTCCTCGTGCGGGTGCAGACGAACAGGCTGGCCGAGCGGCCTGCCGATGCTGTCCCGCACGATCCTGCTCATCGCGTCTTCGCCCAACTTGCGGCGGCGCCTTGGGCAGGACGTCATCGCATTACGGTCGATCAGGACGAGACGACCTGCCTGCAGGTGAAGTTCGCCGCCATCAGAACCTTGCCGCCCGTGGGCAAGCAGAAGCGCTACAGTCCGCAGGTTCTGACTTACATCCACGCCCTCGAAGAGGATCCGCCGCCCGGCCGCGAGCCGATCGACTGGAAGCTGGTGACCAACTTGCCGGTCGGCGATCTCTCCGCGGCGGTTGAGAAGCTCGGCTGGTATGCCCTGCGCTGGAAGGCGGAGGTGTTCCATAAGGTCATGAAGTCCGGCTGCCGTGCCGAGGAGGCGAGGCTCGAGACCGCCGAGAGGCTGGCGAAGTTCCTCGCTCTCATCGCGGTGGTCAGCTGGCGCATATTCTTCGTCACAATGTCGGCGCGCGCCAAGCCAGACGCCGCGCCCGACAGCGTTCTCACCTTCGCCGAGATCACTGCGCTCAACCGGATCGACGCGTCCCGAACGCGGCCACGCCTCCAACGGCCCACGCTCGCCGCTTACCTACTGCAAATCGCCATGCTTGGCGGCTATCTCGCCCGCAAACATGATCCGCCTCCCGGCAACATGGTCGTCTGGCGCGGCATGACCCGCTTGCACGATATCGCCTTCGGCATCTCCATTGGGTCAAGCCGACGATGTGGGTAATCGGAAGCCGGCGAGGGCCGCCTTGCGCGAGCAAGTTACGATAGCGAGGCTGCGCTCTTAAGGTCGTCCTTACGAGCGTAGTTAGCAGCACA
>NZ_JAMYLQ010000088.1:0-1779 GCF_040318115.1 Mesorhizobium sp. M1312 | reverse complement strand
GCGCTGAACAGGAACATCGCCACCAGGGCGATCGTAAGCCCGTTGTCCCGAAATATGGTTCTCATGATCTTGTCTCCCGCGGAACCTTCGGCTAGCGCCAGTTCTCCAGAACCTCTTCAATCCTCACCGCCTCGACTTGCTCGCTGAAGCGAGAGCGGTAGAGCTCCAACAGTGCGTCATGCGTCTGGTCGACCGAACTGCAGATGGCATCGGTCGCAAGGACGACACGAAAACCACGGTCGATGGCGTCGAGGACCGTGGCAAGCACGCAGACATCGGTTTCGCCGCCGGTGATGACCAGCGTGTCGATCCCTGACCCATTGAGCATCGCGTCGAGCCGGCCTTCAGTCCACGGCGAATAGACTGCTTGTCGAGCGTTCTTGCCGGCGGCACGAACCGCGCCAGAGAAGGCATTAGGTCGACGAGGCCGGCATCGATGTTGGCAAGGGTGACCTCGGCCCAACGCCGATAATACCGCGCCCACATGCCCGGTCCTTCGCCTGGCCGAGCGGCCGGAACAAAACGTGTGAACAGCGTTTGCTGCGGATGTCTTGCGGTCAATTCCTCGATGACCGGCAGCACGTTTTGCGCCCACGGCACGGCCCAAGGCCCGCCCGGCGCGAACAGGCGCTGCATGTCAACGCAAAGATGTAGGGAATTCTCACCAAGCGGACCGTGTACCAGGCCTAGGGCGGCCATGATCAGCCGCGGCCGCGGTCGGGTGATGCATAGTCTCTATCCGAGCGCGGGCATAGCCCGGGAGGTCCCGCCGTAGCCTCGCATCTCTGCCAATCTGCCTTTAGCCGTTGCCGGTTCATGTTCTTGTCAGGCGGGCCGCTTCCGCCTCCTGCACGTCGATGGCGTACAGCAGTTCGCCGTTCTCGTCGCGCAGGCGCACGAGCCAACCTGAAAGATCGTCCGTGCCCGGCTGAAGGTCGACCAGAAGATCGATAGCGCATCGAACCGCTTCCTCCCGCGCAGCCTCTAAAGTTGGCATCCTGGACGGAGGAACCTGACGGCCGCGTCCGCCGTCGCGATACTCGAAGATGTAGAGCCCGCCGTTTTCGTCATTCGCCGCTGTGACGGCGACTTCGTCAAAATTCATTGCTTCGGGCATCATAGTCGTTCACAGCCAAATCGAAGGTCGCGGTCTGGACCAGGACCGCCTTCGCTCGATTGATAGCGGCCTCGTTGTTTCCGCCGTCAACGCCTGCCATGTCGACGGTAACGCAGTCACCGCCTTCGCCGCAGAAGATCACGCGCAGGATGGGCTGTCCGGTCGGGGCGGTTGCCTGGGTAACTTCGGTTCGAATGATCTGCATGAGAAACTCCGTCACCATCCCTACAATTTGACGGCCATTTCCCGGCTCCAGAGACGCAGCTTGCGGCAGCCCTCGATAAAACCGGTAATCGCCTTGGGATCATCGAGACCAATCATGCCTTCATCGGCTTCCGGATCGACGCCAGCCTTCTGCAGCAGCGGTACGGCGCCCGACGTGAAGCCGATGAATTTGCAATGGGCAAAAGCGTCGGCAACGAAATCGCGCGCGGCGGCCTCACCCGTCAGGCGCTCCGCTCCTTCCTCGGAGAGGATCAGCGCTACTGCGTCGAACAGGACCGATGGCCCGCCGTCGATCATGTGCTTTGCAGCGATGAGACTTCCATCCGCCGCCTCGACGCCGCCCACCTTGGGCGCTATGACCTCCATCACGGCGCCTTCCTTCTCGATCGCTGCCTGAAGGTTCTTCAGCAGCGCTGCATCGGCGCCGGGACTGACAA
>NZ_JAMYLQ010000087.1:0-1992 GCF_040318115.1 Mesorhizobium sp. M1312 | reverse complement strand
AGCTCTGGTTCGCCTCAAAGTCATTGTTGCTGGACCTCTGCTACTCGCCGACACTCAACCTTACCACATCTGCTGACACTCGAGCACCGTGACCACCGCCGTCACAGTTAGCGCATTTCTCGTATTCAAGCTCTTGACCCGAACCAGTCATTGCTGGTGCACGGCGGCATCGCGCGGTGTTCGGACAGCGCGCAATGGACAATGGCAGGTCTCGAATGTGCGAAACATCTTGGCGCGGCTTCCGGGCATAACGAGCGGTGATCACCAAGGCCCCACATAGGATGCCGGTTGCAGGAACATTCTTCACAGAGTGTGAGTCGACCGGGACAAACGTGACGCCGCGGAATGGAGGTTTCGCCTGTAAGATCACGCGGGGGTTTCGGAAGGAGACCTGTTTATGACCAGCGAACGAGACGTCGGCACGTTTCAAAAGCCCGTGACCGTATGGCTGGCCTCGAACAAAGTCAGTGTTTCGAGCACCCGCGAAGCCGCCGAAATGCTGCTCTACGAGTGGCCCATCGGAGAAACCGCTCGCCGCATTCAGGCACGTATGGCGTGCATGAAGGTGCTCGGCGGCGGCAGCGCCCCTGAGGTAGCCCGAGTGGCCTTTCTCAGCGCCGCCAAGGAAGCGAAGATCCTGAACTGACATCTGCTACTCCGCCGCGATCTTGGCGGGATCGGCGGCATCGAAGGGATTCTCACCGTTGTCGGCGACCTTCACGAGTTCATCCGCCGGCGCTTCGAATTGCGCGGCGAGGTCTTTGTTGATGAACTCTTTCTACTCGCCGGCGTTGGCGGTTGCGGGTCAGACGATTCCCACGGCCAGGTGAGCCCAGATCATCAGCACGACCAGCACCACGCAGACTAACAATGTGGGGCGAAGTATCCTCCCATGGACATTGCGTCGAACCAGTGCAATTCCAATCCATGCAGCGGCAAGTAGCGCGGCCGCAGCCGTGAAATCCTCTATACCCCAGTTCATAGCGATCGGTCCTGGTTCCGATCGAGGAACTATGCAGCAGGACGTTCTGCCGCGCCAGAAGCATCACTCTGCTGCGGCATGCCGATGACCAGCGCCTTGCCCATGATGGCCTTCGGTGGTTTGGTGGCAAATCAAATGAGGCGGACTAACGGGAGGTACGTTCGTTGAGGTGGGCAAGATCGAGGTCAACGGGGCTACAGTTGACCCGGTTCGCACCATCACCAAGGGACCCGGCCTCGACAGGCCTGGCGGCCAAAGAGAAACTCAGATCAATTTTGAGGGTCGGTTATGTGGATTCCACTACAAATCAGAGAGGCAGTGGAGATCCGCCGGAGCCGGCGCAAAATCGGCCAACTTGACCGCGCCTGCGAGATTGAACTCGCGGATGCTGAGACGAGCGACGATCGCGCGAAAATTGAAGACCGGCGTCACCGGGAAACTTCGTTGTACGTTGACAAGATCGAGGCGATAAGACGCGGAGGCTTTTGCGGAAAGCGAACAGCCTGGACGTTCCCTATGAATACCCGAGCGATGACAGCCCGGTTTGGGAGCGGTCCGATCAACTACATACATGGCATCTGACGACGATCGGCTATTCCCAGCTTCGAAAAGCGATCAGACAAGAGCGCAGGGACCGGCGCGCGAAACGGACGGCCGCGCGTAGGCTGGGACGAGACCTGTATGTAGAAGGCCCGCCGCTACATCTGCGAAGCGACGGGCCTCCACCCCATCCCCCATACCTGACGATGCAATTGCGGTGCCAGACGTATTGACCCAATGCGGGGCACATTATGGCTTCTACACAGCGGAATTGGCGCAACGTACTTCGAACGAACGTTTCGACTCCATAGGTTGAGCGTATGTATCCGCCAGCAGGTGAGCGCCCCCCCCGAAGGCTCGCTGGTCAGGCCCAGCGGCCCATCGCCCCCCAAGCCGCGGGGCCGCTGCCGCTGGCGGGTTTACACATGTCCGGGCCCACGCGACCGGGGGCGTTGGCGGTTGGCGGGGTG
>NZ_JAMYLQ010000086.1:0-2423 GCF_040318115.1 Mesorhizobium sp. M1312 | reverse complement strand
AGCCTGCCTGCTCGAGCGCAGAGTTCCAATCGCTCGACATACCACTTGCGAAGGGCTGACGGTGAATGGCTCTTGCGTGCTGGATCTGGCCTTCTCCTCCCAGCTGAACCAGGCAAATAGATGCGGAGCTGCGTCACCTCGATGCCTGGACCTGAGGCGGTCGATGACTTTGCGTCGAGTTCGAGTTCCTGCCAGCGCTCGGCCGCAATGAGACGCCGCGGGGCGTCCAGGGGAGCCTGGTTGCTGTAGCCGTAGGCCACGAGTTCACCCCTCCGCAGCTTTCCCAAAAGCTCAGCGTTGAGGCTCATGAGTCGATGCCGGTGACGAAAATTCTGTTTATCGAATTCGCGACGCTCGTCCGGCCACCACAGCGGGTCGACGTTGGACAGATCTCTGTAGCCACAGAGGTCGAGCTCAAAAAGCTCGGCCGCCCGATCGCGATCTACGAAGTGAAACAGAGCCTCCCAGGCAGGCAGCCCGTCCGCCGGATCGAGTTTTTCCCACAGAGGTCTCGAATCATATCCCGAAGTCGCCCTCGCGGGAATCCTCGTCGCCGGGGTAAAACAGCCATGGCGGTTTCGCTGGTGCCATCCACGCAAGTATATCCGGACGCGCGGGTCGTGGCCGGAAGCATTCAATGATCCCGAAAATCAAAAGGTTAGGGTAAACTGACGGTAAAGAAACTGGCCGCTGTTGGCCGGTTTTTGTATCGGCGTCGTTTGAGGGCAGGTTCTGCGCAGCGAAGGCAACAGAAGGCGGCGCAGGGCATGCATTCCCATCTCGATGAAAGCTCACTCGCGGTACGGTGGGGCATCAGCAGACGGACACTTCAACGATGGCGGCAGAAGGGTGCCGGACCAGCCTATCTGCGGCTGGGGGGCCGAATAACTTACGCGGCCCAGGACATAGTCGAATACGAACTGGCCTCCCGGGTCTCTCCGTCCGAACCGGAGCCGCATGAAGAGCGTGACGCGTGATGGCGGGGCGGCCAAAAACCGTGTCGCTCTCGGGGGGGGCCCCTTCGACGAGCGACGACGCCCTGGCTCTTGAGTTCGCGGAAGCCAATGAGAGCTATGTGCGCCTGTCCCTTGCTACAGGTCACTGGATGATCTGGGACGGAAGCAGGTGGCGCTCGGACCGCTGTACGGTCCGGGAGTCCATTCGTCGAACTTGCCGGAACGCAGCAGCTGCAGCTAGCGACAGCGCCGGGGCCGTTCGGATTGCGTCCGCGGCCAAGGTGATGGCCGTGGAGGCGCTGGCTCGCTCGGACGCCCGGCTGATGGTCGATGATGAAAGGTGGGATGCCAACCCATGGCTCCTGAACACACCCAGCGGAGCGGTCGATCTCGTCACCGGCGAAATCCACACCCACGATCCTGACCTTCTGATGACCAGGATGGCGGCGGCTTCTGCCGAGGGGCTTGCCCCGCGGTGGCGGGACTCCTGGACAGCATCACGGACCGAGACGCTGACCTGCAGGGCTACCTGCAGCGCGTTGCCGGTTATTGCCTGACCGGGTCGACACGCGAGCACGCCATGTTCTTTCTCCTCGGCTCCGGCAGCAACGGCAAGTCGGTGTTCACGAACGTGTTGCGGACGATCCTCGGCGATTACGCCGTCGCGTCGGGTTCGGACCTCCTCACTGCGACGAACATGACCCGCCATCCGACCGAGCTGGCTGCGCTCAGATATGTCCGGCTGGTGCTCGTACCCGAGGTCGAAAGGCGATCCCGGTTTGCCGAGAGCCGCATGAAATCGCTGACTGGCGGTGACCAGATCGCGGCCCGCCTCATGCGGCAGGATTTCTCGACCTTCACACCGCAGTTCAAGCTGATCATCACCGGAAACCAGATGCCGGTGCTGGACGGAGTCGACGAGGCTGTCAGGCGGCGCCTGCACATTATTCCTTTTCGCCGGAAGATTTCCGCGGCCGAGCGCGATATGCATCTCACAGAAAAACTGCTGGCCGAAAGGGACGGAATTCTCGCGTGGGCGGTCCAGGGCTGCCTCGCCTGGCAAGAGACCGGGCTGTGCCCGCCGGCATCCGTAAGGGAGCTGTCTGAGCTCTACTTTGAGAACCAGGACGCGGTAGGACGCTTCATTGTCAGCTGCTGCGAAATCGATGTCGGATATTCCATCGGCAGCACAGAGCTTTACCGGTTTTGGTCAAGCTGGGCGCGCGAACAGTCAGAACAGGAAGGATCCCAGCGCGCTTTCGTTCAGGAGTTGCAAGCCCGTGGATACCTGGCGCTGCGAACGGCACAGAGGCGGGCAATCAGAGGGCTGCGGCTGAAGGCCCGCGCTTCGAGCGAAGTCCCATGAATGCCCTGTCTCCCGATCGGATGAGCTCCGCCGAGCGCCTCGCGGAAATCGCCAGCATTCTGGCCGCCGGCGTCATGCGTCTTCGGGCGCGACAGTCAAGC
>NZ_JAMYLQ010000085.1:0-2527 GCF_040318115.1 Mesorhizobium sp. M1312 | reverse complement strand
TGGGTGTGCGTATTCCTCTTTATGCGGCTGAGCATTTCTATGTTGTTACCGAGCCGTTGGATTTTGTAACGCCGAATTTGCCGGTCCTGCGCGATACAGATGGCTACATCTACTTGAAAGAAGACACAAGGAAGTTGCTCGTGGGTGCGCTAGAGCCTTGGGGGAAGCCGCTTCCGATGGACAGACTTCCGAAAGATACGGCGTTCATCGAGCTTCCGGAAGATTGGGAGCACTTTGAGTTGCCGATGACGAAAGCGATAGAGATAGTTCCTGATCTGGCGAAAGCCGGTATTGCCAAGTTTTTCAATGGTCCCGAAAGTTTCACGCCCGACCTCCTGTTTATGATTGGGGAAATTCCCGGCCTAAGGAACCTCTTCGTGTCAGCTGGCTATAACTCTGGGGGCATCGAGGCTGCCGCTGGAACCGGACGAGCTCTGGCGGAGTGGATCATCGCGGGCCAGCCGCAGATGGATATCAGCTCCGTCGATGTCGCGCGGTTTCACCCCTTCCAGATCAACAAACGATATTTGCATGATCGCACGGCCGAAGTGCTGGGCCTCCACTACAAGATACACTGGCCCTCTCACCAGCCGGAGACGTCCCGCGGTGTTCGAAAAAGTCCGCTTCACGACCGCTGGGCGAAGCTTGGGGCCAGCTTTGGCGAAGGAATGGGCTGGGAGCGTCCGATGTGGTTCGCTGGTGAGGGACAATCGACCAAAAACGTCTATTCCTACGACGAGCCGAACTGGTTCAAATATACCAGTCAAGAGTGCAAGGCAGCCCGCAACGGCGCCATCTTGGTAGATCAGAGCTCATTCGGCAAGCATTTGGTGCAAGGTCGCGATGCATGTCGCTTCCTACAGTGGCTTTGCGCGGGGAATGTGGATGTACCAATCGGGAAGCTCGTCTATACTCATATGCTTAATGAGAAAGGGGGGATAGAGACGGACATAACAGTGAACCGCCTATCGCAAACAGAGTTTCTCATCATTTCCTCGTCCACCGTCCATCCCAGAGATAAGGCATGGATTAGCCGGCATATCACAGATGAATTGAATGTCACGATCACGGATGTCACCTCGGCATATGCGGTCCTGTCATTACAGGGTCCGAAATCGCGCGAGATTCTGTCTCAAGTTACCGATGCAGATCTGGCAAATTCAGCGTTCCCATTCGCAACCAGTCAGGAAATTGATGTCGGTTATGCTCGGGTGATAGCCAACAGGCTGACGTTTATTGGGGAGCTTGGGTGGGAACTTCATATTCCGACGGAGATGGCGCAGCATGTTTTCGATGTTCTTTGGGATGCCGGCCAGGCGTATGGTCTCATGGCTGCTGGATATCATGCGCTTGAACATCTGCGGTGCGAACGGGCTTATCGGGAATATCAACTTGATCTCACTCCAGTCGACACATTGCTCGAGGCCGGCCTAGGATTTACGATTGATTGGAATAAGGAGGGTGGCTTTGTCGGTAAGGAGGCAGTCGCCGCTCAGAAAAGTAGCGGGATACTAAAGAAACGGCTAGTTTCCTTCAAGCTTCGCGATCCGAAACCGGTTCTATTCCATGAAGAGCCGATTCGTTGCGATGGTAAAATAATTGGTTATATTTCCTCCGGTGCGAAGAGCTTTACGCTCGGCACGTCGCTCGGGATTGGTTATATAACCCACGCCGCCGGTGTCACCAAGGAATTCGTAGAAAGCAGTCGGTGGGAAATCGAAATAGCCGGTAGCCTCTACGCAGCCGACGCATCGCTTCGCGCGTTTTTTGATCCAAATGGGGATCGCGTCAAGCAATAGGCCCTCACATCCGATTTGGCCGAACACAGCGTAAGCAGTTTCTCCACAGGGCTCTTGCCCTGGTAGCTGTTGGACACGACGAGTACTGGACCGCGGACCAGCTTGACGCTGTCCGCGATTTTCGGGATTCTGGGGACCATACTGTCTTCTTGGGCGGCAATCTTGCCCTATCTGGTCCGAGAAACGCTCGGTGACGCCGAATTTCATTTACTGCGTTTCCCCTCGGTGACGGCCGCCTTGCTGAGGTAGGCTGAAGGGTGCAAGTCCTAGTGCAAGCACTAGGAGTAGCCCTGTGACGAAGCATCAGATCGAAGTGATCACGTCGGTCGAGCGGCGCCGGCGCTGGTCTCGGGAGGAGAAGGAGCGGCTGGTCGCCGCGACGTTTGAGCCTGGGGCCAGTGTTTCCGAGATCGCGCGATCGGCTGGCATTCATGTGAGCCAGCTTTTCCGGTGGCGCAAGGAGCTCTGCCAGATCTCCGCGCCGACCGTGCCACAGCTCGTTGCGGCGGAAGTCGTCGAGGCGCGGCCGGCGCCGCAACCGCCTGCGCAGCAACCACCGATGTCGCGATCGCGCAAGAAGAGCAGCACGGTGACCATCGAGCTTGGCGGCGCCCGTCGCCTGCGGGTCGAGAGTGATATCGATAGCGAGGCGCTCGGCCGGATCCTCGATGTTCTGGAGCGGCGATGATCCCGGTCCCGAGCGGTGTGAAGGTGTGGCTCGCCACTGG
>NZ_JAMYLQ010000084.1:0-2565 GCF_040318115.1 Mesorhizobium sp. M1312 | reverse complement strand
ACGGTGTAGACGTGATGCACCTTATTGCGCTGCATGATCAGGCCGCCGCTGGTTGGGGCCGCAGTTTTGCGGATCTCCAATTCCACGGCAGCAAATCATCGATCCGATGGGCCGGATAGGCGGGCAGTCGGGCGAGGACGTTGGCGAGCCAGACCTGAGGGTCGATATCGTTCATCTTGGCGCTGACGATCAGGCTGTAGAGAACGGCAGCGCGCTGTCCGCCGCGATCGGAACCGCAGAACAGCCAGGACTTTCTGCCGAGAGCGATGCCGCGCAGGGCTCGCTCGGCTGCATTGTTCGATAGGCAAATCCGGCCATCGTCGAGGAACCGGGTGAAGGATGACCAGCGGCGCAGCATGTAGTTGAAGGCCTTGGTCAGGTCGTGCCCGCGCGAGAGCTTGTCGCGCGTCTCGATCATCCAGCGCTCGAGCTTGGTGACCAGCGGCACGCTCCGCTCCTGGCGCACGGCGTGGCGTTGGGCCGGCGACAGGCCGTTGATCGCGCGCTCGATATCGAACAGGGCATCGATGCGCTTCACGGCTTCAACCGCTAGCGGGTAGACCAGGTTGGGCTTGTCGCCGCGCGCCTTCTTGCGCACCGCCGCTTCGATATCAGCCAGCTCGAACACTTTGCGCCGGCTGTGAGCCCAACAGCTGGCTTCCAGAACAGGCGTCGGCTGACGACCCGTCGCATAGAGCTCGCCATAACCGCCAAAGGCATCGGCCTGCAGAATGCCGCTCCAGCCGGCGAGATGCGCCGCGGGATGTTCCCCTCGACGATCGCGGGAATAATAGAACACCGCCGCCGGCGGATCGGCGCCGCCGAACGGTCGGTCATCGCGCACATACGTCCATAATCGGCCGGTATCAGTCTTGCCCTTGGCCAGGACTGGCACCGTCGTGTCGTCGCCGTGCAGACGTGAAGCGGCCAGCACATGGGCTTCGAGCCGCTTGAACAGCGGCATCAGCGCCGCGGCGCCGGCGCCGACCTGGTCGGCGAGCGTCGACAGGCTGAGCGGCACACCTTCGCGGGCATAGCGTTCGGCCTGGCGGTTGAGCGGCTGATGCTGTCCGAACTTCTCGAACAGGATCATCGCCAGCAGGCCGGGACCGGCCCAGCCGCGCGGGGTGGCGTGGAACGGCGCCGGAGCCTGGCTGATCGCCTCGCAGTCGCGGCAGGTGAACTTCTCCCGCACATGTTGGATCACCTTCCATTGCCGCGGCACCACCTCCAGCGTCTCGGTGATGTCCTCACCCAGCTTGCGCAGCCGATGACCGCCGCAGCAGTGGCAAGCGGTCGGCGCCGGCTCGACCATGCGTTCGCGCGGCAGATGCTCGGGAAATGGCTGGCGCGCCGGTCGTTTGCGCACAAAAGGCGCCACCTCGGTGGTCCGGGCCGCGGCCTGTTCGGCGGCGATCTCGTCTTCCGTCGCCGTGCTCTCGAGCTCCTCGAAGGTGAGCTCCATTTGGTCGTGCAGGCGGGCTGAGCGTTCAGAACTCTGACCATGCAGCGCCCGCTGCAGCTTCCGGATCGTCAGATGCTGATGCGCGATCAGCGCCGCATCATCCGATGCCTTGGCCCTGGCGACTGCCAGTTCGGCCTCGACCAGCGCAGCGCGCGCCGCCTCGTCTTCGGCTCTGGCCAGCGCCGCGGTCAGCGCTGCTCTCAGCGCGCCGATATCGTCCGGAACGGCATCCTGGGCGGTGGCAACCATGCCCTGGAGTGAATCATAAAATGCGTCCGCTGACTCGCGGAAAATGCCGCAAACTCAAAGAAAAACTCAGCCCGCGCGCTGGGGGCGGAACGTGTGACGCGGGTTGCGCCAATCGATGCCGTCGAGCAGGTAGGCGAGCTGCGCCGGTGATATGGAAACCGTACCGTCCGCCGGCGACGGCCATAGAAACCGGCCCTTCTCGAGCCGTTTTGCATACAGTGACATGCCGAGCCCATCATGCCAGATGATCTTGATCAGATTGCCGCTGCGGCCGCGGAAGACATAAAGATCGCCGGCATGCGGATCCCGGCCCAGCGTCTCCTGAACCTGCAGAGCGAGGCCTTGCATCCCGCGACGCATATCGGTCCGGCCGACCGCCAACCAGATCCGCACTTGGCTCGGGACCGGGATCATGAAACACCCAGCGCCTTCACCGTCGCCGCCGCCAGTGTCGGCGGTGTGCTCAGTGGAATCCGCAACCGCACCTTGCCGGCGATCTCCAGCTCGATCACCGCTGGGGATGCCGCCGGCCGCGAAACGGCGACAGTCTCATCGGGAGCCACGACAACTTCGGCAAAGCCCGTCTCGCGGGCTCTCACCGCGCGGCGCCACTTATAGATCAGGCTGGTCGCGACATCGTACTGACGCGCCACCGCCACCACTGTGGCCCCGGGCGCGAATGCCGCGGCCAGTATCCGGCGCTGATCCGCTTCACTCCAACGACGCCGCCGCTCCGGCCCGGTCAATAACGTCACATGGCTCATGCTGTGCTGCTAACTACGCTCGTAAGGACGACCTTAAGAGCGCAGCCTCGCTATCGTAACTTGCTCGCGCAAGGCGGCCCTCGCCGG
>NZ_JAMYLQ010000083.1:0-2635 GCF_040318115.1 Mesorhizobium sp. M1312 | reverse complement strand
GTCCTGCAGTGAGAAGACGAGAACGCCCAGGCAGAGAAAGCCAGTGGCTGCTAGGGACTTGTTCTGCATCGGTACGTCCTAGTGAAGGGGCGCAGCTAGCTTGGCCAGGGCCGAGCTCGATAGTGCCTGCACAGCCGCACCTGTAATCCACACTGACGTGAACGATCGTCGCGAGATTGCGTTCTGGCCGAGGCCAAGCTCGATCGCTCTCTCGTGATGTCGCCTTCATTGCCGGACTGATGGTCCAGCGCGTTCCGTTCATCGTCGCCGAACTCGGCGCTGACGCCGACCCGTTTATGCTGCACATTTACGCCGCGTTGGCAGAGAAAGAACGGCGGTTGATCTCGGAACGGACAAAAGCCGCCCTCGCCTCACGCAGGACGAGCATAAAGCTCGGCAATCCGACCAACACCGCCGAAGCTGCGGCGAAAGGTCGGAAGATGTCGATCGAAGAAGCCGACCGGTTTGCCCAGTCCGTGCTGCCAATCATCGCCTCCATTCAGCGGTCGGGCATCACCAGCCTACGCGGACTGGCAATCGCTCTGAACATCGAGGCGTTCGAACAGAGCGCAACGGCCAATGGCAAGTCGCGAACGTGCGCAACGTTCTCGCGCGGCAATCCCTACTCTTTTATAAGCGAGAAATAGCCACCGGCGCGGCCGGAACAAACGGGATCGACGCCGGTTAACTACCATCAAGGGACCGCAACCGCAAAGGACGCGGGAATAAAACGAGCCGAGAGCGCGCGAATGAGTTGCTGGACGAGGACGGTGGCGTCGCCCTCAATCTCGCATTGTGCGGCCGAATAAGGGCCGAGCAGAGGCGCGTGATCGATGCCAGAGAGCGACTGACGAAGATCGATCCGAACAGCACGGACAACGTGGGCTGAGCCTTTCGGCGCCTTGGGAAGGCATGCCCCCAACACTACCGATGGCGGGCCAAGCGCTCCTGGGTGGGAACGCACTCGCCTCTCGTAAGACCAGTGGAATGAAGCTCGGCAACCTGACTAAATACGGCGCAGGCCGCGGCTAAGGGCCGACAGATGCCTGCATCCTTTGGCGCTTTCATACGTTTGCCCCGCGAAGAAGATGCTCCGGGTCGGGCAGCCATGTCGAAGAAGACCACCGACGACGCTTACGATAACCAAGTGCAACTTGAGCGGCGGGCCGAACGGGGCCGCGGACGCAATGCCGAATGGCCGTCACAGATTCCCAGCCGTGGCTGGAAGGACGTGCTGTGGCGGGTCTTTGCTGAAGTAAACGAGGACCGTGTTATGCTGATCGCGGCCGGGGCCGCATTCTATCTGCTCCTTGCCCTCTTTCCAGCGCTTGCCGCGTTCGTGTCCTTCTACGGTTTTGTCGCCGATCCTCAGACCATCGCTGAGCACATTTCATTCCTCGGCGGCGTACTTCCTTCGGGGGGTTTGGACGTTATCAGATCACAGCTTAGGTCCTTGGCCGCCCAGGACACTGGTGCGCTCAGCTTCGGCTTCATCTTCGGCCTTGCCGTCGCACTGTGGAGCGCCAGCAACGGCATCAAGACGCTATTCGAAGCCATGAACATCGCCTACGAGGAGCGTGAAAAGCGCGGCTTTATCCACCTGAATCTTCTGGCCTTGGGCTTCACACTTGGCGCCATCCTTGTTGGTATCGGCTTTGTCGTATCGGTGGGGGTCGTGCCGGCCATGCTTGCGCTGCTGAACCTCGGCGGCTGGACCGAAGCCCTTGTGCGGATCTTTCGGTGGCCGATAATGCTGATCATGGTCGGTCTCGGGATCACGCTGATCTACCGCTACGGCCCCAGCCGCGAAAGGGCAAAGTGGCAATGGGCGACATGGGGCGCCTTCCTCGCGGCTGTGGTCTGGATCGCAGTCTCGATAGGGTTCTCCTATTATCTTGAGAACTTCGCCGACTATAATGCCACGTATGGAGCCCTGGGGGCAGTCATCGGCTTGATGATGTGGACCTGGATCTCTGTGATTGTGCTGATTGTGGGGGCGGAGCTGAATGCCGAGATGGAGCACCAGACAGCCAATGACACCACCACAGGTGCGCAGCAGCCGATGGGTGCGCGAGGTGCCACGGTCGCCGACACGCTGGGCGGATCGGCCGATGCAGCCAACAAGCAGTCGCGTTCGGGCGAGCGCAACACCTAATGCGCAGATCTCGTGAGATCTCCGCGCAACTTCGCTTGGCGCAGATCACTGACATCGGCATTGGCGACGAAGTTGCAAAGACCTTGGGCAATGACAAGTCAGATCGCGAGCAAATGAATACCTTCAGGCGCAGTCTCCATCCTGCTCAGGTTAGGCGAATGGCAAGCGCGACATCGGCAGAGAACGGCGGCACATCAAGTTTCAGCCAGCCGTCGGAATTCGCTTGCCATTCCGCCGTTTGCCTGCCGGCCGCGGTATCCCAGGCGATGACCCGATAGGTCCCGCGAGCCAACCCGGGCGCTGTGCTTGGCACATGCACGGCGCCGTTCTTCAGGTATGCCGTACCCGACGCGGCAAGAACGCCGCGTCGATCCCGCCGTTAGCACCTATGCTATCTATGTGGGTCTGGCTAAAGCTGAGACTCAACCGGAAGGTGGCGGACCAAGGCCGCCAGAACCCGGCGAAATATTCCGGCCTCTG
>NZ_JAMYLQ010000082.1:0-2830 GCF_040318115.1 Mesorhizobium sp. M1312 | reverse complement strand
TGACGAGGCGCGTGGAAAAGCACCGCAACGGCGACCACAGCGTCGCTTCAGGCCGTCAAAAGCTTATCGCCGTGCATCAAGGCGGCTAGCTGAACCCTTCTAACCCTATCGGAGAGGGCGCCGCGCGGACTGGCTCGGCCACATAACCACCGACGGGAGTTCCCCACCGTGGCTCCGCCCCCGGCGCTGTGCCGCACGTTGGTTCGAGACCGCTATGATGGTGAAACCTCTCGCCCGATGGTCCACAAGAAGGGGCCATCTCATGCACGATCTCGGCCATGACCACCGGTGGCTTCTTGCCGGCAGCACTCAGGCGACTATAACGGGCGCAGAGCCGACCCTGCGGCTTCCAGACATTGTCGTGTACCCTCAAGCCGAGCCCGCAGGGCCTCGCTTACCTTTTACGGGGCGGCGGTACGTCCAAGCCGCTTCAACAGTTAAGAATCTCGCAAAGACGATACCCCGGATCGTCGAGCTTCCGCTGCCACTTCCCGCATTCGCCGAGGCGGTCAATGACCCGCCCTTCACAATAGTTATCCGGCAAGCATCTGGATGCGAGAGATAATGTTGCCGGAGGCATCTCTCATGGCTTCTACACCTGCCTGAACGCCAGAACCGCGTTCGTGCCGCCAAAGGCGAAGGAGTTGCTCAGTGCCACGCGCACCTTGCGCTCGCGTGCCACATTGGGCGTGACGTCGAGATCGCAATCGGGGTCCAGCTCACGATAATTGGCAGTCGGCGGCACGACGCTCTCGCGGATAGCCATCACGCAGGCGATCAACTCGAGCGCGCCGGACGCGCCGAGGCAATGCGCGTGCATGGACTTGGTAGAAGAAATGGACATTGAGAAGGCGTGCTGACCGAAGACGCGCTTGATCGCCGCCGTCTCGATCTGGTCGTTGGCCTTGGTGCCGGTGCCGTGCGCGTTGAGATAGTCGACATCCTCGGCGTCCAGCCTGGCATCGGCAAGGCAGGCCCGCATTGCTGCCTCCGGCCCCTCGACAGTCGGCGCGACGATGTCGGACGCATCGGCGGAAAGGCCGGCACCGGCAATTTCGGCAAGGATGGTGGCGCCCCGAGCCAGGGCATGCTCGTAGCTTTCCAGCACCGCCATGCCGGCGCCTTCACCAAGCGACAGGCCCTGGCGATCGGCCGAGAATGGCCGGCAAGTATCGGGCGAAAGCACGCGGATCGCTTCCCATGCCTTCAGCACACCCCATATGAGCGGCGCTTCGCTGCCGCCGGCAAGCATCACGTCGGCCCGGCCGAGCCTGATCTGGTCCACCGCGCAGGCAATCGCATGGTTTGCCGAGGAACAGGCGGACGTGACGCCGAAGACCGGCCCGCGCAGGCCGAGACTCATGCTGACCTGGCCGGCAGCGGCACCCGGCATCGCCTTGGGTACAGTCAAGAGAGCGGCACGCTTACCGCCCAGAAGGATGGCGCGGTAGGTTTGCTCGATCGCATCCCACCCGCAGCCGCCAACGCCCACGGTCGCACCGAAGCGATAGCTATTTCCCTCTTTGGAGGAAAGTCCGGCCTGACGCATGGCTTCGCGCGCCGCAAGCACAGCGAGCAGGCTGAAGCGGTCCATGGAGATGAGTTGCTTGCCGTCGATGTCATGCTCGGGCAGCGCCTTGATCTCGGCACCGATCCTGACCCTCAATTCATGGAGCTCGGAGTTGACGATTGGGCCGATGGCGGAGCGGCCTTCTCGCATCTCTCTCCAAATGGCGGCGGCGTTGGTCCCAAGCCCGCAAATCCCGCCAATCCCAGTAACCACGACGCGCCTGTCCATTCACACCCCCTTAGCGAGCAAGCTGCGCACGGCTTCCACCATGTCCCCAACATTCTGGAGATCCGACCATGCCTCGGCCGTATTCATCTCGATCTCGATGCCGTAGGCCTGCTCCAGGTCCCAGAGAACGTCCGCCAATCCCAGTGAATCGATACCGAGCGAAGTCAGTCCCGTGGCAGCCGTTATCTCGCCGCCCGTGGCAGGCGCTATGCCGCCCTCCGACGCGGCGCGCTTCTTGATCATGGCGATAATTTCGTTGGCGAGTTGATCTGCCATCTTGTTCCTTTCCAGCTTGCGTTTTCGGCGTCGTTCAAAACCCGAGTCGCGTCGCGTTGCCAAAATTGCCCCTCATAGAGCCTATGCGACCGACCAAGCCCAATGCCCATAGGAACCGGACGAGTTCCGGCTTCTGCGGCGTCAGCCCGATGACGAAGAAAAGTCGCCGGCCTCCCGCTTTTGCGCCAGCACATCAAGAATCTGCGTGTAAATGGATAGGAACCGTCGTCAAACGTCAGCTAAACGCTGCGACGGTGGGTGCTGTCAGCGTATTCACTCGGCACCTCATATGTAATCGAGATGTTTCATAGCTCCGGACCATTGCGATCAACTATTGTACCGGTCCGCCATTCGTCGGAGAGTTCGACATGATCGGAGCGCTGCCTCTCATTCCCAGTACAATCTCCACCGCACGCGACAGATTTCCTCTTTCGGGCTCTTCTCAAGGGACTCGCCACGCGATAGAGGCAGTGATCGGCGCACGTGAGGTCCTGCCAAGTCCATGCGACATTCCGGAAAATTGGTAAAATCGTTTGTTTCAATCAAATGCATCCACGCTATGGATAGCTAAGACATGCGTTTCAAAGGGCTCGATGTGAATCTTCTCGTCGTTCTCGACGCGCTGCTGAGCGAGCGCGGCCTCACGGCGGCGGCACGCCGCATCAACCTAACCTGAAAAATTCATGGGGGTTGGTGGATGTGGCGCAAGCCTTGAAATGACGTAGGATTTGGTTGCTTAAGCCGATCCGAACCATT
>NZ_JAMYLQ010000081.1:0-2989 GCF_040318115.1 Mesorhizobium sp. M1312 | reverse complement strand
TGCCCAAGGACATGCCAAAGCGGCCGGCAACGCAGTGGGTCAAGCCGGGGATCAAGGCACGTGTGAAGCACCTCAGGGGCGAGGAAGACCTTCGGCATGCCTCGCTGCAAGATTTCTGGGACGAGTGAAGTTCAGTCAGCAGAATTGCTGCGGTACCATCTTCCGCAAAAAACTTGGAACCGTTGCAGAAATCACGCATTACAACTGCAGCGGTCGCTTCCTCATGATGTAACCGCGAAGACATTCCCCAAGCGAAAGCCCGCTGCCGGCCCCCTCCCGCAGCGGGCTTTTCGCTGTACGACAACATCGTTTGGCACAGCGAAAGTTTAAGAGGGTGAGCACCATTACTTGGAACATTCCTTTTGTCCGCAGGTTGGTTTGTGAGCGCGTTCGTGCGCTTAACAGGAGACAGAACATGAAACGAATCCTTTTGGCCTCCGCCGTGTTGGCGCTTTCCGCAGGGCTTTCCTTTGCCCAGACGACGAGCGGAACTTCGGGCGGAACCTCTACGACGACCACGACCACGCCTAGCACTGATCAGGGAGCCAACTCCACAACGACCACAACCGACCAGGGAACTGACACCACCACCACCAGCGGCACGAATCCGAACTCGGCCAAAGATTGCGCACCTGGCCAGCAGACCGGCAGCGCGCAGGAGGCCGCCCCTGGTCAGCAGGACACGGATGCCAGTGCCGCCGCCCCCGGTCAAATGAAGAAGACCACCGAAGATTGCTGATTAAAGGAAGGCCGGCGCCGCTTGGGGGGCGTTGGGGTGGATTTGCCTGAGGGCGCCGGCCAGGCGGATTGGGGTCCGCCGGTCGGATAGTACCGAACTTGGCGATTTGGGTAATTCCGTGATCGCGGAATGTGAGCAGGCGATCGACGACGCTCAATCCTTTGCATCGTCACCGGCTTGCACAGAACCATCGTTTTCATCTGCCGGGCTTTCTAACCCGGCCAGTTGCCGATCGGCCATTTCTTTAGCGAGGCCCACCAGGGCATCGACCTCTTGCATCTGGTCCACATGACCGCCATTTGCGACGCGTTTCCGGATCCTCTTCAGTTGTTCAGAGGTAAGCCGCAATATTCCAGCGATAGACGGCTTCTTGGCCATGCCTGCATCTCCCGCATCCCAACCCTCGAGACGAGCAAGCGTTCCGGCCCGAAACTTTTTACCAGGAAGTCGATATTAATTGACCCGCTTTCAATCCTGGTCATGAAGTCCGCGCCATCCGTTGCGCAAGCTCGAGCGGCCCAGCGGCTTGCGAGGGGGGAGACCGCCGGGCCTGACCAGCGAGCCTTAGGGGAGCTCGCATGGCTGGATGTATATGAGCTAGTTCTAATGTAACTGAAACATGCAAATGAAGTACATGGGCGGTCATCCGCTGTGTAGAAGTCATAATGTGCCCCGCGATGGGTCAATACGTCTGGCACTGCAATTGCATGGTCAGCAATGCCGGGCACCCCAATGCACGGCACTCATGGGGGTCCCGTCGCTTCGCAAATGTAGCGGCGGGTCTTCTACATCCCGGTCGCGCCCCAGCTACGCGCTGCCGACCGTCTCGCTTTCCCTCGTCGATCGTCTGGACCGGCAAATAAGCGTTCGTCTCCAGTCACTCGCACAGCACGATCTGAATGAGGTCGGACTTGGAAACTTCCATTTCAACTGCAAGCGCCGTGAGCGATTCATCGACGTTTGGCTACAGAGCTATGCCGGTTACGTTCCGGAGCATCAGCGCCGCCCTACGAAGGATGATCTGGAGATCGGCGCGACAGACATCCGCAATCCGGTCGGCAGCGTCTTCAAGCTCTTCTGTGAAGCTGAGGCGTGTCATTGATGTGCTCTTCTCGTCAAAGATAGTGCTCGCCTTCGGCACGGTGCTCGAAACAGAACCAGTGCGATGGTTGCCGCGGCTTGGCGAAACCCCATCCGGCATTCTTGCTGCAGCCGGGGTGCTCGCACCTATGGTGCTGAATGCCGGGGCGAGTGACGGGCTCCATTACACCGGGAAGGCGGATGATCTCGTCGCTCATAGTAGTGCAATCGGTTTGATCATGTGCGGGCTGTCATTCGGCTTCCCGTCCTTGACGGTCGCGTTTACATCCCGGCTCACCCGGTAGAACTGCAGTTGGCCATTCAGGTTGAGATCGAGCAACTGCTTTGCTGCTTCCGCTGAAGTCCCCGGGTCTAGCCAATCGTCGTACGCTTGAGGATCACAGGCTGCCGGTCGTGCAACTGCTTCATTGGGTCAGAAGCCGGCCCGGTGATAATCGTGCAGCTCGTGACTTCGAGTTTGGAATTGTAAGCCCAGAGGCCGGCGAAGGAGAACGGCTCGTGATCTGGCTGGAAGATATGCCAAGGATCTCGCTTTTTGTCTGCGGGCGATATCGTCCATTCGTAGAAGCCGTCAGCAGGAATGAGGCAGCGCTTGGATTTGAAGGCGTCGCGGAACGCGGTGCCGAATCGACGCTCTCAATTCGGCCATTGAACATGGCCGCTTTCGGCATCTCCTTTGCCCACCATGGCACCAGCCACCACCGGCCTTGGCGAAGCCGGTGGTTCCCGTTTTCGCCGGCCGTGACGAACGGCACTTCTTCCGTGGGCGCAATGTTGTAGCGCGGCGCGTCCTGCGCCAGACACCTTGAGTTTTGCCTTAGTCAGCAGTGAACGAAATAAGAACAAATTGTCAAGGGAGCCTTGATCAGTGAGGAAAAGGTTCCTTATCTCAGATGCATCTGAGCAGGATGGGCTATGGGAATGCGCCAAAACGCGCCGGCCGGCGAAGCTATTTCTGAATTGGAACTGGTTGCCCAGCAGGCTGGCGCTACTGCCGCATTTTGGTCCAATCCACACTGTGCTGCCCAGTTTCCCTTCGCGATTCCCTTTGCTTGCGCTCGATTGGATTCTGGCCAAACCACCAAGTCTGATTTCCAGCCTCGAAGTGCACCATACATCGCTATCTCGGATCGCCTCCGATCATCTGCC
>NZ_JAMYLQ010000080.1:0-3232 GCF_040318115.1 Mesorhizobium sp. M1312 | reverse complement strand
ACTGGAATAAAGCTCGGCAATCCGACCAACACCGCCGAAGCTGCGGCGAAGGGCTCGGAAGATGTCGATCGAAGAAGCCGACCGGGTTTGCCCAGACCGTGCTGCCGATCATCGCTTCCATTCAGCGGTCGGGCATCACCAGCCTGCGTGGCCTGGCCATCGCCCCTGAACAACCGCGGCGTTCGAACAGCGCGCAATGGACATTGGCAGGTGTCGAATGTGCGCAACATTTTGGCGCGGCAAGCTTCTGCGAACTTGCTTTTATAGGCGGGAATTTGCTGACCAGCATGTCCCCATCGAAGCAGCAGTCGGCAGATAGTCTGCTTGACTGTCGGGCTCAGAGACGCATCAGGCCGGCGGCTAGGATTGCTGCAAGTTCGTGAAACCGTTCGCTGGTGGTTAGCGGGTCTGGCGTCTGAGGCGGGCGTGTTGCCCGGCGCGAGGAAGCCGTCTTGCTAACTCCCCTTTTTTAAAGGCGTCGAGATGCTACGAGCACCGCAAAGGCAGTTCCTGAGACCTGAAGATCGGGCGCGCCCTCGTCGGTGCCGCGGCTCTTCCACCATCCCCAGGCGATCCAGGCGATACCGCCGAGCACGAGCAGGACGGCGATCACCGAAAGAATGCCGGAGCTCCATTCGAGCCCCGGTATCCACGACGTCTTTTCCGCGGCCTGGTCGACGGCCTGCCGCGCGACTTCGACGCCGGCGCCGCCGACTAGCCCGCCAAGCCCTTCATTGGCCTCCGGGGTCTCGGTGACCCCCTGCTTGCCAGGTTCCTCCGGCGCCTGTTTCCAGGTGGGATCAAATTAAGCCTTCATTGCGGACCGAGCCTCGCGATGACCAACCCGACTTCCGCTCGTCGGAGGTGCTCAGCGCATAGTAAGCCCGGCGGACCCGCTGGCTCCCCACCATGGTTGGTGTCGTGGATACTTGGAACGGACTCGCATCATCCGCGTTACCGGCCAACCAAACGCTGCCAATGGTATGGAGGAACGGGCGTGATCGAGTTGACTGAGAAGGAAACGCGCTTTCTCAAGCGCGTTGACATCATCACGCACGTACCCTGGTCGAACAAAGTCACCGCCGCAGATGCCAAAGGCAAGCCGATGCGCATCGCAAGGACGACGTTTGCGCGATTAAGAGACGACGGCATTATCATCCGATCTACTAGCGACTTGACCTCGAACACCTACGTCATCAATTCTGCACCCGTGACGCCACAAGTCGCGGAAGTGCAAGAAGCGTCCTGATGGGCCGCGATTGATTTTGCGGGATCGCCTGATCTCAGCGCTTCTGCACTCCCGCTGCCGGCGCATTTCGTTGCGCTTGGCGGCCGCGCGTAATCAAGCGCCAGAGACCCACTCGTGCTCAGCTTCTTGATCAGCCGCCGCTGCTTCCAATTCAAGCCGCGCCAAAGTCGGCGATCACATAGAGAAATCGGTTCATGCGAATCCCCAACAAACCACGTAATCCCGATTGGGGCCGCATTTCGGGTGCTCGTCAATGGCGCAAATCACGCAGCTTGATTGCGCCGCCTCGCCTCTTGCTGGCATCGGCGCTCATTGCGCTTGGCAGCCCAAGAGAAGTCGTCATGTTCCGATGAAAGGATCTTGGCGAACGCGCCGTCGGCCATCCACGTGAGATCGTGTTCCCCCAGACAACGAAAAAGCCCGCGCCTCTGGCGGAGCGCGGGCCCGATGTTCCGGCAGCCGAGTGCTATTCTTCGAAATGCGGGCCACGTGACACCCACCAGGAACTTAAGTGGGTGTCCCAGCATTGAGGGAGACCTGAAGCCGCCCCCTCCTTTCAAGGAATTCAAGCATGGCCAAGACAACCAGACAGTCGTCGGGCAAGCCCGCGACGATCCATGATCAAAAGCTCGTGCGGGGGAACGGAGGCGAGCTTCACCAGACCGCCGAAGGCGACAGCGAGATCCTGACGACCGCCCAAGGCGGCCCAGTGGCCGATGACCGGAATACTTTAAAGATTGGCCAGCGCGGACCGTCACTAATCGAAGACTTCCACTTCCGTGAGAAGATTTTTCATTTCGATCACGAGCGCATTCCCGAGCGCGTCGTGCATGCACGCGGCTATGGCGCGCACGGCTTCTTCGAGACCTATGAATCGCTAGCGGCTTACACCCGCGCGGATATCTTCCAGCGTGCCGGCGAGAAGACGCCGGCCTTCGTGCGGTTCTCCACGGTGGCCGGTTCGAAAGGCTCGTTCGACCTGGCGCGGGACGTGCGTGGGTTCGCCGTCAAATTCTACACCAACTAAGGCAATTGGGATCTCGTCGGCAACAGCATCCCGGTCTTCTTTATTCAGGACGCAATCAAGTTTCCCGACGTCATTCATTCGGTGAAGCCTGAGCCTGATCGTGCCTTCCCGCAGGCGCAATCGGCACACGACACTTTCTGGGACTTCATCAGCCTGACGCCCGAATCGATGCATATGGTCATGTGGGTCATGTCGGATCGAGCGATACCTCGGTCCTTCCGGTTCATGCAGGGATTCGGCGTTCACACGTTCCGGCTGTCAATGCGAAGGACGAATCCACCTTTGTCAAATTCATCTGGAAGCCGAAGCTCGGCATGCAGTCAGTCGTTTGGAACGAAGCGGTCAAGATCAACGGCGCTGACCCCGATTTTCATCGACCCGACCTCTGGAATGCCATCCAGTCTGGTGATTTCCCGGAATGGGAGCTCAACCTCCAGCTCTTCGATCAGGACTTCGCGGACAGTTTTGACTTCGACGTTCTGGATCCGACCAAGATCATTCCGGAAGAAATCCTCGCGCCGGTCCCGGTCGGCCGCTTGGTGCTCGATCGTATGCCCGACAATTTCTTCGCCGAGACCGAGCAGGTCGCGTTCATGACGCAGAACGTACCGCCCGGCGTCGACTTTTCCAACGATCCCCTGCTGCAGGGTCGAAACTTCTCCTACCTGGACACGCAACTGAAGCGTCTCGGCAGCCCCAACTTCACCCATATCCCGATCAACGCACCCAAATGCCCGTTCCACCACTTTCAGCAGGATGGCCACATGGCGATGCGCAATCCGGTCGGCCGCGTGAACTACCAGCCGAATTCATTCGGCGAAGGCCCGCGGGAATCGCCGCAGCACGGTTTCCGGGCGTTCGACGAGGCGGCGGAAGGCCAGAAAGTCCGTCTGCGCGCAGAGAGCTTCGCCGACCACTACAGCCAGGCGCGACAGTTCTTCAACAGTCAGACCGCG
>NZ_JAMYLQ010000079.1:0-3530 GCF_040318115.1 Mesorhizobium sp. M1312 | reverse complement strand
GATTCTGCATGAGATGGAACCGATCAGCCACCTGGCGCGCTTGCGGTGCACCCTCGCGAACAGCTTGCGCATAGAGCCCGCATCGCTCTCGGCTCACGATCTCGACGGCAGGGTGCCGCTCTAGCCATTGCGACGCACTCGCCACGCTTGGGTCATCCAGGATATCGACAACCGAATGGGCGCTCCAGGTCCACGATCATCGTGCCGTAGCGCCATGATCGCCGCCAGCTCCAGTCATCGATGCCAACGACCCGAATGGTGGCATTGCTGTGAGCGATCGCGGTATCTCGCTTCAGCTGCCGCAGGATAGTGTCGTCGCTGACCGGCATGCTTAGCCGTCGCATCAAGCGCTCGCCGGGACGGCCGCCGGTGTTCTGGCCGAGCAAACCGACAATCTCCGCGACTCCTTGTCCGGCGCGCATAAGGGGAAGCAATCGTCGGCAGACGGTCGGTGAACGTTTGTCGTTCACATTTCTAATGTGCGCACCGCCAGCGGCTCAACCGAGGCTTCACCGTCACGGTCTTGCCCTGGACCGGCAGATTCTGAAGGCTGCGGTTGGACCAGCCATGCCGACTTCGGGTCCGTCGTCCGCAATCGGGGCAAATGCCGAACGCCGGTCCGGCAGCGGAAACAGGCCAACTGTCATCATCAGTGAGCGCGACACCCCGTATTTTAGCCCCTGGGCCGGGGGACCATTTTGTTTTCGTTCGCATACCCGCACATAGCGGCATCCCTCGCCAACGGCGAATGAACCACACAAAGTGAGGCAGAGCCCCATTAACTTCTGTGGTTGCCGTCCGTTGCGCAAGTAGTGTCTGACCTTTTTGACGTGTGATCGAGTGCGGTCTTCTGTCAGGCCTTATTTGCGGCACTTTCAGAAGCCGCTGGCCGGTATGGTGATGTGCGGATCGGGTCCAAATCTGCCAAACGAGCTCTATGCCCTCAGTTAATTTCTGGTTTTCCCGGTCCAGATCTGTTCGATCATGCGCCCATTCAGGTCATCGACTTCTCACACCTCCTTGCCAGTCCTGGTTATCCGCGGTGGTTTCTCGTCACGCCGCCACAGCCAGAGCCGGGTCTCGATAATCTTCCTGCTTCGTCAGCATGGCCCATATTTTCCGAGCCATCTTGTTCGCCAGTGCGATCGCCACCAGCATGCGCGGCTTCTTCGCGAGCATCCGCGAAAGCCACGATCCTTGCGCTGGCGGTTTGCGACCCGCCCAACTCACGCGGGCCATTGCCCCGAGAATCAGGAGCCTGCGGATGTCGGCCTGACCAGCCTTCGACACCCGGCCGAGCCTTTCTTTCCCGCCAGAAGAGAACTGTCGTGGAACGAGGCCGAGCCAAGCAGCAAAGTCCCGACCGCATCGGAAGCTCTGCATCGTTGGCGCGAAAGCTTCGACGGCCAGTGCGATCAGCGGCCCCACACCCGGCATGGTCTGAAGCCGGCGCGCGGTTTCACTCTGCCGGGACAGTTCCGCGAGCTTCTTGGCCTTTTCTTCGATCCGGGCCGTCTTCTCGCCGATCTGATCCAGAAGGTCGCGGCATTCCTCCTGCACAAGCTCGGGCAGGCCGATCTCAGCATTCTCGACAATCGCCTCAATGCGCTTGATGTGACCAATCCCCTGCGGAATGACCTGCCCATATTCGTAGAGAACGGCGCGCAGAACGTTCACCAATTCCGTTCGCTGGTGAACAATACGCTCGCGCGCCCGAAACAGAACCGCCCGCGCTTGCTGATCAGCGGTCTTAGGCTCGACAAAGCGCATTTCAGGCTGACGGGCCGCAATGACGATTGCCTCGGCATCGGTCGCGTCGTTCTTCTGCCGCTTCACGAACGGGCGCACATATTGCGGCGCGATCAGCTTGACTGCATGGCCCAGCTTCACCAACTCGCGCGCCCAGTAATGGGCGCTGCCGCAGGCTTCCATAACAACAAGTGCCGGTGGCTGCTCTGACATGAACCTGAAGAACTGCCCGCGAGACAGTTTCTTGCGGTACTTCACATCGCCTGTCATCGACGCCCCGTGTAGCTGGAAAACATTCTTTGCCAGATCCACTCCGATCAACGTATCCTTCATCCGCCGTCCTCTCTGTTCTGTGGCTTACACCACATCACCTTGGCACATTGCGATGCCGTTAGGGGAGGACGGCAACCACCCCATCTGCCAAGCGACACGATCCTTGGCTGCGTACCCGTCCTCGACGATTCCCTCGGAGCATCATTCCTGGCTAGTCCTTTTACCCGGCGATACGCGATCAGCCACTCACGGCCCGGACGAAATGCGCAAAGCTGGCCGCCGCACGTCACAATGCGCAGCGCCTTATTTGGACGATGCTGATATTTTTCTTCAACGATTGGTCTCAATGCGAAAGGGCTAGGCCGATCGTTGCCTGGCCGAGCGCCAGACCGCCGTCGTTTGCGGGAACGCTTACGTGCGCCAGCCCCTCCAATCCTGCGACTGTGAGCTCGGCAAGTACGCCTTTGAGCAGCAGCCGATTCTGGAAAGCGCCACCGGACAGTGCGACCGTGCCGACGCCGTTTTCGTTAGTGAGTCCGATGGCTTTCCGCGAGATGATCTCTATCAGCGTCCTGTGGAAGCGCGCAGCAATCAGCCCGGTTTCGACGCCCAAAGCCTGATCACGAAGAAGCGCTTCCCACAGACCTTTCCAGGAGATAACCGGTCCCTTCCGCGAGGTTGCTGGCCAAGCCTCGGCCGCATCCATGAACGGGCTGGCGAGCGCCTCCATCTCCATGCCGGCTTGCCCTTCGTAGCTCTGGCCCTCCAAACAGATGCCGAGGACTGCCGCGCAGGCATCGAAAAGCCGCCCCGCCGAGGAGGCAAGCGGAGCATTGACGCCCCTCTCGATCATCCGGTCCAGCACCCGAAGCGGCTTTTCGGCCAAGGCGGGGACGAAGGGCCGATCGGCGGGAAGCTTGGCCAGGAAATCCGGACCGAAAGCCGCCCGCAGATGCGCATAGGCATTGCGCCACGGCTCGAGGCTGGCCTTGTCGCCGCCGGGCATGGCGACCGGCTCGAAGTATGCCAGCCTCCGGAACCCTCGATAGCCGCCGAGCAGGAACTCGCCGCCCCAGATCGTGCCGTCATCGCCGTATCCGAGACCGTCGAGGATAATGCCCAGCACCGGCGGTGCGTCGATTGCGCGGCCGTGCTGGGCAAGGCACGAGGCGAGATGCGCGTGATGGTGCTGGACCTGCACAAACCTCGCCGCGGTCTCACGGGCAAGCTCCATGGCAAGCTGGGTCGAACGGTAGCCCGGATTCCGGTCGGCCACAATGAGGTCCGGCTTCGTGTCGAACAGGCTTCGATACAGCCCCAACGCCTGCCTCCACGCGTTCTGGTTCTTCAGCTCGTCGAGGTCGCCGAGATGCTGCGACAGCAGCGCGTTGCCGTCGCCCGCCAAGCAGAACGCGGCCTTTAGCCTGAAAAATTCATGGGGGTTGGTGGATGTGGCGCAAGCCTTGAAATGACGTAGGATTTGGTTGCTTAAGCCGATCCGAACCATT
>NZ_JAMYLQ010000078.1:0-4531 GCF_040318115.1 Mesorhizobium sp. M1312 | reverse complement strand
CGCCCCATACTCCCCCACCCCCCCCCTCCCTGCCGTGTAGCTGTCCGCGGCGGGGGGGGGGCGCGGGGGGGCCCCCCCCCCCCCCGGCGCCGGCCCCCCCCCCCCCCCCCCCCCCCGGAGGTGATCGTCCTCCCCGGACGAGCTTCGGCATTACGCAACCTTTCAATGGAAGAACACCATGCCCGCCGATACAGAATTGCAAAGCATCGCCCGCACGCCGGCCAGGCTGGCGCCGCCGGTCTGGCTGCCCCAGCGCCAGTTCGTGCGCGAGATCCACGGGCCCGAGGCCCTCAGGGTGCCGGCGCCCCGCCCCTTGGCCGCCGCCGGGCGCCGGCCGCATGTCGCGGCTATGCGCTTCATCGACTGCCTGTTCAACCGCTGCCGTGCGCCGCTCGATCTGACGCTCGAGGAAGACCCGGAAAACGATGCGCCCGGCAGCCGGCCGGGACTGGAGATGCTGTGCTGCGGCCTGCGCACGCGGCCGCTGAAAAGCTACTGCGCCTATCACGCGGCGCGCTTCTGCGACCATCGCCGCACCGCGCTGGCGGATACGGCGTGAACTGGGCCTTGCGTTCCTTTCCCCACTTCGTGGGACGAGGAACCCAGGTTCTGCGAAGGCAGCAAATCAAACGAGGAGACTGTTCATGAGCAAGAAGACCGCCAAAGTCAAGGCACCCAAGCCGCCGAAACTAGCCAAGGGCGAGGCCGAGCAGGTGCGCATCCGCAAGAATGTCGGCCATGATTTCGCGCTGAAGGACGACGCCTTCGGCCGCAAGCGGCTGGCGACCGGCACGCTGGAGGCGAGGCGCATCTATGAGGTTTCCAATGACGGCCCGCCCGGCGGCATTGTGCGGGTGCGCAATGTCGACCCGCTGACCGGCATCACCTCGCTGTCGCGCCAGCAGCGCGAGGCGGGTATACGCTACCGAGAGGATTTTCGCGTCTCGGCACAGGACGGCGTCAAGCCGATGGCGCTGACCGAGCGCGTCGACGGCGGCCGCATCGGCGGCGGCGTTGCCGACCGCATCCTGTCCGCCGGCCGCGCCTATGCCGACGCCACCAGGGCGCTTATGCATTGGGAGGTGTCAGTCGCGGTGCAAAAAGTCTGCTGCCAAGGCGAGACGGTAAAGAGCCTGGCCGAACAGACGGGCGAGCCGCGGGACGTTGTGTCCAAACTGCTCAAGGTCGGGCTGGATTTGTTGGCGGTGCATTACGGGATGATGCTGATGCGGCGGCCGCGGGGGTAGGGCGCGAGCGGACGGCGAGACGCCGGACCGATGGGGGGTCAGGCTAGAGGCGAACCTCGACCCGCAGCGTCCTCCAATTGAAGGGCGCGGGCTTCTCGACGGCCTGTTACGGTCCGCCATTGCTGGTAGATCGCAATGCCAAAGCCACCGCTAGACCCTCATTTCGCAGACGTGGCGCCGACGTCTTCGGTGCTGACCGCCTATGACGAGCACTGCATGCTGACTTACATCCGGCTGCTCGATGCCTCGGCGGACGGGGCCGATTGGCGTGAGGTCGTCCGCACCGTTCTGCACATTGACCCGAACCAGGAGCCGGAACGGGCATTCCGGGCTTGGGCGACGCATCTGGCGCGCGCCCGCTGGATGACCGGGAATGAGGGTTGGCGCCGATCGGCACGATGAGCGGTGTGGATGACGTCGGACACTTTCCGTGGAACTGCCGTCCCGGTTTGCCCGTTTAGGTAGGAAATCAACTGGGAAGCGCCCGATGAACTCTTGGCAAATCAACACTTTGGAGGCGTGCTGCCTTCTTGCCGTTCCGCTGTCGATGATCCTTACGGTTCTGGTAGCGGGTCTCATCCTTGGCTGAATCCCCGCTACACTGTCCAGTGAAGAACGCTCTTACCCGCATCGGCACGACCAATCGCGGGTTGGCCTTTTTGCGACGAGCAGGCGCCGTAGCGTGCACATGGTCTCGCTCACCAACTTATGGGGACTGTCAAGGGAGGGGATTAAGGCGTATTAGCGAGTTAGGGTTAACAAAGGGTTTTCCGGTGACGCTGCTTCAAATCACCTCGATCGTGGCCGAACTCGCGGTCTCCTACGTCACGATCGCACTCACATATCTGGCAGCTGTGTACGCGATTTGCTCCCGCTACTAGCCGCCGCGCGCCAGTCGGCTTCCAGCACGCGACGCCTGTCGCCCGCCTGGCGACAAATTGACCACGGACGCCTTTCGCGACAGCGTCATCTTGGCCGCACATTGCCCGGCTCGCGAAGCGGCCGCGACGCCGTGAGCGGGGGATAAAAAGTAACCTTGCAGCCTCAATCCTTCGCGCGTTCCACATACGCGCCGTCCGCCGTCATCACCACCACGCGGGTGCCGGCGCTGATGTGCGGCGGTACCAGCGTGCGCACGCCGTTGGACAGCGTCGCCGGCTTGTAGGACGAAGATGCCGTCTGGCCCTTGGTTACCGGCTCGGTCTCGACTACCTCGAAGGTGGCGCGCTGCGGCAGCACCAGCGAGATGGCGATGCCATTGTGCTGGGAGATCTGCACCGCCATGCCTTCCGTGAGATAGGGCGCCATCTCGCCGACCACGCTTTCCGACACCGCGACCTGGTCGTAGCTTTCCGGGTTCATGAAATGGAACCCTTCTGAGTCGCGGTAGAGGAAAGTGTGCTCGCGCTCCTCGACATAGGCGCGCTCGACCTGCTCGGTGGTGCGGTAGCGCTCCGAAACCTTCACTCCATCGGAGATGCGGCGCATGTCGAGCTGGGTCACCGGCGTGCCCTTGCCCGGATGGATGTTTTCGGCAAAGAGGATCACATAGAGCTTGCCGTCCTTTTCGACGACATTGCCTTTGCGTAGGGAACTGGCGATGACCTTCACGGGCTTTATTCCTAAGAGCGTTGACTGGCCTGGGAGCGCCGACTGGCGCAAATCGGCTGCGGGAGCCGTTCGGTGCGGCCTAGCGCATCTTGGCGACAATCGCCAGTCCTCCATGCAAATCCGGCTGTCATGACCGCCGCCTCGCCCTGGTGGACGCCTGATGTTCACGCCGACCGACGGCCGCGGCTGATCCTACGCAATGCCATCACTGCGGCCCTGCGCGACTGGTTTGCCCGCCGCGACTTTGTCGAGGTGGAGACGGCGGCGCTGCAAATCTCGCCCGGCAACGAGGCGCATCTGTCGGCCTTCGTCACCGAGGCGATCGGGCCGGACGGGCAGCACCAGCCGCTCTATTTGCACACCTCGCCGGAATTCGCCTGCAAGAAGCTGCTCGCCGCCGGCGAGAAACGCATCTTCAGCCTGAGTTCCGTCTATCGCAACCGCGAGCGCGGCCCGTTGCACCATCCATCCTTCACCATGCTGGAATGGTATCGGGCTGATGAGACTTATGAGAGCCTGATGGAGGATTGCGCCGGGCTTGTCGCGCTGGCCGCCGAGCGCGCCGGCACAAAACGTTTCGCCTTTCGCGGACGCGAGGCCGATCCGTTAGCCGAGCCGGAACGGTTGAGCGTCGCCGATGCCTTCATGCGCCACGCCGGTATCGATCTGCTGGCCACGGTCGCCGCCGACGGCAGCACCGATCGCGAAGCGCTGCACGCGGCTCTGATCAAGGCGGGATTACGCACGGCGCCCGACGACAATTGGGCCGATCTGTTCAGCCGGGTGATGGTGGAAAAGATCGAGCCGGCGCTGGGGCAGGGGCGCGCCACCATCCTTTACGGCTATCCGATTTCGGAGGCTGCCCTTGCCCGGCCGAGCGCGGATGATCCGCGCGTCGCCGAGCGCTTCGAGCTCTATTGCTGCGGCGTCGAGCTGGCCAACGCCTTCGGCGAGCTGACCGACGCCGCCGAGCAGCGCCGGCGCTTCATCATCGAGATGGACGAGAAGGAGCGCGTCTATGGCGAACGCTATCCGATCGACGAGGATTTCCTCGCCGCACTCGCCATCATGCCGCAGGCAAGCGGCGCCGCACTCGGCTTCGACCGGCTGGTGATGCTGGCAACCGGGGCGCTGCGGGTCGAGGATGTGATGTGGACGCCGGTGGTGGGGTGAAAGTCAGAGCCTGTCCGCACCAGCCTCGATGATTATGTGCTGGCAGCCATTGTCGATGTCGCGAATGAGGTCGTCGTTCCAGAAGCGCAGGATGGTCCAGCCGCTGCTCTTCAAATAAGTGCTGCGTGTTGCATCGCGCTCGGCGTGTTCAGTGTCCGCGTGCTGGCTGCCATCGACCTCGACGACCAGGCGGTGTGTCGGACAGGCAAAATCAACGATGTAAGATCCGATTGGCACCTGCCGGCGAAAGCTCAGCGCCATCAGTCGATGGGCGCGAAGCTCGTTCCACAGTTTCAACTCGGCGTCGGTCATGACGCGACGCATCGATTTTGCGTTCTTGCGCTGACGTGGTGGAACGAGATCGTGACCCATCAGGCACCCTCGTCTTCGTGATTGGCGAAGTCAGGGATGACGGCCGAAAAACCCCCCAAACAGGGGGGTAGGCCCGGAAAAAACCCGTACCCCCCATTTGCCGGGTTTAACACCCCCAACCCCCCCCA
>NZ_JAMYLQ010000077.1:0-4556 GCF_040318115.1 Mesorhizobium sp. M1312 | reverse complement strand
CTCATTTGTCAGCCAAGCGGCCTGGCAAACCGCCATCCGGCGTCGACCCGGCATGCTCCTGATCCACTACAACAGCCGGCATGTGATGGAAAAGATCATCACGCCGGGCGAGCCTACAGTGCCGCCGCAGACCATCGTTGAGGGCAGCATACATGCCGGGCTGGACGTATCGCTGGGCGATCTCCGCGAGTGGCACACGTTACGCGCCTGGCGCAGAAATTGCTCGCATCATGCCGAGGTAAAGTCGCCGGCTCTCATCAGGCGCTTCGGCAAAGACGCGCTGTTTAGCACGGTCGAAAGGGCGCTTTTCTGCACAAGTTGCGAGCGGGGAGGGCCGGTTCGGCTGGAGATTCACAAGCTCCCGAGGAACTGAAAGGACATGAGAGATGCAGGACCTGATCGATTTTCTACAAACGAACTCGGCGCTTGTGCTGGCTAACCCAATAGCGTTTTCTTACATTCGCGGTCCTCTTTGGAGGTGGAGGCTTCCTAGTCGGGCGCTACTTTTTGACGGAGCGCATCGCCAATCTGGAAAGCCGCATCGCCAGGCGGGATGACGAGATTACGGCGCTCAAAGAGGGACGGCCGCTGTTCAGTCGACCTTTTCCGCCTCTACCAAAGATCTGAGCACCCCCTAATTTACCCCTGATGGGTCTTCTCTGGTTCTCTCCCCCTGTCTACGTGAAAGCGAACCGTCCGGGCATTCGCCATGGGGTAAGCCACGTCGAGGGAGCCGCCGAGGAGCTCATGGCGTGGGACACAAAGGGGCCGAAGTGGACGAAAGCGGTCCAATCCTGCGTTGACGCGTTCGAGGGCAGAGTGTCCCCCCAAGAGGTCCGTGAAGCCTTTGAGGCGGCGGCCAAGGAGGCGAGCGTATATCTCTCGCCTGAGTAGGAGATATTCATGACAACCCTTTGGTTCGTCCCTCCGGTGTTCGTGAAGACTGAAACGGAAGGTGCCAGGCATGGCTGCCACAATGCGAGGGCAGCCCTTGAGCAGCTCAAAACGTGGACCCGAAGAGGACCTCACTGGCATAAGGCGTGGACCCTCTGCCTGTCAGCACTGGAGGGCGATCCAATTGACCCTCACGTGATCCGAAAGGCTTTCGTGGCTGCCGCAAAGGAGGCGGAGATGTATCTCTCGCCTGAGTAGGAGGTATCATGGCTCTCAATTGCTTTCCGGTCCGGTCAACATCGAGACCGACCGACCTGGGCTCACCTACGGCTGCAACGATGTCGAGGGTGCCGCCGTGGAACTCATGAAGTGGACCAAGTGGGGACCTAAGTGGAAGAAGGCGGTCGAGGCCTGCAAGGCCGTCCATGATGGCGAGGGCACAGCCGACGACGTAAGAAAGGCCTTCGAAGCTACGGCTAAGGAGGAGGGTTGCTACGCTCTTCTAGCTAGCGCTCGATCCTCCAACCGCCGGTTGGTAGACGTGATGCACCCCGCGCGGATAGGCTTTCAACGCACCGGGCACACTACCCCGCCCGCACCCCGTGCCTAGTGAACGACTGATCGCCCGCCGTGCCGAAAGGCGCGGCGGGCTTTTGTTTCGGTATGGAACAACTTGCCCGCACGGAACACCAGGCGCGGGTGCGCGTTTCGCCGGCATGAAGCAACTTCTCAGCGAAATGGCCGCTTTGGCAGATCCAGGCTTTAGGGTCGCGTTGGCGGTTGTTCTGGTTCCCTAGGCAATCGGCGTCGCACTGCTTGTCTGGGTGGCTGGTTGAGGGTTGGTTGTGTTGTTCCCCGACAGCCGCGCTTTCCCTTCCCGGCGCCGTTGGATCGGGTCTTGGTCAAAGATTTTACATTAGAAACTTGGAACATAAGTGAGGCAGAGAACATTGTTGGCGCCATGGACAAGAACGATGGCGAGGGGTTTCCGGGCACCTGCCCGAGGATCCAGTGATCCTAGCCGATATCAAGAAAAGAATTTCAAGAGAGATCGACGGTAAAAATTGGGCCGGACGGTTTGGCGGTCACGGAGGCCAGGCGGGATAGTAATCTGGTTGGGGAATGGGAAGAAGCTGACGCCGCCCTCGACAGCCAACCGTCCGTAGTTCCGTTTTCCTGGTTCTGTATGCGCTCTCAATGTTGGGCTTGGTAGGGTACGCCATCGCTCGCTGGTAAATTTCTATGGCGTGCTTGAGTTTCCTTCTCTCATTTAACTCACAGGCTGCAGCGCCCTGAGGGAGCTGATTTCCTTCATGGTCAACCTCGCCATGAAACAATCAACAAAAGGAGGGTGCCATTGACGAGCACCCGAAATGCGACCCCAATCGGGATTACGTGGTTTGTTGGGGGATTCGCATGAACCGACTTCTCTTTGTGATCGCCGACTTTCTGTCCCGTCCGCCAGGCTTCTATGTGCTGATGGCAGCGATGATAGCCTCTACTGCGATGGTTCCGTTTGGGCTAACAAACGTAATCACCTATGCGCTTTCAGTAGCTGCGATAGTGATTACCGGCGTCGTCCTGATCCAGGGCTATCGCGACACTGCTGCCATTCATGCGAAGCTCGATGAAATTATCGTCGGATTGAAGGAAACGAGGAACAATGTCGTCGGGCTCGAGCATGCCGAGCCTGAGGAGATTAGGGCCCATTTAGCGCGGCTTGAATTGGAAGCAGCGGCGGCTGATCAAGAAGCTGAGCACGAGGGAGTTACGCCAGCGGCTGCTAAGCGCAACAAAATGCGCAGGCAGCGTAGCCGCAATCTAGGATCTCGCAGCTAACCACACCGCCAACATGCCGGTGAGCGAACCGATGATGCCGATTATAACGCCGGCCCACGTGATTACCCATTCGCGCCGGTCCCTGCGCTCTTGCCTGATCGCTTTTCGCAGCTGGGAATAGCCGATCGTCGTCAGATGCCATGTATGTAGTTGATCGGACCGCCCCCAAACCGGGCTGTCCTCCCTCGGGTATTCATAGGGAACGTCCAGACTGTTCGCTTTCCGCAAAAGCCTCCGCGTCTTAATCGCCTCGATCTTGTCAACGTACAACGAAGTTTCCCGGTGACGCCGGTCTTCAATTTTCGCACGATCGTCGCTCGTCTCGGCATCCGCGAGTTCAATCTCGCAGGCGCGGTCAAGTTGGCCAATTTTGCGCCGGCTCTGGCGGATCTCCACTGCCTCTCTGATCTGTAGTGGAATCCACATAACCGACCCTCAAAATTGATCTTAGTTTCTCTTTGGCTGCCAGGCCCTGTCGAGGCCGGGAGCGGGGCGGCTTAGCGGGTTTTGTCATGCTTTATATGGTCGACCTTGCCTTTGGTGATGGTGCGAACCGGGTAAACTGTAGCCGCGTTGACCTCGATCTTGCCCACCTCAACGACGTATCTCCCGTTACGTCCCTCCATTTGATTAGCCACCAAACCACCGAAGGCCACCATGGGCAAGGCGCTGGTCATCATGCTCGACGGCAGGCCGCAGCAGAGTGATGCTTCTAGCGCGGCAGAACGTCCTGCTGCATAGTCCCTCGATCGGAACCAGGACCGATCGCTATGAACTGGGGTATAGAGGATTTCACGGCTGTGGCCGCGCTACTTGCCGCTGCATGGATTGGAATTGCACTGGTTCGACGCAATGTCCATGGGAGGGTACTTCGCCCCACATTGTTAGTCGGCGTGGTGCTGGTTGTGCTGATGATCTGGGCTCACCTGGCCGTGGGAATCGTCTGACCCGCAACCGCCAACGCCGGCGAGTAGAAAGAGTTCATCAACAAAGACCTCGCCGCGCAATTCGAAGCGCCGGCGGATGAACTCGTGAAGGTCGCCGACAACGGTGAGAATCCCTTCGATGCCGCCGATCCCGCCAGGATCGCGGCGGATTAGCAGATGTCAGTTCAGGATCTTCGCTTCCTTGGCGGCGCTGAGAAATGCCACTCGGGCTACCTCAGGGGCGCTGCCGCCGCCGAGCACCTTGATGCACGCCATACGTGCCTGGATGCGGCGAGCGGTCTCTCCAATGGGCCACTCGTAGAGCAGCATTTCGGCGGCTTCGCGGGTGCTCGAAACACTGACTTTGTTCGAGGCCAGCCATACGGTCACGGGCTTTCGAAACGTGCCGACGCCTCGTTCGCTGGTCATAAACAGGTCTCCTTCCGAAACCCCCGCATGATCTTACAGGCGAAACCTCCATTCCGTGGCGTCACGTTTGTCCCGGTCGCCTCATATTCTGTGAAGAATGTTCCTGCAACCGCATCCCTATGGGCCCGCTGATTACCGCTTGCTATGCCCGGTGGCCAAGCAAGGGCTGCTGCTTCGATGGGTGCTGGTCAGCAAATTCCCGCCTATAAAAGCAAGTTCACAGAAGCTTGCCGCGCCAAAATGTTGCGCACATTAGAGACCTGCCATTGGCCGTTGCGCGCTGTTCGAACGCCGCGGTTGTTCAGGGCGATGGCCAGGCCACGCAGGCTGGTGATGCCCGACCGCTGAATGGAAGCGATGATCGGCAGCACGGTCTGGGCAAACCGGTCGGCTTCTTCGATCGACATCTTCCGAGCCCTTCGCCGCAGCTTCGGCGGTGTTGGTCGGATTGCCGAGCTTTATTCCAGT
>NZ_JAMYLQ010000076.1:0-5375 GCF_040318115.1 Mesorhizobium sp. M1312 | reverse complement strand
ATTCTCAACCGCATCACATCCGCCGAGTGCTCACACTACTTCAAAAACTCCGGCTATGACCGAAACTAATCTCATCCCGCTCTAGTGGAGTACACCACTGCTCGACACCATAACCTTAGAGCGGATCACGCTTTGACGGAATCGAAAGGGATTCCGGATTGGTCTGATTTGTGATTCAAGATGCTGGCTGGATTGGAGGCCAGCATGAGATGACTCGACCCCTTTCCAATGATCTTCGCGAGCGGGTTGTGGCGGCGGTTTTGAGTGGCGAGAGTCGCCGTTCGGCCGCCAAACGGTTCGGTATTGCGATTTCGACGGCAGTGAAGTTGTTGCAGCGCCATGGGGCGACCGGCTCGGTTGCGCCGGGCAAGATGGGCGGACATCGCAAGAGGGTGCTGGAGCCGCACCGAGCCTTCATCGCGGCGCGGATTCGTGAGATGCCGCATCTGACGCTGCACGGTCTGAAGGATGAGTTGGCCGCTCGCGGGGTCAAGGTCTCGCACAATGCGGTGTGGCAGTTCCTGCGCCACGAAGGCCTGAGCTTCAAAAAAACGCTCTTCGCCCTTGAGCAGGCGCGCGCTGACATTGTCCGCAGGCGCCAACGATGGCGATCCTGGCAGGGCGGCCTCGATCCGCAGTGCCTGGTCTTCATCGACGAGACCTGGATCAAGACCAACATGGCCCCTCTTCGAGGTTGGGGGCCGAAGGGCGAGCGGCTGCGCGGCTTGGCTCCACATGGCCACTGGCGCACGCTGACCTTCCTCGGCGCGCTGCGCTGCGATCGCCTCGCGGCCCCTTGTGTTTTCGACGGGCCAATCAACGGCCAATGCTTCCGTGCTTATGTCGAGCAGCAGCTCATCACTGTGCTAAAGCCCGGCGATATCGTCATCATGGACAACCTCGGAAGCCATAAGTCGGCCGCCATCAGGCAGATGATCAAAGCCGTTGGCGCCAGGCTTTGGTACCTGCCGCCCTACTCGCCAGACCTCAATCCCATCGAGCAGGCCTTCGCCAAGATCAAACACTGGATGCGCCAGGCCCAGAAACGCACCGTCGAGGATACTTGGCGACACATCGGCCACCTCGTCGAAACCATCGAGGCTACAGAATGCAACAACTACTTTGCTAACGCCGGATACGCTTCCGTCAAAACGTGAAAGACTCACCTCTAGCGGAAAATCTGCCTTTTGGGAGCGAGCACCACAAAGTCTTCGTCGGCAGAAATCGGCATCGGTCACTCACGAATTCCAGGGGGATGATGCCTACTGCAGATCGTCTCCGATCACTCGGGAAAAACAACACTACGCGGCAGCCGCTTCCACCGTTCTGAGTTCATTTCAAAATTCGCCTTGCCGAAGTTGATGTCAATCATGGTCGCGCGCAATCGCCGGGGCGCCTCCCCGTAGCTTCAGGGGAGGCGCAGCATGATTCAACCCTTGCAGAGTTCAGCGGCCGTAACGCCTTTGTCAGGCAGGGTAGCATTTGTGTAGCCATATTTGCCAACCGACTTCATCATCTCGTCGGAGCCGATGTAGTCTTTCAACACTGCGTTGAAAGCGTCCACTGCCGACTGCTGGTCGAGCGGGAAGGCTAGCGCGGCGTAACCGGGAATTCCGGGCGTGTTCTTGGGTGGCGTATAAGGATCGGCTACCTCAAGGCTCGGATCCTTTTCGACAACCGACTGCATAGAGTAGTATCCACCCGAACCGGCGTCCGCGCGGCCGGTCTTCACTGCCTGCTGCAGTTCCGCCAGGCCAGCGACTTGCAAGATTTTGTCATCGGCGATGCCGGCTTTTTGTGCGGCAGCCACCGAACTCCAACCGGCACCGGTGACGAAGATCAAGCCCTTGTCGCGCACGTCCTCGTACGAGTGCACGTTTTGCGGGTTCCCCTTCCGCACGAGCAGCGCGGTCGGATCTTTGTCGATTGGGTTAGTAAACAGCACGTTGCGGCAGCGCTCCGGCAGGATGGACATGCCGCCTGTAATTATGTCGAAGCGGCCCGCCGCCAGGCCAGGAATAAGCGAGCCCCATTCGGCCACGACCGGCTCAACCTTGGTGGTCCCAAGCTTCTTTAAGATGTCCAGGGTCATCGCATTAACGTAGCCGAGCGGTTCGTTGTCTTTGCCAGGATATGCCCAGGGTATCTCGTTGGAGAAACCGATCCGGACCGTTTCTCCATTCTTGATCTTGTCGAGCAACGACTGTGCGGCGGCTGTCCCGACCGTGAAGCCGACCGCCATCGCCGCTAAACCGAGTGCAACCATTCCCTTCACGATTGCACGCTTCGACGGATTGCTTTTGTTCGCGCAGTGGGTCCAATCATACATTTAGTAGTTCTCCCATTTTTATGTGTCGGTTTCGGTTCCGTCCCATCAACATCCGGGACGGCCTGCCTCTAAAACGTAACAGCACGCAACGGTCCTTTTTGAGCGAATGATCTGCCGCTGATGCAGTGAAACAGCGTTTCTGCCGTCACTTGCGCCAGTTTCCAATCGAGTTGCCGTCCATGCGGCGCGCGTCTAAGGAGTGACGGCCATGATCGTGGCTTGCTGGCTCGAGCGCTGTAAACCCAAAAGATCGGACGGCATGATAGCCCCTGCGGCCCCCAGGCTACCGGCTCGTTTGAGCACCGAGCCGGGCCGATGCTTGAAACTCGAGCATCCCGGCGAGACGATCTATCTCGATATCCACAGCTTGGCATCTTTGGCCATGTCGGCACTGCTCACTGGCGCTCCGCAAACGGTCAAGTCTGCGGAGACGGATGGGGTTCGCCCTATTATGCATCGACGACGCGGCATCGAACTTCGCGCGTGAAAGCCTCGTCCGGGATACGCATGATCTCGCGCCGCGAGGCAAATAATAGCTGTTGGGAGGTCGGCGAGACTATCTCAGGATGGGAATAGGAGCTTCCCCGTCTGAGCCGTCTCCCGAGGAGATGTTGAACATTGAGCACAACAGACTCGCCGATCAAGCGCATTTCAAATGGATCGACCTTGTGATCTTGCTCACCGTTCAGATCTGCCGTCTTCCCCACGGGAGGTCGGGGAAAAAGCCAAGGACAAGAAACGAGACATTTCATCCTGGACGCCCCGCTCGGGCGGCTCCGCGACCAAGAACGCGGAGGCGCCGTCGCACAAGGGTACAAAAAAGCGCCGCGCTTCAGCCCTTGCAGAGTTGAGCGGCCGTGGTGCCGTCCGGCAGGTTGATTTTGTTGTAGCCATATGTGCCGACTGACTTCAACATCTCGTCGGAGCCGAGATAGTCTTTCAACACCTCGTTGAAGGCGTCGACAGTCGCTTGTTGGTCGGGCAGGAAAGCGAGAGCCGGGTAACCTTTGGGTGTATCGGGAAGGGGGTCGGTCACTTCGACTTTGGCGTCTTTGCCGGCGAACTCCTTCATAGTGAAGTAATCGCCTACACCCGCAGCCGCACGACTGGCCTTCACTGCCTGCAGGACCTCTGCAGATCCCGCGACCTGCAAAATTTTGTCATCGGGGATGCCAGCTTTGCGCGCATTCTCGACGTCATCCCAGCCCGCGCCGGTGGCCACGGTCAAACCCTTCTCGTGCAGATCTTTGTAGGAGTGCAGGTTCTGCGGATTTCCCTTCGGCACGAGGAAAGCTGCGCTGAGAACAGCGAGTGGCTCGGTGAACAGCACGTTGTGGCAGCGGTCAGGTAGGACGTACATGCCGCCGGTGATGATGTCGAAACGACCGGCACTTATTCCGGGGACGAGTGATCCCCATTCGGCTACGACCGGTTCGACTTTGGTGGTGCCCAGCTTTTTGAGGACATCCACCGCTATTGCGTTGACCCACCCGAGCGGTTCGTTGTTTGCGCCTGGGTTGGCGAAAGGAGGCTCGTTGGAGAAGCCAAGCCGGATTGTCTCTCCGTTCTTAATCTTGTCGAGGAGCGACTGCGCCGAGGCTGAACCGGCGAATGTTACTGTTGCCAGCAGCGCCACCATTCCCAGAGCAGCCACTGCATTTAGAACTGATTGCCTGAAAAAATCCTCTTTGATCCGCGAGTGTTGCAAATTGGTCATTTGAGAGTTCCCTCCATTCACCGTTGTTCCCCTGGCCCTAACGGACTTACGGGATGAAGATGACGTCAAGCCATGCGTTTGCGTGACCGGTGCGCGTCCATTCCCTTTTCACCGGCCCGAAATTCACGCCTCATCTTAGCAAGCCGTGGGGACTAGCGTGGAACAGAATCGATCTTTGCGCGCAGCAAATCGGCGTTTTCGTGCCGGCTTAAGCCGCTATCGAGCGAGCGGCCGCCCCTGATCAACAAGGATATTGCCTCAAAGCCTGCACGTAGAGTCATCGTAGGAGCATGTGGCAAGAGGATAACGATTTGATTTTAGTGGGCCGAAGGATGACAAATCCAACAAGAACCCGCCGAAACGCTGAAATTGTGACGGACGCTGCTGCAATCTTCACAGATCAGCACGACAACATAGCGACGACTGAAATCGGGGAGTTTGTCTGCTCTACGCCTCGGTAGTTAAGCGGTTCTTCGTGCATGTCGTCGGCCACCAATTCGGGATCGTCAACCCGCCTAAACGTGGTCCTGACGGCTGCTTATCCGTTCGCGTAGGTCTCCAAGACTGGCAATACATTTTGGAGTACTACGAGGCACCCGCAACATGCCTGCGCCCGGGGTGGTTCCAGCACGTATCATTTACGTCTGACATCGACGATCGGCGCCCGCATGACGTGACCAAGCGATGCCAAGCGTTCTATTTTGACGATCCGACATTGTCGCCGGTCGCGCGGCATCTTCCCGTTGCGAGCCTAATAGCTAAGCATAATTTTTTGGTAGATTTCGACCGCTTTGGCAAGCTGATCTATTTCCACGTACTCATTGGTTGTGTGGGCCTGATCGATGCTTCCAGGGCCGAGGATAATGCAGGGAATTCCTCCCAATGAGAGCTGGCTTGCATCCGTCCCATAAGGGACCCCGAAGTGCTTGCCCGTTCCGGCAACTTCAGCACACGCCTTGGCCGCCACCGCGGCAATTTTGGTCGCCTCCGCACTCGGAGGGGCTGGATCTTCCAATGCAGGTAGCAAGGAGCGCACCTTGATCTTGTCCGGGCCCTGGCGCAGCCCTTCCAGTATGATTTCAACTTCTTGAACAGCATCCTCCGGTCGCTCTCCCGGGATGAGCCGTCTATCGATCCAGACACGGCACGATGGCGGTACAGTCGCCAATTCGACCCCCCCTTCGATTAGAGTAATTGTTAGAGTCGGGGGGCTGACTAGCGGATGCACACGTTGGGACAAAGCCTCATTGATTTTGTCGAGCGCCAATATGACCTTGGCCATTCCTGTAATTGCGTTGACCCCGAGATGAGGCTTGGAGCTATGAGCGG
>NZ_JAMYLQ010000075.1:0-5384 GCF_040318115.1 Mesorhizobium sp. M1312 | reverse complement strand
CTCGGCACTGTCACCTCAACCGAATGCAGAAATTACTTCATCGAGGCCGGCTATGCGCCAACCTAAATTCATCCCGCTCTAGCTGTCACGAACGGGCACTGGATCGGTCGGAGCGACGTTGCAGGATAACATCACACGAAGTCCCTGCTGTCAAAGACATCCAACACAGTTTATGACGCAGTAGAACTAATTTAGAGCATCGCTCGAAAAAGAGGTCACCGGTTTTCGAACAAAGCGATGCGCAAACACGAAATTACAGCGGTGCGCTTGATCTCGTTTTCACGCGCACCGCTGTAGGCGCCGGATCAGATCACGAAAAAATCGTCGGCCAGCAGCGTCGGCCTGTTCGTCAGCGTCGCGAGCTCTGTCATGCCGCCTGCGACGTTTCCGTTGGAATCGTAAAACAACGCACCCGTAACCTTGTCATAGACGATGTGGTCGTCGGCGTCGTGCGCGCTAGTCCCAGCGAAGAAGTACCTTGGGTCGAGGGCTCCCGTGGTGGCTCCAAGCCCCTGCATTACCGAATTCTGGAGCCTGAATGCATCGGCCGTATGGTTGAAATCCGTGATGGTGTCGCGGTTGGCCACTGAGAGCAGCGAGCTGAAAACGAAGAAATCGTTGCCGGCGCCACCAGTAAGGCGGTCAATGCCCAGGCCGCCCGTTAGGGCATCGTTGCCACCCCGCCCAAGCACGGTGTCATTGCCTCGGCCGCCGTCCAGTTTGTTGTCGCTGTCGTTGCCGTCGAGCACGTTGTCGAGGGAGTTTCCCGTGGCTCCGACGTTGGCGTTTCCGGTCAGACGCAGATTTTCTACCAGCCGGCGATCGACCGCCAGTGAGTACGTGACCAAGCTGAAAATCTGATCGAGGCCCGCTTCGTCGATGACGTTGTCCAGTACATTGTCCACATAATAGGTATCGTTGCCGGCACCGCCATTCAACATGTCGGCCCCGGTCCCGCCATCGAGAAGGTCGGCGCCATCAAAGCCCACTAACCGGTCGCTACCCGCCCCGCCCCTTATGGTGTCGTTGCCGGCAAGGCCGACCAGCGTGTTGTTCCCATTGTTCCCGGTCAGCTCATTGTCGGAAGAATTGCCGCGACCATTGATAGCGCCAAGGCCGATGAGGGTCAGATTTTCGACATAGGGTGGCAGTGAATAGGTGCTCGAGCTGAACACCCAATCTTTGCCCGCCGCATCGCCCTCGACCACGCGGTCGAGGGCATTGTCGACATAGTAGGTATCGTTGCCTGCGCCGCCCTCCATCTTGTCGATTCCGACTCCGCCGTCGAGCAGGTTGCTGCCAGCGTTGCCGACCAGCGTGTTGTCGAGTTCGTTACCCGTCGCGTCGATGTCGGCAACGCCGGTGAGTGTGAGCTGCTCTATTTGCTGGCCGGACAGCGAATACGTCATCGAGGTGATGACCACATCGATGCCAGCGCCGGCAGCCTCGATGACTACGTCGAATGCGTTGTCGACGCGGTAGGTATCGTTGCCGAAACCGCCGGACATTTTGTCAGCACCAGCTCTGCCGTCCAGAACGTCATCAAAGCTGCCGCCGTTCAGGATATCCGCCGCAGCCGTCCCGGTCAGGTGCTGCTCCATCACGTCCGGCGCGGCATAGGCGCGCACGTAGTCGATGACCATCTTGTAGGTGCCGGACGCCCGCTCGACCTCAAGTGGATTCATGGCAAGCGAGGCCAGCATATAGAGCGGCGTGCGGAAGGACTCGCTCATTGGAAAGCGGCTCAGCTCCTTGCCGTCATAGTACACGGTGATCCAGTCCGTCGTGATCCTCGCGCCGTAGGTGTGAAACGCCCCGTCGAACATCGAACTGGGGAGGCCCGTATAGTTGCCTTTCGAAGCGTGGCTTTCCTTATTGCTCAAGTGCACCGCCTGGTGATGACCATCGGGATCGCCCCCATACGCTTCAACGATGTCGACCTCAACGCGTGGCACAGTCTGATCGGGCGACAGCATCCAGAAAGCCGGCCAGGCTCCCGCCCCGCCGTGAAAGGCTGCGCGCATCTCGAAGTACCCGTACTCTTGCGCGAAACCCTGGCCGGCGCTGTTAACCGTTTGCATCGTTCCCGACTGCCAGACGCCGTCCACCTGCTTCATGGTAATGGTCAGCTGCCCGTCAGAGACGGAGAACGGGTTCGTTGCCCCCACCGGCGACATGAACGTGGCGGCCCCATAGGGGGCATGTACCGGCGCGAACCACTTGCCGGTGCCGTTGTTCGGCACGACATCAAGCGTGTTGAACTCGTCAGAAAAGGAGAGCTTGAAACCGGAGAGGTTCAGCTCTGATCCCTTGTACTGTTCGGTCCAATCGCCAGGAAGAGCAATCGCAGCCATTGATGGGCTCCTCGTTCTCGCAACATTTTCGCGGTTGATCCCCCACCAAGATCTAATCGTCAATTTGTTAACGGAACGGTAATGGACACCGATTCCGCCGCAAATGGGCTCAGTGCGGTTATCCCCAACGCTTCACGAGAAATTTGGGAGAAGTCGCAAATCGGTTGATGTAGCCGGCACACGATAATGCGAATTCTCCGATACCGTGACGCCGGGCTCGAACGTAGCCGCAACCAGCCGCTCCTTCTCCGCCCGCGTCGCGGCAGGCAAGCCCGGATGACCGACTATATGGGCTCCGTTGATCGGGCTCGCGCATGGATGTATCGTGGGGACAATTCGCTGATCCGGTATCTGCAGGGCAATAGCGTGAGCTGGCGGGGCTTTCATACATGCCTGCACCCGTTCTTCTCGTCCGATATTGCGATCATTGGGTTTGGCTTCGGTAAGGATGAAACCTTTCTGCGCTGGCTGTTTCTTGAGCGCGCTCGGCTCTTTCAAGCGCTTTCTGTCGCGCGCCCGGCAGGCTTGGTTTGTCACGACGGAATTTCACAAACAATCGCCACCGCCAGCCGTTGCTGAATCTTCTCGGCATCGTGCTTGTCGCCGTGGAAACGTACGATCAGATCTTCAAGTCCCCAGTCTGGGATGCGTAAAAGCGGTGCTATCAATTCGGCTGACAGCCGGGTAGGCTTTTGAGACAATCATCGGAGGTCCGCCTAAGGTCATCAGGTAACGACCGCTGGCCCCGACCCGAATGTCCGCTCTTGAAGGTCTATAGCCTGATGCTGCCAGTCCGATGTCGGCCCCATTTCGGTTGTTCAATGATACGCGTCGCGATGGCCGCTTCTGGAGAGCAAACTAGCCATCAGGCCATTTACGGCGACTGGCGCAAAATGGCCCAAGTTCGGCGCCGCTTTGGGTTCGATGGGGCCGCTAGCGAGCGGCCATAGTGTGAAACACCCATTTCACACTGAAGCGCAAAGGTAGGATTAATGCGCCAATCCGATTATTGCGGCTGGCGCCCAAAAGCCAGTCGGAAGCGACGAGCGAACGCCTCTTGTTGCTCGATCTTTATCCGTCGTTCCGCGTTCTTGAGCGCGATGGAGACAATCCCAACGCCGGCACCACCACCGAACAGGATCTCATGCATCGTGAAGCAGGCAAGTTTGGTTGCAAGCCTGGCGGCAATCCCTGGACGAATATCCTCTTTCTCCTGCTTAAAACGCCTCAGTTTTTCCCAAGTCCCGGGCCGGTTTCCTGGACGTACTCTCTGGCGGAGGCGATATTCCTTCATTGGGAACTTGGCGGCGTAGAACAACTTCTCAATTGCTTCCTGCGGCGGGACAGCCACTTCGTGCCCCCGGCCTAAGACCCGGCCGAAACGCGGCTTCCTCGCGGTTTTCGCATGATCGCAAGATCGAGCTTAGCTTGGGGAGGGCAAAGCTTTTTTGCTTCTGTGAGTCCGAGCAGCCGCCAATTGCCTCTTGAGGCCGTCCGGCCTGCGCAGATCAGCGATCAAGCATTCCTGACTGAAGTGTGGTGGGGTAGGCTGCACCGAGGAGGGCCAGCTATCTCCGCTTGACTAGCGCGTCAACAACGTGCCCTACGCCAATGGTCGATTCTGGCCGGGAACCTATAGGCATTCTGCACGGCGTTCAAAGAATGTCACCCGGCCTCGAACGCTGCCCTACACAGCTCGGTAGAAAATTACCGCGCTCCGAACTTATGCGCCATGTGTTGGCAACGATTCGCCACCCTAGGGTTACTCTTCGGCCGGATCAGTCGTTTGCAGAATCACGCCCTGAACCCAGTGGGCGCGGTTCCTTTTGCGCTCGTGTATCGCCATGAACAGTGATCGATCGTTGTTCAATAGGGCGAGTGCGTCGCTAACGAAGCGTGGTGAAACATGAAGCAAGGCCGTCCATCGTGATTCGCCGCGAATTTTTTCCATGAGGCCCATACCTGCGGGTGGATTGTAGATCGGGATCTGCCTGCCGCGATATGAACGATACCGAGGCGAGCCGTGTTCGTCACGCGCCTGTCCTTCACCGTTTCACTAAGCCGTCGTGAATTGTCGCCGTAGATTGTCAATTCATAGGCATCGCCCGCCCGTTCCTCCGGGTAGGTCGCCACGCCGGTCACTATGAGTTGTGCTCTGAGCTGATGCAGCGGGTCGTCGTCATCCAAATTCCAAGCATATTGTGGAGCGTAAACATTGTAATTGATGCTGGCTTCGACGCTCGCCTCGCAACGCTCCACTCTGATGGCGAGATAGGTGTGTTCTTCATCAGGCTTTTTCTCCTGCTTCCTCCTTCGGGGCATCACATCCTCCGTCCAGCTTTTCATCGATGGATGATGGCTTGAGAAGTCATCCGCAAACCTTCTTATCGTAGGGCTGCTTTCCGACAATGGGCCGTGTTACGTCGCCGGCGGCCCGGCAGACTTGCGGATCAGAGCATGGAGCACACCGCGGATCGCCCGGTCATCCCCAGAGGGCAAGATCGAGCGCTGGCACCAGACGCTGAAGAACCGCAATCATCGACGTTACCACGAGAGCCCCGAGAATCTGACGCCCGCCGACGGCTACTTCGGCCGCGGTCAGACCACGGAATCACAACCTCTGAATCACCCGACTCTTTTTGGGAAACACTTAGAGACAAAGAGGTTGCTTATGAATGGATCAAACGTGCAAAGTGAACTCCAGGAGAGTGCAACGGCTACTCGCAACAACAGGATGTCAATGAGACCGCAAAGCGGGCGCGTGAAAAATGACGTAAGCTCGCTGTCCGCTATCGCCTTGGGCATCACACCAGATAACGTGATCGATCCCGTGCGCACGTTCGGGATTTGATCCGGAAGCGCGAGATTCCGTACCCGCGCCACAGACGAACCGTCAAACTCAACCAGGACCAGCTCAAGAAACTGGCCGATCGGATGATAAAATGCCCCTAGGTGGTGTGGACTCTTAGGATTCCCTTTTTGACCGTAGCATGATTCAAGACTGCTTTTGGAGGCAGCCTTGGGTGTAAT
>NZ_JAMYLQ010000074.1:0-5810 GCF_040318115.1 Mesorhizobium sp. M1312 | reverse complement strand
TGAAACGATCGAGGCAACCGAATGCAAAAACTACTTCGCAAACGCCGGCTACGCTTCCGTCAAAACGTGAAAGACTCTAGGGGGCGGTTTTGGCTCCACCAAAACTGCGCACTAGCCTCGCATCTCAGTTGCCTTCGTCGGGTATATTGAGAATGTGCCCGCAGGCCTTGCAGTGCACGGCGTCGGCTTCATGCCGCTGAAGGCCGCATTGCGGGCAAGGAAAGAAGACCTTGTTGGGACGGAAGAGCGCCTGCGCCAGCCTGACGAACAGCGATATGCCGATGATCATGGTGACGATGGCGGTGAGCTTGCCGGCGATACCCGGCAGGACGATGTCACCGAAGCCGGTCGTGGTCACCGTGGCGACGGTGAAGTAGAGCGCGTCGACATAGCCTTCGAGACCGGCCCCGGTGCGGAAGAAGAAGGTGTAGACAAAACCGGTGATGACAAGGAGGAATGTCAGGAGATTGATGACTGCGTGGCTCGCCTCGCGCCATCGCCTGAGGCCGCGCATCTCGAGATACCGCCACAGCGCGCCGCTGCGGGACAGCGACCACAGCCGCAATATGCGCAGGAAGCCCAGATTGGCTAGCGCTGAAGGCATCAGCAGCGTCAGCAGGATAAATGCATCGACCCACGCCGCCGGCTGTTTCATCAGGCGCAGCATGTCGTTGGAGGCAAGCAGCCGCGCAATCATGTCAGCGGCGACAAGCGCTGCCACAGAATAATCGAGCCAGAGGAACGAGGATGATTCCTGGATCACCGGTGTGGCGATGAAGAAGGCGATGATGGCAAGGTCGATGACGATCGCCGCCAGTTGAAACCGGAAAGCCGCAGGCGTGCGCCCGTGATAAAGCTTTCGCAATGTATCACGCAGCCGTGCCAGGGCTGACTCCCGAGCTCCGTCCCTGTCTGGCGCCTTCATGACAACTGCGATAACGCTCGCTGCGACAGCCGTCCAGCGGGCAGAGCAGAGGGAAGCCGCTGTGGCTTGAGAACATCCGGAGAGTTTCGGGCTCGGAAAGCAATCAGACCGGTTCCGCCTCGATGATGCTGATGCGAGGTCCGGCTTCAACAATATTGGCGACCCGAAAATCCGACGCCGCAAGCAGCAACTTAAATTCTTCCGCCGTGCGCTCCTGCCCGCCCGGCATGACCAGCATGTTCAGATCGCCGAATTTTGCACTGGCGCCTTCGTTGGGCGGCTCCAGAATGCTCTCAAGCACCAGCAGTTTGCCTTCTGGGCGCATCGCCCGGCGGCAGGTTTTCAGGATCCGGATGTTTGTGTCGTCGTCCCAGTCATGCAGGATCCATTTGAGCACAATCGCATCGGCGCCCTCGGGCACCGAGACGAAGAAATCGCCGGCGACGACGTCGCAGCGATCGGCCACGCCCGCAATCTCAAAGACCGGGCCGGCCTTCGCTACCACCTGCGGCTGATCGAAAAGAATGCCGCGCTGGCCGGGATTGCGGCGGAGGATTTCGGCAAGCAGCGCGCCCTGCCCGCCCGCGACATCCATGACGACAGCGAACGGCCGGAAGTCATAGGCCGCGATCACCGCGGCAGCGACGCCACGCGACATGGCCGTCATCGCCCGGTCGAAGATGACGGACTCTTCCGGATGTTCGGCCCGGTATTCCCAAACGCCCTGGCCATGAGCGTGGCGAAAGCCGTTCTCGCCGGTGCTGACACTGTGCAGCAGGTCGCTCCATGCCTGACGGAAATACGGCCGTCCGGTCAGAATCGCCCATGGCGCGACCGAATGCTGAACATCGGATCGCAACGCGCCGCCGACCGGGGCCAGCGAGAAAAACCGGTCTTCCGCTTCATGAAACACGCCGACCGATGCAAGGGCGCGCAGCAGCCGGTAGAGCGCTTGCGGATGGGTATTGGTCAACGCGGCAAGTTCGCCGCTGGCGCGTTTTCCGTCCTTGAGATGGTCTGCGATGCCCAGTGTGGCGGCGACGCATATCGCCTGAGATACCTGGAACCCATTGACCATTTTCTGGAGTTCGGCAGCAGCTGTCCGCTCGTCCATGAGGCTCCCCCCGGCCGCCGAAAGAGCCAGGCCAGCAACCGAAAAAAATGAGTTGATGGCATGGCGGGCCGACCTCACGATACCAGTGGCAATGTCACCGGGCAATGCCGGCGCTGGGCATGCTGGTGCTGGCTTGGCGGAACACGGTCCAAACAAACGAGGCTGTGCTAATCCCGTTAGGTCACACCAGTTCCACTTCCACCACGCCCGGCACCGCGCGCATGGCCGACGCGATCTGCGGCGAGACGCGGTAACGGTTGGGCAGTTCGATCTCGACCTCGCCCTGCGCCTCATCCTTGATAACGATAATGCTCACCTGACTGTCGCCGCGCTGGGTAAGCTGCGATTGAATCGCGGACGCCGGTCGGTCATTCCTGACAAAGATGCGCAAGGCTTTCTGGATGCGGCTTGCCTCGTCCTCCAGCGACTGCACGGTCTGGATGCGCAGGTTGACGCCTTCGGGCCTGTCCTCGGCCGAAACTGTGATCACCACCGAACGGCCGGGCTCGAGCAGGTCGCGATACTGCGCCAGACCTTCGGAAAACAGCACTGCTTCATACTGGCCTGACGTGTCGGAGAACTGCACGACGCCCATCTTGTTGCCGGTGCGCGTCTTGCGCTCCTGCTTGGTGGTGACGGTGCCGGCAAGCCGCCCGGCGGCAGCACCCCGTTTGACCGCGGCTGAGAACTCGGCCCAGTTCTGCACCCGCATCTTCTGCAGCGCCGCCTTGTATTCGTCCAGCGGATGGGCGGAGAGATAGAAGCCGACCACCTGGAATTCACGGTGCAGGCGATCGGCGGCAAGCCACGGGTCGGTCGCCGGCAGGTTGAGCGCCTGTGACTGCGCCCCGAGCGAGGCGCCGAAAATGTCGTGCTGGCCCGACACTGCATTCTGCTGCGCCAGCGACGCAAGCCCCATCATCCGCTCGACGCCCGCCAGCATCGCGGCGCGGTCGTGGCCGAAGCAGTCGAGCGCGCCGGCCATAATCAGGCTTTCGAGGACCCGCTTGCCGGCGATCTTCGGATCGACCCTTTCGCAGAAATCGGCGAGGTTCTTGAACGGTTTTTCGCCGCGCATGGCGACGATATGCTCGACCGCCGCGTCGCCGACGCCCTTGAGCGCGGCCAGCGAATAGAAGATCCGGTTCTCGCCGACCTCGAAGGCGCGGAAGCTGGTCATTACCGACGGCGCCACGACGTCGATGCCGAGGCGCAGCGCATCCTGGCGGAAATCGGCGAGCTTGTCGGTGTTGCCCATGTCGAGCGTCATCGACGCGGCCAGGAACTCGACCGGGTAGTGCGCTTTCAGATAGGCCGTCTGGTAGGAGACGACGGCATAGGCGGCGGCATGCGACTTGTTGAAACCGTAGTCGGCGAACTTTGCCAGCAGGTCGAAAATGAAGTCGGCTTGCGGTTTGCCGACGCCGCGCTCGACCGCGCCCGAAACGAAGCGCTCGCGCTGCTTGTCCATCTCGGCGCGGATCTTCTTGCCCATGGCGCGGCGCAGCAAATCGGCTTCGCCGAGCGAATAGCCGGCAAGCTCCTGCGCGATCTGCATCACCTGTTCCTGGTAGACGATAACGCCTTGCGTCTCCTTCACCAGATGGTCGATCTTCGGATGGATCGACGCCATCTCCTCCTCGCCATGCTTTCTGGCGTTGTAGGTCGGGATATTCTCCATGGGTCCCGGCCGGTAAAGCGCGACCAGCGCGATGATGTCCTCGATGCAGTCGGGCCGCATGCCGATCAGCGCCTTGCGCATGCCGGCACTTTCCACCTGGAACACGCCGACCACTTCGCCCCGTGACAGCATGGCGTAGGTATCGGGGTCGTCTAGCGGAATGTGGGCGAGATCGATCTCGATGCCGCGGCGGCGGATCAGCTTGACCGCGGTCTCCAGCACCGTCAGCGTCTTCAAGCCGAGGAAGTCGAACTTCACCAGCCCGGCCTGCTCGACATACTTCATGTTGAACTGGGTGACCGGCATGTCCGAGCGCGGGTCGCGGTACATCGGCACCAGTTCCCACAGCGGCCGGTCGCCGATGACGATGCCGGCGGCGTGCGTCGAGGCGTGGCGGTAGAGCCCTTCCAGCTTCTGCGCCATGTCGAGCAGCGTTTGGACGATCGGCTCCCGCTCGGCCTCTTCGGCAAAGCGCGGCTCGTTGGCGATGGCGTCGGCGAGCTTGACCGGGTTGGCCGGGTTCGACGGGACCATTTTGCTGAGCTTGTCGACCTGGCCATAGGGCATCTGCAGCACGCGGCCGACATCACGCAGCACCGCGCGGGCCTGCAGCGTGCCGAAGGTGATGATCTGGCCGACCTGGTCGCGTCCGTATTTCTGCTGGACGTAGCGGATGACCTCCTCACGCCGGTCCTGGCAGAAATCGATGTCGAAGTCGGGCATCGACACGCGGTCGGGATTGAGGAAGCGCTCGAACAGCAGTGAGAAGCGCAGCGGATCGATGTCGGTGATAGTCGTCGAATACGCGACCAGCGAGCCGGCGCCCGAACCACGGCCCGGCCCGACCGGAATGCCTTGCGCTTTCGCCCATTTGATGAAGTCGGCGACGATCAGGAAGTAGCCGGGATATTTCATCTTCTCGATGACGCCGAGCTCGAAATCCAGCCTTTCGCGATATTGTTCGACCGTGTAGCCAGGGGTCGGGCCGTGCGCTGCGAGCCGCGCCTCCAGCCCTTCATGCGCCTGTCTGGCAAGCTCCTGCGCCTCAGCCTTCACCGCCGCATCGGCGTCGGCAACATCACCGCCGGCAAAGCGCGGCAGGATCGGGTTGCGGGTCTTGGGATAGTAGGAGCAGCGCAGCGCGATCTCGACGGTATTGTCGATCGCTTCCGGCAGATCGGCGAACAGCCTCGCCATGTCAGCCTGGCTTCTCAGAAAATTGTCGGGCGACAGGCGGCGGCGGTTGTCGACGGCAACGACCGTGCCTTCGGCGATGGCGATCAGCGCGTCATGCGCCTCATAGTCGTCGCGGGAGGAGAAAAACGCCTCGTTGGTGGCGACCAGCGGCAGGTCATTGACATAGGCGAGATCGACGGACGATTTCTCGATCGCCCGGTCATAGCCGGAAACCCGTTCCAGCTCGACATAGAGCCGGTCGCCGAACAACGCCTTGAGCGCCAAAAGCCGTGTCTCGGCGAGATCGCGGCGGTCCTCTTTCAAGGCGTTGCCGATCGGGCCGCGCGGCCCGCCGCTGAGGCAGATCAGGCCATCGCAATGGCCTTGCAGCATCTCGGTCGTCAGATGCACAGCCTCGCCGGGCGGCGTTTCCAAATAGACCCGGCTGACCAGCCTGACCAGATTGCTGTAGCCGGCCTCGGTCGCCGCGATCAAAACCACGGGCCGCATCTCCGGGCCTTGCCGCCTGCGGTCGCGCTGGCTGTCGCTGGCTTCGCCGGAAAAGGCGAGAGCGGTCTGGCAGCCGATGATCGGCTGGATACCCTCCTTCACCGCCTTTTGCGCAAATTCGAGCGCGCCGAACAGATTGTTGGTGTCGGTGACGGCGATGGCCGGAGCCTCATCCTTGACGGCATGACCGACAACGGTGCCGAGCTGCAAAGCGCCTTCGAGCAGCGAATAGGCCGAATGCACGCGCAGATGGATGAACGGCCGCGCCGGCACTTCCGGGGGGGGGGGGGGGGGGGAGAACCAAGGGGGCGCGCGGGGGGGGGGGGGGGGGGGTGGGTTGTGGAGGATTTTTTTGGGGGACCCCCCCCACAGAACAAGGAGAGATGTTTTGTTTTGGTGCGCGG
>NZ_JAMYLQ010000073.1:0-5891 GCF_040318115.1 Mesorhizobium sp. M1312 | reverse complement strand
GGCAGATGATCGGAGGCGATCCGAGATAGCGATGTATGGTGCACTTCGAGGCTGGAAATCAGACTTGGTGGTTTGGCCAGAATCCGATCGAGCGCAAGCAAAGGGAATCGCGAAGGGAAACTGGGCAGCACAGTGTGGATTGGACCAAAAATGCGGCAGTAGCGCCAGCAACGAGGATCTGCTGTGCACCCGCCATTCGTTGAGATCGCCAAGTAGGATGGTCGGCGTTAGGACCGAACGCGTCGCCTCAAGCAGTGCGTTGGCCTGTTTGGTGCGCGACCGCCGGAGTAATCCAAAATGTGCAGCGATCACCCGCAGGACCACGCCTTCGATCTCCAAATCGACGATCAAAGCACCGCGTGGCTCCAGGCCAGGTAACCTTACCAGGCTGACAGCCTGGACCACTCCCTTGCGAGCTAGTATCAAATTGCCGTGCCACCCATGGGGTCCAAGGTTCTCAGGCGTGTGTGCACTAACCAGATCGGTTTCTCGTCGAATCGTCTTGAGATCCAATAGGCCCTGCCGCGGTCCCGTACGTTCATCAACTTCCTGCAAGGCAATAATGTCGGCGCCTAGTTCGCGTATGACATCACCAACCCGCTGCGGATCGAACCGGCCATCCGTGCCGACACATTTATGGACGTTATAAGAGGCGATCGTCACGCTGCCGGGAACCCGGTTCGCTTGATCGACGTTGGTGCTTGTTGGCAACAAGCGGCTGCGAGCGAAGTTGAAGCGATGGAGTCTGATCGAGCATGCAAATTAAGTTGCCCAGACTGCCGGAAACCGATGAACATAGATGGCGGCGAGAAACGAGTTGATTGACCAACGATGTGGAGCAGCAACAGTTCCATCGAAGGCTGGGTTCAATGCGACCGAGGCCGGAGAGCAGGGCAACCAATGCCGCCAGCTACATCCGCTACGGGCACGTTTCTCAAATCAGCAAGGGCGCCCTTGAGCAGCAGAGTTGATGCGTCGCTGCCGTCCTTCAGACTGCCATAACGGTAACGGGGCCACTCGCTGGACAACAATGCCTATCACGACTGACTTAGACGTATCTTGTCTTCGGTGTGGATAAATAGACTCCCAGTGAGCGGCGCAATCTCTTGCTCTCCCCAGTTGGCTTTGGTGCTATCATGGGCACCATCGGCAGATTTGCTTCCTCTTCGGATGACCGTCCCTCTTTGAGCGCCGTAATCTCGTCATCGCGTCTTTCGATGCGGCTTTTCAGATTGGCGATGCGCTCGGTCAGAAAGTAACGCCCGGCCAGCAAGCCTCCGCCTCCGAAAATGGCCGCGAACGTAGCAACGGTATTCGGTTAGCCAGCACCAGGGCCGAGTTGGTTTGTAAAAAATCGATTAGGTCCTGCATCTTTGCATCCTATTTAATTCCTCGGCAGCTTGTGAATTTCCAGCCGAACCGGCCCTCCCCGCTCGCAAATCGTGCAGAAAATGCCCTTTCGACCGTGCTGAACAGCGCGTCCCTGCCGTAGCGCCTGATGAGGGCCGGCGCCTTTACCTCCGCATGGTGCGAGCAGTTTCTGCACCAGGCGCGTAATGTGTGCCATTCGCGGAGATCGCCCAGCGATACGTCCAGCCCGGCATGTATGCTGCCCTCAACGATGGTCTGCGGCGGCACTGTTGGCTCGCCGGGGGTGATGATCTTTTCCACCACATGCCGGCTGTTGTAGTGGATCAGGAGCATGCCGGGTCGACGCCGGATGGCGGTTTGCCAGGCCGCTTGGCTGACAAATGAGTCCGGCGATCGACAGATGGTCTCGACAAGCGCGTTCTCCTCGCGGTCCCAAACCTCGATCCGGAAATTGTTCTCCGCTGTTGTTGCCATGGCTAGGGTCGCGCCTTATGCAAGCCGCGAGAAAAGCCACTCGAGACAGCTGCCCGCGACATGGCAAGCTCGCGCTCGAGTTCGGCATTCCGGGCGAGCGAATGGGGATTTGCCAAGCCGAGGCAAACGCCGCAGTGGTTCTGTTTCGAGCACCGCGCTGAGGGTGAGCGTTTTCTGTAGACGGCCGTTGTCCCCCTACGTCACCGTTTCGCGGTGTCAGAATCCCGCTCGTCGCGTCTGAGGAACTCGGTTGTGACCGCGCCGAGTTTGCTTTCCAGCCAGTCGGCCATCGCCTCTTCTTCGCGCAGGTTTGCTTTGCACGCGCTTTCGGTTTCGGAATCGCCGACCTCGCCGGCTGCGGCAATGAGCATCTTGTAGCTGGCGATTTCCATATGCTCGAACGTGTAGCTGGCTAGCGATCCTTTCATCACCTCGTCGCCTGCAAAAATGCCGCTGATGTTCTGTCCGAAGGCGATTATCTTACCGCCGGCATCCTTCAGCGTCGAAGATCCATCGCCAATCCGGTCGAGGCATTGTTCGAGACGTTTCGCCTGTTGCCTCGTTTCTTCGAGATGCGTGTTCATCCGGTCGCGAATCTCGGGATAGTTTTCCAGACGCTCGATTTGGCCGCTCAAAATGGTCTCGGCCTGTTCTTCCATGGCGTGAGCGTCGCGCAGCCACTGCACCAGACGTTCTTTGGGCTCCGTCATGTCCGTCTCCGTTGGTCAGCATAGTTTTACTGCCAGCGCAACGTCGCCACAGACAGTTAGTTCCGTCGAGTGGATCGGCCCAACCCGAGGAGATCATGCGATCCTTGAGGCGGTTGACCGCCGCTGACAATATGACGCAAAAGGAGAACGCTAAGGTCGAAGCGCAGCTCGCGATCGCACGCGCAATGATCCGGGCCGGCCGGCCGTTCTAGGTGCGTAATAGTCGACCGCAGTGAAGCCTTAAAGTTTCGGCCCTAGATCACGGCGCATGAGACGCGCTTCTCTCAGGATCGAGGCACGATCAAGTCCGATCAGCGATACAATGTCGCGTATTTGCTGCTCGGTGGCACCTGTTTCCTGCGCAAGTGAGCGTACATAGTCGTCTGTCAGGCGGGCCCGCCCTGCTTCTTCTGCCATCAGACAATGCCTTACGTTTGGGGCAGGAGTCCGATGGTCGCTCCCAAGCGTCAGCGCCCATTGTGTGTGGCTGGCGATCTCACACTGTATCGACTTGCCTAGATTTTATCCAGATGGAAGCGTGTTCGCCAGCCGCGGATGCCCTGGCCATCGAACTCGCCAAAGCTACGAGCACGGAATCGTCGGCAGGTTTCTCAACAAAAGTTCCGGCCTTGAAGGCCTCACCTCGGCCCTCGATGTCCGTGGCACTATAAATCACAAAGGGGATGTTGCGGGCCACGAGTTCTTCAGCAACCGAAGAGCTGACGCCGTCCTGCAAGAGCACGTCCAGTATAACGACGTCCGGCTCAACCAGGGCCAAAATTTGTCTTGCACGAACGCAACTCGGCTCTGAGGCTACCGCAAAGCCAGCCTGTTTAAGGGACGCACGTCGTGCTCCTGCCCAGCAAGGAGGAGCACATGAGAAAGCCACTAGCACTGATTGTTGAGGACGAGCCGATGATCATCGTTGACATCGAGGCGCTGACACCACGGCAACCAATTTCATAAGCCTGTCCGGACCAGAGTGCATGCTCATTTGTTAAAGCGAGCGAAAACACACCGCGCCAAGAGACATGGAGCCAGGCTGTCATGCGATCGTCGACTGCATGCTGGATGCCGGACGGACACTTTGGGAGATCATGCGCTCGCTCCGGCCGATCGCCGCCGAAACAAGGTCGAGGCGTGCAATGATCACTGCCGGGCCGGCCTATTTTGAGTCACGAGTGGTCTCAAAAGGCGTACACTTCACAGGTCGCCCCACACTTCCACGGCAAAGCTGGCGCTCGCGCCGGCCGGAGATCGACAACCCGACTATTCGTCTTTCTTCAAATCTTCAGCTTCGTCCTTCAGCCGCTGCCAGTCTGCGCCGTGCTTGCGAAGCAGTGCCCGCGCCTGTTTGGGCGTTACGTCTGTTACCTCCGCCAGGTGCTCAACTTCGAGTTCTGCACCCTTCTTAACTCGGCTCGTGTCGCTCGTCCTCTTGTCCGCCATCTGTTGCGTCCTCCTTCGCCCGCAGTCAGTGGCAACGAATGTTGAACGTTGTGGTTCCGCCCCTGTGGAACTAACTGCCGACCGTGTAGTTCTACCGCCGAAGGAGATCTCAAATGCTTCGATTCCTAATCGGTCTTGGCGCGCTGTATGCGGCATTTCAAATCGGCCGGGAGTTTGGCCGCATTGACGCGGAGGTCATCCAGACTCCACCCGACGATCGTCGCCCGCCGCCTGGAAACGGGGCAGAGTTCGGCGAGCGGACCTAGGGGTTGGTAGCTTCCCTCAAGCCTGCGCTATCTACGCGACATTGGCGCGAGCAAAACCAGTTATCCTCGTCGCCGAACCCAACAAGGACGCAGCCTGCCTCGGAACTAATGCCGGGGCGGTGTGGTTTTGCAGGATGCCTACCTACTACAATGAAACGACCAACCCCGTCCTAACCGGTATCAAGGCGCGTTGCCCACGCTGCCAACAGGGGCATCTGTTCAGCAGCTATCTCAAGCTGGCGCAGAATTGCGATGTATGCGGATTGGATTTCTCGTTCGCCGATCCGGCTGATGGCCCGGCCTTCTTTTCCATGTCGATTGTGGCATTCCCGGCGCTGGCTTTCGCGCTATGGTTTCAGCTCACGTATGAGCCGTCCTATTGGATGCATGTGATCACAACCTTACCCCTCACCGTTGGCGCGTGTGTTGCATTGCTAAGACCGCTCAAAGGCTGGCTTTTATGCTCTCAGTACTTCCACAAGGCTGAGGAAGGCTCCATCGACCGAGAATGGCATACGGCCGAAGCCGAGCGCCATCGGCAGCGGCCGCCGATCACGTGAAGTGCATGGGCCAAGGACGTATGTAGAGCCACCACACCTTTCAGCCCGCCAATACTCCGTCCTTGGCTCCTATTCGTCGCTGATACCCAGCACGGAACCGGCCGCTTCTTAAACTCTTTGGGGGGTGGATCGGCGTGTTCCTGGACACGTTTCCATAGTCGGTCACGCATGTCGCGGCCCAGGGTGATGAAGGCCGAACCGACATACTTTTGCGTGCCTGGCTCCGCCAGCAAGGCGAATGCGGCCTTGCCCTGTTCGTGTTCTTATTCGATTCTCGGCGATCGTCTTACATTAGCCAGAGTGAACGGAACGGATTCCGCTGGGCCGCGGCAACGAAAGTTGGTCATCGGCGTTGCGCTTGTTCGCCTTGAGGAGGAAATAACTTGTGCCAAGCCTAGATGCGAAGCCCCACCAGTTTCCCACGCTCGCAGGCATTCTGTTTGGCCTTGGTTTGGGCGGCTTTTTCGACGGCATCGTCTTTCATCAGCTGCTCCAGTGGCACCACATGGTAACCAGCGCCGGCTATCCCGCAGAGAGCGTCGAAAACCTACGATTCAACACGCTCCTCGATGGTCTGTTCCACGCCGCCACCTATCTGTTCGTTGTGCTTGGGCTGCTCCTGCTCTGGCGCGCCGCGCATCAATCGCAGCTTTGGTGGTCGGGAAAGATGCTGGTCGGCACAATGCTCATCGGATTTGGCTTATTCAACCTCGTCGAAGGGCTGGTGGATCACCAGATCCTCGGCATCCACCATGTCAACGAGACCGTCCCGCGGGAGCAATGGATCTACTGGGATTTGGGTTTCCTGCTTTGGGGTGCGCTGATGTTGGTCGGCGGGTGGAGGCTGTGGAGGCAGGGCAGGCGTGCCTCGCGAGGCTAGTTGCGTTGAGGTGCCTGCCTAGTAGCGTGATCGCCGCGCAGATGCCAGATGCGCAGCTTCATCTCTGGCGTGTCCACCTCTTATCCGCATCAGCAGCGTGGAACATCTGAGGCGAATGCAAGTTCGGCCGGTAACACCCACGGAGGTAACCAAGTCCTTGTGTCCAGCTTTCTCCTCGGAC
>NZ_JAMYLQ010000072.1:0-6020 GCF_040318115.1 Mesorhizobium sp. M1312 | reverse complement strand
TCAAGACCCCGGCCCACGATCCGCCCCGATGCGAGAAGCCCGCCAAGATGGCGGGCAAGACGGTGGAGGTGGAAATGCTGAGAGCTGCCCTGTTCTTCCTGACGTTATGCTTTGCCGCGACCGAAGTGAGCGCGCAGCCGGACATACGTCCCAGGCCTGGAGTTACCGATCGCCTGCTGGACAGAAGCGGGGTCTCCGCCCCGGCGGCCAAGCGACGCGCTCATGTCGCCGACCGCATCAAGAGAGGTGCGGCTGACCGTCCCGTATTGCGACCGCGTTCGCGCATAAGCGACATCGTCGATGGGCGGCTCGTGTCCACGACGATCCGTTCCGGACTGGAAGCCGTGCGGCTGGCCCAAATTCAGAAGAAGAAGCGCGACATCAATTTTCTCGGCGTTATCGATTCCATGACCATCGGCGGCGTCCAGATCAGCCTCGAACGCCGCAAGGTGCGCACCGGCCGCGGGCTCCAATCGCTGCTGCTGACCCAGGCGGGCGGCCAGTATGTTTACGACGGCGATATGGTCGTCCCGCCGTTCGCCATCGGTGGAATAGGATTCCCGCTGTCCGAACAAGGCGCGGAGCTGCCTGCCAATATCACATTCGCTGCCGGCTATGCAGGCACGTTTGGCGCAGGACCGCTGTGGGACGATGCGATAATCCCGTTCGAGGTGGCCGATGACTTCTGCTGCAACGAGGATCTTGCGTCGGCCATCGCCGACTATGAGGAAAGGACGGTGTTTCGCTTCGTTCCGCGCGATGGCCATGAAACTTACATTCGTTTCATCAACAGCGAACCGATCCTGAGCAGCCGCACCGAACTGGGCAAGCAGCGGGGCGAGAACGCGGTCAGAATCCAGGGAGTTCGGTTGGACGGTACGCCGGCCGGCGGATTGATCGGCACCATACAGCACGAGATTGGCCACGAACTGGGCCTGATCCACGAGCATCTCCGCTCGGATCGCGACCTGTTCATCGAGCGCAATCCGGGTTGCGCGCCCGCTGATATCTTTCAGGGCATCTATGAGGGTTGGATCGACATGACCAACGTCGCCTTCACCGAGGACGGCGCGGAACTGCTGACGGACTACGACTTTGCTTCTCTCATGCACTACAATTTCGGTCTCGACACCGACGGGGACGGAACGGTGAATTGTTCACCTTGGGTGCGGCTGGGCGGGTGCACCGGCCCCGCCTGCATCGACAACTTTTCATCGGCCTTGCTGTCCGATCGCGACATCGAGGGCCTCCACAAGCTCTACATCGCCGTGCCCGGCTCGAACAATTTCCTCCCCGAGCCTGACCAGGTCCGCTCATTCAACGGGGACAATGTCCGCCATAGGGGAAAGCGGATAGACCGTTGCCTGCATGGCTTGCCATTTGGGCAGAACGCCTGTTCGGCCACGTCGCGGGGCCGCGTCGCCGACGAATTCTGCGAGGCCAAGGGCTTTCAGGACGGCTTCAACGTTCAGACGGAAGGCATGCTTGGCGAGCACTCCGGCTTCCATGCCGTGGTTGGCTGGATGAACGTATGGGGCGGCGACGTGATCTCCTCGATCAGCTGCCAGAACCTGACCCCTCAAGAGGAGCAGGTCGTGGCCGGGACGCTCGAGGAGGAAACGTTCAGCGGATCGGAGGTGGAGGTGTCGGACCGCCGCATTGACCGTTGCATGCATGGCGACGACATAACCGGCGACCGCTGCAGCGCCGCGAATCAGGGGCGCATCGCCGATGCGTTTTGCGAGCAAGAGGGCTTCGACGAGGCCTCGGCGTTCGAAACGGATTTCGGCGGTCCCAACGCCTTCATGTCCGGTTTCTTTCCCTCCGACGACGATTTCAAGGACGTCGCCGGTCTGGATCAGTTTACCGAGATCAGCTGCGTCCGGTAGCCATCGTATTTGATTTCATGAATCCAATTGTCGCCCTACGGAGGAACCTCGACCAAAGTCGGCAACATCGGTGGAATGAAGGTAAGACGCATAATTGAACCCCAAGCCGCGACTCAATTCCGGTCGGCAGAATATGGGAGCAGCGATTAAAATGCTGCCTTGTTTCAGAGGGACCGACCGGTGAGGGACTTTAAGGTGGCGCACGCCGCCTGACGAATTATGATCACTTCCTGCGTCCGGCATTTTCAAAGAAGGCGGATGTTCGCTGGCGAAACTGCAAACCGAACGCCTGACACGTGGCTCAGAGTAGTGATCGAATGCGGCTTCTATTGTTTCGAGTGCGCTTTTTGTTTGTTCCCCTGATGGCGGCTTTGCCGCAGCAAATCCTATTTGGCCCGGAAGGTTCGTGGTCTTTGAGACAACGAGATACGTGATGTCCGGCCGTAGAAGATCGTCCGACGTTGCCGGGCCCGATCGCGCAGAACCCTGACAATGGCATCCTTGTGCCCGAAATAAAGGACCATTCTTCCCCCACCGGCTCTCCTCTTCCTCGACGCGTACCCTTGCACAACGCGACGGCAGGTTGCATGCGGATCCTGCAGTCGGTGGATGTTTATTTGTGAGCGCAGGTCTGCACCTGCATCCTTTGGCGCATTCATACGTTTGCGCCGCAAAGAAGATGCTCCGGACCGGCAGCCATGTCGAAGAAGACCACCGACGACGCTTACGAAGACCAAGTGCAACTTGAGCGGCGGGCCGAACGGGAGGGCCGCGGACGCAATGCCGAATGGCCGTCACAGATTCCCAGCCGTGGCTGGAAGGACGTGCTGTGGCGGGTCTTTGCTGAAGTAAACGAGGACCGTGTTATGCTGATCGCGGCCGGGGCCGCATTCTATCTGCTCCTTGCCCTCTTTCCAGCGCTTGCCGCGTTCGTGTCCATCTACGGTTTTGTCGCCGATCCTCAGACCATCGCTGAGCACATTTCGTTCCTTGGCGGCGTACTTCCTTCGGGCGGTTTGGACGTTATCAGATCACAGCTTAGATCCTTGGCCGCCCAGGACACCGGCGCGCTCAGCTTCGGCTTCATCTTCGGCCTTGCCGTCGCACTGTGGAGCGCCAGTAACGGCATCAAGACGCTATTCGAAGCCATGAACATCGCCTACGAGGAGAGTGAAAAGCGCGGCTTTATCCATCTGAATCTCCTGGCCTTGGGCTTCACACTTGGCGCCATCCTCATCGGTATTGGGTTTATCGTCTCGGTGGGGATCGTGCCGGCCATGCTTGCGCTGCTGAACCTCGGCGGCTGGACCGAAGCCCTTGTGCGGATCTTTCGGTGGCCGATAATGCTGATCATGGTCGGCCTCGGGATTATGCTGATCTATCGCTACGGCCCCAGCCGCGAAAGGGCAAAGTGGCAATGGGCGACATGGGGCGCCTTCCTCGCGGCTGTGGTCTGGATCGCAGTCTCGATAGGGTTCTCCTATTATCTTGAGAACTTCGCCGACTATAATGCCACGTATGGAGCCCTGGGGGCAGTCATCGGCTTGATGATGTGGACCTGGATCTCCGTGATTGTCCTGATTGTGGGTGCGGAGCTGAATGCCGAGATGGAGCATCAGACAGCCAAGGACACCACCACAGGTGCGCAGCAGCCGATGGGTGCGCGAGGTGCCACGGTCGCCGACACGCTGGGCGGATCGGCCGATGCAGCCAACCAGCAGTCACGTTTGGACGGGCGCGACACCTAGTGCGTAGATCACGTGAGATCTCCGCACAACTTCGCTTGGCGCAGATCACCGACATCGGCATTGGCGACAAAGTTGCAAAGACCGGCTTATCATGGGCAATGATAAGTCAGATCGCGAGCAATGAATAAGTTCAGGCGCAATCTCCATGCTGCTCAGGTTCGGCGGATGGCAAGCGCGACATCGGGGAGAACGGCGGCATATCAAGCTTCAGCCAGCCGTCCGAATTCGCTTGGCATTCCCGTTTGCCTGCCCGCCGCGGTATCCCAGCCGATGACGCGATAGGTCCCGCGAGCCAACCCGGGGCCGCGGCCGAAAGGTTCTGCCGGTCGGAGCACTCGACTTCGCGTTCTTCGAATGGGCTGCTGTCGCGGGTCAGCACCGGTGGCCTTCCTCATGTCGCCGGTGCTCCTGTTTGCCGGCCCTCTTGCTCGCCGAGCCGAAGAAAAATTGCCGAAAAGTCTAATCATTCTCGCAGCCAGGAAACTAACGACGGAACAGGCTTTGGAGGGTGAGCTTTAAAGGGTACCCGGAGCATGAAAGCAACCGCCCTCTGGGCAATTGTCAGCTTGCTGCCGCCGATCGCGTGAAGGCGATGGTGACCTTCGTCCCTTCGCTGGCGCTCGAGGCGACGTTGAACTTTGCCTTGGCGTTCTCGGTCAGCGAGCGCGCGATCAGCGCGCCGAGCTTGCCGGGCTTGGGCCATGTCTCCCCTTCCGGCAGGCCGATTCCGTCGTCCGCAACGATGACCCGGCAGCCGTCGCCATCGGCGATGCTGTGCAGCTTTATCGTCCCGCCTTCTCGCCCTCGGAACGCATGCTTCAAAGCGTTGGTCAGCAGTTCGTTCACGACCAGTCCCGCAGGCATGGCAACGTTGATCGACACCGGATAGGTATCCACCTTCATGTCGAGGCGGATCCCCTCAACTGCATGCGACCCCATCACCGCGGAGGCGATCTGGCTGAGATAGACGCCAAGGTCGACTTCATCCTTCTGTTCGTCGGCCGATAACGTCTGGTAGAGGATGGCCAGAGCGTCGACACGCCCGGCGAGCCTCTCAAACCGCTTCTGATCGGGCTCCGTGGCGTTGCGGGTTTCTAGACGGATCAACGCCGTGATCATCTGGAGGTTGTTCTTCACCCGATGCTGGAGTTCGCGCAGCAGCGTGTCCCTCTCGCGAACGAGCTCTTCCACCAAGCGCGCTTCTTCAGATTCGCCATGGGATGAGACGTCGACCAGAGCCACCAGTCGGAAGCAGTTCGTGCCGTTATCGTCCACGATGATGTTTGAATAAACGTCGACAAAAGCCGGGTTGGCCCCGACGGGCTCCAGCCGGAAGGTGCCGACGAAATCGGTTTTCTCGACCAAGGCCTCGGGCAGAGGCCGGCCCTTCTGCTGGTGGATACCCGTGCCCGAAAGGGCCGCCCAGTTCTCTCGGGTGAGCTTGGCGACCGTCAGGCCTGACAGTTTCTCGAATTCGGGATTGGCGTAGACCACACGCTCCTCAGCGGTCAGGTCCGCAACGGCTATGGCGATCGGCACCTGGTCAAGGAATTTTTTGAACTGCTCGCTTTCCAGCGCAGTGGCTAGGTCAGGTGTATCGAGCAATTGCTCAACTGCCTCAGCCTTGTCTGAATCTGATGTCATCTTAGTCGCCTGTGCTTGTGCGTGGGAGCCTCAGTCTCAGTCATGCACTTTGCTCGACACCGCCAAACGGCTGCGCGATGTCAGGAGTAGGACGAGCCCGCGTCACGGAGCAACAAAGGCCGTCTTGCTGAGAATTCAGTCAACCTTGCGTCACTTTGCACGGCCACGACCTTTTTCCAACAGCGTTGTGCCAAAATCCCGTCTCTGCCAATCGAAATTGACGATCTGCACGTCCCCGGAACTGCCGACAGAATATTTCCGCCATTTGCAATGGGCTCACCTGGCAGCGGGGGCGCCGGTGGCGGCATGCCGTGGCCAAACCGCACCTCGCATGTGCTCACCCAGGTCTGGCTGGTTCGCCGCGACACGATCGGGCGAAACGGTATGCTGCGCCGGCGCTGCGCCGGTTCCGGCCGCCTTGGAGTTGCCCGGGCGCTTGTGCTTGGCACATTCACGTCGCCGTTCTTCATGTATGCCGTACCCGGCGCGGCAAGAACGCGGCGTCGATCCCGCCGTTAGCACCTATGCTACTATGTGGGTCTGGCTAAAGCTGAGACTCAACCGGAAGGTGGCGGACCAAGGCCGCCAGAACCCGGCGAAATATTCCGGCCTCTGGTTCGTGTGTGTATTCTTGGAGTTTGCCTTGGTCGCATCCATGCCAGTGCAGCACATCGTTCTTTAGTTCCAGCCGATAGCTGGTTTCTGGTGATATCTCCGCTTGAAAAAAGCGCCGAAGTTC
>NZ_JAMYLQ010000071.1:0-6877 GCF_040318115.1 Mesorhizobium sp. M1312 | reverse complement strand
AAATAAATATTGTTGGCCGCGCCCGGCCAGCCCCCCCGCCCGGCCGCTCACCCCCCCGCGGGCCCCCCCCCCCCCCCCCCCGCGGGGGGCCCGCCCCCCGGCCCCCCCCCCCCCACCCCGCGGGGCCCGCTGCCGCAATCAGTGCTCACCGAAATCCCCCGCCGGGCCCGATATCCGATGTCACAATCAGCCGCCGTTAGCCGGTGCTGCCGGAGCGGGCGCTGCTGGAGCAGGTGCGGTCGGCTCTGCCGGAGCGGGCGCGGCTGGCGCTTCGACCTTGGGCGCTTCGACCGTAGGCGCTTCAACCTTGGGCACTTCGACCCTTACGTCGACGTCCTTTCCGGTGCCCCCGCCGTTGAGGTTAATAACGCCAGTGAACAACAGCAGGATCACTATTGCTAGAATTGCGAGAACGACCGCGACGGCAGTGCCGGCGCCATTTCCGCCTGAGTTAACAACGGTGGGACCGTCAGCCATGACTACCTCTCCTATCTTCGAATTATCACTGGTCGGCAACGGGACCGGCGGGCACTTCGTTCCGGCTCCGGGCTTTGGTCCATGATGCAGTAAGACTGAAGTCTTTGCGTTAAAGACAGAGGGCTGAGGCTGGCAACCAAGATCTTACCAACGGATTGGTATTGGGCCGCCGAGCAAAGTCCCTTCATCGGTGGTTCACCGGGTGCCCGCTGTTTGTCCTTTTCGGCGGGCACCCGATATGACACCCTAACGGCGGAAAAGAACTGTGACCCTTATCCAGAGCAGACAGAATGTCGATGAGGTCTCAAGCCGACCCGCCAACGACAATCACACTCCTGACCCAACAGATTTCTCGGCGGTTGATCTCATTTCGTCGAGCGACGACGACGTCGCTGCCAAAGGCGCGATCGGCCGGCTGGCGGAAAGCAAGGCGATGAAAACAAAGCGACGAGCGCCGCCGACATGGCGCGGTTGAATGGCGGCGACGGCGCCGGTACATCCGATTCACCGCAACGCCTGGCCCGCCTTCAACTGGTGCGCATGGCGATCGAGCAGACCTGTCCCGCCGGCGTGAAGGCGAGGCCCTTGCGAAAGCGATCATCGCAATGGGTGAAAAACTTAGCAGATAATTCGCCTTGGGTCAGTGCCGCGATTAATAGCGAGCAATCGAGTTCATCCATGGCCTTCAAGTCACTCTGAGTTGCCATTCGAAGCGATTTCAACCTTGCCGTCTTTGCTGTTCGTTCGGCGCGCTCGGCCTCAGCAAGTACCTTCGCGGAGTGCCTTGTTGTGCTATTTCCCAGCCAACACATCCTATTCAATCCAGCGGAATTCCGGTGCTCCGGTCATCGCCCGACGCTCTCAGTTTGTCGCCCTTCATTGTGATGAAGTCGTCTCTAAGAGATTCACATTCGCCCCAATCCGATCCAAAAATCCCTATTATCGAAGCGAACTTCGATGACCTCTCCAAAGCTCCACCACAGCTCCGTAGGGACAATCGCGCGCTTCTAGGCGTCTTTCGCTCTCGGCCGGCAAGCTCGTCACCGGCCTTGCAATCGGCTTGGACTAGCCGTTGGAATGGCGCTGGCAGGCTAGGTCCGTCGCCTGTACATCCGAGGTCAGCGACTTCGCATGAGGCTATCGATACTGTCTGGTAGCCGCACGGACACCAGCGAACACTGCCGGCGCATCTCTTGTAGACTGGGGGCGATGGTGGCGCACCATCCGAACGAATGGCCATATTCACGTTGAAGATGCCCGGCAGCGATGCACAATGCCGTAAAAATGAACCTTCGCATGGCATTCCTCAAGTATTCAGCATGCGCTGCTCACGACGGCCCTCCCATGAGTCAAGCGCGACGATAACCTGATACTCATCTTCGACATATCGTTTGTCCTGGCCGTTAGCGCGGCGCCAACGCAGGGACGCCTGGTGCTCTGTTCCCTAGACTTTGCCGGCAAGCTGCTTGCGGGCCTCGCCATCGGCCTTGTAGTTGCGATCCGGGTGTAATGCGGCAACATGCTTAAAATAAAAATTCCAAGGCCAACGGCGAGCAAAGGTCGCCGGCCAGGCGCATTCGCTTCGCCAGGTCCGTCGACTAGGCCGGACGCTGTAGAGGGGCCGGCCGTACTCACCATAGCGATCGCTGTTCGGATAAGCCTTCTTGGGCTTTTCTCTTGGACGGAGAAAACTCACTCGGCTCGCATAGCCTCAGCGTGTATTAGGATCAGCTTGCATTTCACCTGAAGCGGGATCATCATGCAGGCCGTTACGTGGATTTGAGGGGTAGCGCCTCATGGGAATTCGCAAGTTGCTATGACCAGAGCGGGACCGTTCTTGCGTCGTCGGTTTTCCTTACGGTCACGGTGGTTTTCATAGTTTTGGCCGCAGTCGCCGCTGTACGGTTGATTGCGATATCAGGAGCCAGTTCTGTCGAACAGCTTCAGACCGCGTAGAGCCCCGCGCAAGCTGGGCACGCTTGCCGCCGCAGTCACTCATTCGTCATCCAGAGCACCGCTGGCCTCCAGAGCATCTATAAGCACCGCGCCGCCAAAGCGTTGGACGAGTTCGTCGCGGCATCGCTACTCTCTGAAGGCTTTATTGACCTGTTCAGTCAACGGGTTGAGCAGATAAGCCAGGGCAGTTTTCTCTCCCGACTGAATGAATGCCTCAGCAGGCATGCCGGGGCGGATCGGTTCATGGGCCTCTAGCCTTGCCAGGTCAGCAGAATTGAGCACAATGTCGACTTCGAAGAATTGAATACGGGACTGGGCATCTGTCGAGAGGTCTGCGCCGATCATAGCGACCTGTCCGTTCACCTCTGGTGTAGTTTTCTGATTGAATGACAACAGGCGGACCCGCACGGGTTGGCCGAGCCAGATCGCGTTAATGTCACGTGGACGGACTCGTGCACGGAGAACCAACGGATCCGACTCTGGAACAATGAGCATCAGCGTCTCGCCCGGACCGACCACTCCGCCGACCGTGTGAATGGCTAGCTCATGCACGAATCCCGACTGCGGCGCGATGACATCGATCCGGTCAATGCGCTCCTGCGCAGCTTGGCGCTGCTCACGAAGCGATCCGACCTTTGTTCTTACTTCCGCAATCGCAGTCAGCACTTCGGATCGCCAGTCGTCGTCGACCTGGATTGCTCTAAGTCCCACTTCGCTGACAGCCCCTCTCAGTTTCGCGATTTCGGCAACGAGCCTGCCAATATCGCCCTCTACGTCTGCCTTTTCGCGTTCAAGGTCCAAGACGCGGTTCCTCTGAACCAATCCATCCTTTAGCAGATCCTGCATTGTCTCGAGCTCCGCAGCTGCGATTGACAGCTGCCGTTTTCTGCCTTCGAGTTGGGCTTCCATGCCGCTGATCTGATTTTTGATCTGATTAACCTGTTCAGCAAGTTGACGCTTCTTTCCTGCAACAACTTCCAAGCGCGACGCATTAAGCTTTTGCTGACTGTCAAATATACGCTCAATCTCAGATTTCTGCATAAACTTTAAAAGTTCCAAAGGAAACTCCAACACGGGATGTCCGTCGCGTTCCGACTCGAGTCTCTTTAGTTCGACTTCCAATTCAGCCAACTGTGCGATGATGATTGCAAGCCGCGCACGGGGCTCAGATGGATCAAGCCTCATGATTACCTCGCCCGCGTGCACCCGGTGGCCATTCTCCACGTTTAGTTCAAGGACAATTCCCCCCTCGAGATGCTGCACTTTTTTCGCGTTTGAGCGAACAACGATTTGGCCAGGCGCGATCACCGCACCCGAAATGCTTGCGGTCGCGGCCCAGCCGCCCAGAACGAGAACGAGAGTTGCTATGACCACAATTCCGGCCCGTTGTGTCCGTCTGAGCGAAACAGAAAAATTGCTTTCGCGGTCCTCACTCATTGCCGGCCCTCATCACGGTAACATTGTTACCTTGGTGCGGTCCCGGTACGACCACTTGGGTGACTTGTCGAAGGACCTCGTCTTTCGGGCCGAAGGCGACCTGCTTGCCGCTGCGCAGATAGAGCAGCATGTTGACGGCATTGATCGCGCTTGGGCGGTGGGCGATCACAATGATGGTCGCGCCGCGGTCGCGCGTCGCTTTGATCGCCTGCGAAAGGGCTTGGTCGCCCTCGGCGTCTAGGTTCGAATTAGGCTCGTCAAGAACAACAAGTGCAGGATCACCATAGAGGGCGCGGGCCAGCGCGATTCTTTGTCGCTCTCCCGCGGATAGCGCCACGCCGCCCTGGCCGACCAGGGTCCCGTATCCATTGGAGAATGACAAGATCAGTTCGTGAACGCCGGCGAGCTTGGCGGCGTGAAGAACGGCCTTCGCATCTGCATTCGGCTCGAATCGCGAGATGTTTCTGGCTACCGAACCTGGAAACAGCACCGCATCCTGCGGCAAGTAGCCGAGTTGGCGCCCGAGAATATCGCGGTTCCACTGGTCGTGCGTCGAGCCGCTTATCCGGATTTCGCCTCTGACGAGAGGCGCAATTCCAAGTATAGCGTGTGCAAGCGTCGTCTTGCCCGCGCCCGAGGGTCCGATGATGCCAAGGCCGTCACCCGGGTTCACCTTGAAGGAGATGCCGGCAAGCAGCGGTTCCTTCCGTGAGGAAGCCACACAGACAATATCCGAAACCGACACTGTTCCACTGAGGGGGGGAAGCTCCATTGGGTCCGACGCCGTTACTTGGGTGGCATTGAGCAACTGGGCGACCCTGCGGGACGACCGCACCACCACCAGCACGCTACGCCAATGGACGATGGCCTGCTCGATAGGTGAAAGCGCGCGCGCCAGCAGTATGGACGCGGCAACCATCACTCCGCCGCTGATTTCCTGGCCGATGGCTAAATAGGCCCCGATGGCCAGTACGCCCGACTGTGACAGCAGTCGTGTCGCTTTCGACATCGCGGACAGGGTTCCGAGCCTGTCGGAAAGTCCGTTCGACAGAAATACCGCTTCTTCGACCTTCGATTCCCAGAGCGACCGCAGATTGGATTCCATGCCTAGCGCGACGGCAGGCGCAGCCTGACGTCGGCTTTCTTCTGCAAGGCGCTGGGCTGACTCGGCGGCGGTGGAGGCTGCGAGTTGCGGACTTCGGGTAAGCCATTCGTTTGCAACTGCAAAACAAGCAAGCACCAATGCAGCGCCCACCGCGAACCATCCGAGCCATATGTGCAGCAGAAAAATCACGCCGATATAAAGCGGCACAAACGGCGCATCGAAAAACAGCGCCGGTCCCGGGCCGGAGATCCAACTGCGAATTGTCTCGAGATCGCGGATCGACGGGCCGGCGTTTCCCGCGCCCCGCCACGCATCCGATTGAACTGCAGAAAAGACCGGTCCACGCAGAATTTCGTCGAGTCGCCCGGCAAGGCGGGAAAGAACGCGCGATCGCATGGCGTCAAGCGTGCCCATGAATGCGAAAAGCACGACGACCAGGATTACAAGTGCTACCAGCGTTTGAACACTGCCGCTGGAAAGTACTCGGTCATAGACCTGCAGCATGAACAAGGGGCCGGTCATCAGTAGAAGATTGACCACGCAACTGAACAGGGCAAGTGCGCAGATGGGCGTGCGCACTTGCTGGCGTAACATCCTAAGCGGGCCGAGACCGGTCATCGTCGGTGCTCGTTCACAGATGGAAATCGTCGGCCGTGAGAGTAACGAGGCCCGAAAGCTGGATCTCGAAATCGGCCGTTGTGTTCCCGTCTACATCGCCGTGTATGATCGTGAGATTATTGGCGGTATCATGATACCAAGTGATGCTGTTTGCCTGGACTCCGGGATCGATTGCAGGAGTCGCATTGGCGACGAAAGTAAATGGCTGATCGCCAACAAATCCCCCCTGTGTCTTTGCGTCGATGGTCGACAAATCGATCTTGTCGCCTTCCGCCTGGCTGAAATCGACGATTACGTCCCGGTTGCCGGATCCAATCGGCATTTCATTTGGCGCAAGGAAAACGAATGTATCCGCATTGGCACCGCCGGTCATGGTGTCCTTGCCGAGGCCACCCTGGATGCGGTCCGCTCCTGCGTTACCATTGATCGTGTCGTCTCCCCCGCCGCCGATGAGCACGTCGTTGAAAGCCGACCCGGTGAGTGTATCGGCGAAATTCGTCCCGATCACACCTTCGATATTTCTGTATGTGTCCGTTCCAAGGTTCGCGGCGCTAGCATTGAAAACTGTGTTGCTCGCGCTCTGAGTCAAGGTGAAATTGAGCCCTGCCCCCGTTCCGTCTGAAAAATCGATGAGGTCGATATCGGTCCCCGCACCTTGCCCATCGATTGCATCATTTCCGGTACCGCCTCGAAGTATGTCGCTCCCGGCACCGCCTCGAAGGGTATCTGTACCAGCGCCTCCAATGAGTATGTCGATTGACGGACCACCGTCGTCGACGTCAGTGCCGTTGCCGCTATCGATGTAAGATGCCTGATAAGACGCTGGGGTTGCGTACTGAGTCAGCAGATTTACATTGTCTCCATTGACAGTATCAATCGATACAGTGCCCGTGGTAAGCCCTCCGTTTCCATCTGATACCTGATATGTGAAGGATCCGGCATTGACCGCATTGTTCGATAGAGGGCCTGCATTGTACGTTATGGTTTGACTGACCGCGTTGTACGTAACATTCGCCCCAGATACAGACACTATCTGCAATTTATCCGAGTCGCCGTCGGTATCATTGCCCAGAAGAACAGCGGCAGAAAATACTGCTGTTGTGCCATTGGATATAACAAGCTTGTCATTCACGGCCACCGGCGCTGCATTTACCGCGTTGACGGTGACGTTGACCGTTGCGGTCTCGGTGACGCCGCCCGAGGTCACCGTGTAGGTGTAGCTGTCGGTGCCGTTGAAGTCGGCGTTCGGCGTGTAGGTGACCGAGTTGTCGGGATTGACGACGA
>NZ_JAMYLQ010000070.1:0-7085 GCF_040318115.1 Mesorhizobium sp. M1312 | reverse complement strand
TGCGAGCAGTCTCGTAGAGCCGCTCTTTGGTTCTGGCGACCCCAAGCGTGCCATTGCGCTTGAACCCCGTCGCCTGCCCCGTCTCGGATTCGAGCGTGGAGTAAAGCTCGGCGGTATATTTCGCCATTTCGGTCATCGTGTGGGTGCTGCGGGTTTGTGTAATTAGACCGGCGGCATGCCAAGTCGTGCCGGAAGTAAGGGTGTGACGCTCCACCACCGCAACATCCTTCTTACCGTTCTTTGCAAGATGAAAGGCGACACTCGTTCCCGCAACTCCTCCACCAATGATGAGAATTTCGTGATGGCGAATGGGCAATTCACGAGGGCGAATAGGCGAGGTGGTGATCATATGCATCCTATAAGATTCAGGCGCGATCGAGCCAAGGCATCTCACCGCCAGTCTAGGTCAACTTTCCGTTTGCAATACTAGGTGAGGAAGTTCGTCGAGATCGTGCTAAATTGTGACGGAAGATGATGTTATTCTGCGTATTCGTCCTTTTGCTGGCCAAAGCCGTGCGTCGGCTTACGGAGGCTGGCATTAAGCAGGCCCTGGGGCGCGAGGGGCGCGAGCGACCCATGACGCGCTTCAATTGCCTCGAACAAGGGGCAGTAGCTTAGGCCCAACTGTCTCCTGGGCTCGCCGCCTTGAAGTGATGCGGCCTTTGCCGAGCAACACGCTGCCACAAGCGGCGTTTTCGGAAAAACACCAGCGTCGGAAACCTCACATCGAGAGATCGTCACTCTGCTGACGGTGATAGGAGATCGCAGCAAACATATCAACCGCGGTCGTCACTAGGGTTTGCGCTTTACCCAATCTGAGGGAGAGATTGCGTAGTATATCAGGGCAAGGCCGGTCGATCGATATCTGGCGATGGTCCCGCTCGGAAGCCAGATCGAGTCCCCCTTTGCAAAGGTATGAGCATGACCATCCACCACCACCTCGAGCAGCTGTCCCGGATCGATGCAAATCATCATCTCGTCGTACCAGAGCGTCCACTCGAAGTCCGAATCCTGAAAATAAGTGATGCCTGACGCAAATCCTGAGCTGTCTTGCTCATTGACAAATTCGTGCCACGACGTGCCTCGTCGTTGAATTTCCGCTCGACGTCGGTAGGTCGGAAACGCTTCACTTCTGCCATGTTGGTCTCCCATGGTGTTCAGGCACAGTTTCCTGTGGGTCTCTTAGGTCCGTCTCCGAAATGCGCCCCGAGTTTAACGCGGACGCCATCTTCGCCAGCGGTCCCCCCAAACAGACGCTGAGACGATGTTCTGCGGTCGGGAGTGAATATAGCAGCCAGATCGCCGGATTTTACGCGATTTTCCGGAAAACTCGCAGGAAATTGGCGTTCCAGCGGCACTTTGCGCGCCTCTGGCGCGGTAGTCATCGCCGAACGTGTTTGAACCCGCTCGACGCCAGCGGGCCGAATTTTGTCATGCAACTTCGTCAAGACGCCGCAACCTTGAACTCGGTCGGGGACCGTCTGCGGTCTTAATGCGGATCGTTGTCCTTCGATCTACCTTATGCGCCTGTCTCCGAAACCCGCACCACCTGAGCGGTTACCGGTCTCCATCTTCACAAGACGGAGAGCGCCCCTGTCAGTGATCCCCTCTGGTCCGTGCTGTTCGGCCACGGCTTGCCGAGAGAAAGACCGTAGGTTACCGAGCCGACCAGCAGCGCCGCTGCGCAAATGAGTCGATCAATCTTCGGCCCGCTATTGTGAAACCAATAGTGATCGCGTTGGGCGGGTCAAAAGGTGCGGATCGGCCGTTTGCGCGATTAGATCCTCCGAAAGGTCGGGCTGGTCGGCCAGGACTTCGCGGATGGTTTTGCCGGAGGACAAGACCTCTTTTGCAAGCTCCGCCGCCCGCTCGTAGCCGATCGCAGGCGTCAGTGCTGTTGCGACGGCGGTACTGGCTTCGAGATGCTTGCGGCAAGTCTCTGCATTGGCGGTAACACCGACGACGCACTTCGTTCGCAATACATCGACGGCATTAGTCAGAAGCTCCAGCGAATGCAGTATGTTGTAGGCGATGACCGGCTCCATCACATTCAACTGCAGCTGCCCCGCTTCGGAGGCGAGAGTGATTGTGAGATCATAACCGATGATCTGGAAGGCGACCTGGTTGACCACTTCCGGCACCACAGGATTGACCTTTCCGGGCATGATCGAGGAGCCCGGCTGAAGCGCTGGCAAATTGATTTCGTTCAGGCCGCCACGAGGGCCGCTGGATAGCAGCCGCAGATCGTTGCAGATCTTCGAGAGTTTCGTGGCCGTTCGCTTCAGCATTCCCGAGAAGAGCACGAAGGCGCCGGTATCCCAGCAGGCTTCGATCAGATTTCCCGCGGAGACGACGGGCACGCCGGACACCGCGCGCAACTCCGCGACAGCTGCCGCCTGATAGTCAGGGTTCGTATTGATGCCCGTGCCAATCGCCGTGCCACCGAGGTTGATTTCATGGAAGAAGGCGGCAATCTCACCGATACGGGCTACATCTTCCCGCAGCGTCGTCGCGAAAGCCTGAAACTCCTGGCCCAGCGTCATCGGAACAGCGTCCTGCAACTGCGTCCGGCCAAGCTTGATCACGTCCGAAAAGCTTGAGGCCTTGGCCTCGAACTCACCCGCGAGTTGTTCCAAAGCTCGCTGCAACGTACCGCGTGAAAGTAGGATCGCGAGGCGGATCGCCGTCGGATAGACGTCGTTTGTCGACTGGGCGAAATTGACGTCGTTGTTTGGATGTAACTCGTCGTATTTTCCCCGTGGCAGTCCCATGATTTCCAGGCCGCGATTGGCGATGACCTCGTTGATGTTCATGTTAGTTGAGGTGCCTGCGCCGCCCTGAAACACATCGAGCGGGAATTCGCCCAGATGCCTGCCCGCCGCGATTTCCTCGCACACTTGGCAGATTACATCGGCCTTACGTTTGTCGAGATCGCCGAGCGCGGCGTTGGCGCGTGCCGCTGCCATTTTCACGTAGGCAAGTGCCTTGATGAAGTTCGGAAAATGGCTGATCCTTATTCCCGAAATGGGAAAGTTGGCGATGCCCCGCGCCGTCTGAGGACCGTAGTAGGCATCTACCGGGATGCTTACAGGGCCAAGCGGGTCTTTCTCAATGCGCTCGATTTTTGGAGCATTCGTCATGATGATTACTTCGCGTTATTTCGCGGCCCGGTTACCCCGGAGGCGAGGCGCCTGGCCGAGTGGAAGCTTTCAACCAGAAACTGGTCGAAGCCTCGCGTTAAAGGCCACCTTGTGCGACCCAGCGATCGGTGGGCCACAAGGTGTGATGGAGGCGGGGGCAGTGGGGTTCGAAGGCCCTTGGCGAGGCAAGATGCTGGTGGGGACGAGGAGGCCCCCGAAACTGTCAAAACATATGCTTCATGGATGATGTTTTCCAAAATATCCGATGGCGGGATCAGGATAAAACTGACTTGAAAGATCACAGCCCCTTTTCTAGCTCCGGTAGAATGACGAAGAGATCGCCGACGAGACCATAGTCGGCAACCTGGAAGATGGGCGCTTCCTCGTCCTTGTTGATGGCGACGATGACTTTCGAATCCTTCATGCCGGCAAGATGCTGGATGGCGCCGGAGATGCCCACCGCAATGTAGAGATCGGGCGCCACCACCTTGCCGGTCTGACCGACCTGCCAGTCGTTCGGCGCGTAGCCGGCGTCGACTGCCGCGCGGGAAGCACCGACCGCGGCACCGAGCTTGTCGGCGACCGGCAGGATGACTTCCTGGAACTTTTCCGCCGAACCCAGCGCACGGCCGCCCGAGATGATGATCTTGGCCGAGGTCAGTTCCGGACGGTCGGTCTCGGACAGCTTGTTCTCGACAAAGGAGGACAGGCCCGGATTGGCCGCCGCCTTGACGGTCTCGACCGCGGCGGAACCGCCTTCGGGCGCCGCCTGGAAGGAGGCGGTGCGCACCGTGATCACCTTCTTGGCGTCGGTCGATTGCACCGTCTGGATTGCGTTGCCGGCATAGATCGGCCGCTTAAACGTGTCGGGCGACACCACTTCGATGATGTCCGACACCTGCGCGACATCGAGCAGGGCCGCCACGCGCGGCGCGACATTCTTGCCCGACGAGGTCGCCGGGGCGATGATGGTGTCATAGGCGCCAGCCAGCGACACGACGAGCGCCGCCATCGGTTCGGCGAGGCGCTCAGCCAATTCGTCGGCCTCGGCCAGCAGCACCTTGCTGACGCCCTTGAGCTTGGCGGCGGCGTCGGCTGCGCCCTTGGCGCCCTTGCCGGCAACCAGCACATGCACGTCAGAACCGATCTGCAGGGCTGCCGTCAGCGCCTTGCCGGTCTGGTCGGAAACTGTCGCATTGTCGTGTTCGGCAATCAGAAGAATAGCCATGTTCTTGTCTCCTTTTCCGATCGCTTACAGCACGCCGGCTTCGTTCTTGAGCTTGTCGACCAGTTCGGCGACGCTCTTGACCTTGACGCCTGCCTTGCGGCCTCTCGGCTCTTCGGTCTTGAGCACTTTCAGGCGCGGCTTGACGTCGGCGCCGTAATCGGCCGGGCTCTTTTCGTCGAGCTGCTTCTTCTTGGCCTTCATGATGTTGGGCAAGGAGGCATAGCGCGGCTGGTTGAGGCGCAGATCGGCCGTCACGATTGCCGGCATCTTCAGTTCAACGGTCTGCAGGCCGCCGTCGACCTCGCGCGTCACCTTGGCCTTGTCGCCCTCGATCACAACCTTGGAGGCGAAGGTGCCCTGCGCCCAGCCGAGAAGTGCGGCCAGCATCTGGCCGGTCTGGTTGGAATCGTCGTCGATCGCCTGCTTGCCGAGGATGACGAGGCCGGGCTGTTCTGCGTCGACGACGCCCTTCAGCACCTTGGCCACGCCGAGCGGCTCGGTCTGTTCGTCTGTCTTGACCAGGATGGCGCGGTCGGCGCCCATCGCGAGGGCGGTGCGCAAGGTCTCCTGCGCCTGCTGCGGCCCGATCGAGACAACGATGATCTCTTCCGCCTTGCCGGCCTCCTTCAGCCGGATCGCCTCTTCGACCGCGATCTCGTCGAACGGGTTCATCGCCATCTTGACGTTGGCGAGTTCCACCGCCGAACCGTCAGCTTTCACACGAACCTTCACATTCGCATCCACAACCCGCTTCACTGGGATGAGTACTTTCATTTTATTGTCCTATTCACGCTTTTCTCCCCAGCCTTCCTACGAGAACGAGGGTCTTATGGCATGCCCATTGACACCGTCAGACGGCTTGGTCTTGTTGAAGGCAGTCCGGAGAGCAACTTTTCCCTCTCCACGGTGGCGCACCACCTATTGCTTGGCCCGATCCCCATTCGGATCAAAAAACGCCCGGAGCGACGCGTCGGCTTCGTATAGTTTGCCGGCGATCTCGATCTCCCATCGACTACTTTCAATCAGTTCCTTCGTGACCCCTGTGGGATGGTTTACATATCCCATCCCAATCGAAGTACCGATCGTGAAGCTCTTCACACCGGATGAAATGTACCCAACGATCTCGCCGTCTCGGCGGATGGGCTCTTCATGGAAAAGAACAGGGTTTGGATCGCGAAGCTTGAAGGATACCAACCGCTTCTTTAGCGGACCGCTATTCTTCTGAGAGACCAGCGCCTCTTTTCCGATAAACCGGCCCTCCTTGTTCCAGTCGATTGTAAATCCAAGGCCCGCCTCAAGCAGGGTGTCCACGGGCGTAAGATCCAGCTGGTATTCTCGATAGGCGCGTTCGGATCGCAAATGTTCAAGCGCATGATATCCAGCGGCCTTGAGGCCATACGCCTGACCGGCTTCCCAAAGAACATCGAACACGTGCTGTGCCATCTCGGATGGAATATGAAGCTCCCAGCCAAGCTCTCCGATATAAGTGAGCCTGTTGGCTATTACACGAGCATAGCCGACATCAATTTCCTGACTGGTTGCGAATGGGAACGCTGAATTTGCCAGATCTGCATCGGTAACTTGAGACAGAATCTCGCGCGATTTCGGACCCTGTAATGACAGGACCGCATATGCCGAGGTGACATCGGTTACCGTTACATTCCATTCATCTGGAATATGCCCTGTAATCCATGCCTTATCGCGAGGATGGACAGTCGCCGAAGAGATAATAAGGAACTCCGTCTGCGACAGCCGGTTCACGGTTATGTCAGTTTCTATTCCGGCCTTTTCATTCAACATATGAGTATAGACCAGCTTCCCGATTGGTACATCTACATTTCCCGCGCAAAGCCACTGAAGGAAGCGACATGCATCGCGACCTTGCACCAAATGCTTGCCGAATGAGCTCTGGTCTAGCAGGATGGCCTCGTTGCGGGCTGCCTTGCACTCTTGATTGGTATATTTGAACCAGTTCGGCTCGTCGTAGGAGTAGACGTTTTTGGTCGATTCTCCCTCGCCAGCGAACCACATCGGGCGCTCCCAGCCCATTCCTTCGCCAAAGCTGGCCCCAAGCTTTGCCCAGCGGTCGTGAAGCGGGCTTTTTCGAACACCGCGGGACGTCTCCGGCTGGTAGGCCGGCCAATGCATTTTATAGTGGAGGCCCAGCACTTCGGCCGTGCGATCATGCAAATATCGTTTGTTGATCTGGAAGGGGTGAAACCGCGCGACATCGACGAAGCTGATATCCATCTGCGGCTGGCCCGCGATGATCCACTCCGCCAGAGCTCGTCCTGCTCCGGCACCGAACTCGATGCCTTCCGAATTATAGCCAGCTGACACGAAGAGGTTCTTCAGGCCGGGAACTTCACCAATCATAAACAGGAGATCGGGCGTGAAACTTTCGGGACCATTGAAAAACTTCGCAATACCGGCATTCGCCAGCTCAGGAACAATCTCCATCGCCTTTGTCATCGGCAACTCAAAATGCTCCCAATCTTCCGGAAGCTCGATGAACGCCGTATTTTTCGGCAGCTTGTCCATCGGAAGCGGCTTCCCCCACGGCTCGAAGGCGCCCACAAGCAGCTTCCCCGTGTCTTCCTTCAAGTAGACGTGACCGTCAGTATCGCGCAGCACCGGCAAATTCGGCGTTACAAAATCCAACGGCTCGGTAACAACATAGAAATGCTCAGCCGCATAAAGAGGAATACGCACACCCA
>NZ_JAMYLQ010000069.1:0-7100 GCF_040318115.1 Mesorhizobium sp. M1312 | reverse complement strand
GAGGTCACCGTGTAGGTGTAGCTGTCGGTGCCGTTGAAGTCGGCGTTCGGCGTGTAGGTGACCGAGTTGTCGGGATTGACGACGACCGAGCCGTTGGCGCCCTGGGTGACCGCGGTGACCGCCGGCGTGCCCTCGAAGCTGTCGTTGGCCAGCACCGCGGTGGTGATCGCCGTGTCCTCGTTGCCCGAGGCGGTGTCGTCGGCGATGTCGGCGACCGCGTTGACGGTGATTGCCAGCGAGTCTGTGTCAGTGACTAGACCATCATCGGTTGTGATTGTTAGCGTATCCGAACCGTTAAAGTCCCCGTTTCCCGTGTAAGTCAGACCGGATAGGATCAAATTGATGTCCGCTGCGGAGCCAACAATGGTCACCGAATTGGTGCCGTTGCCGGTCACAAGCGGACTGCTCGAGACGTTTAGAGTACCGTGCAGAACTGACACCGTGGTCGTTAACGTACCACCATCAGGATCTGAAACCGAAACCCCTGGAATTGCCTTTGATACGTCCTCATCGGTCAATTGTATCCCGGACGGAACGGTATTCACCGGCGCACGATTGGTGCTGAGATCGATGACGACGGGCGAGAGTTTTTCGATTGCGGAAATTTTCAGATTTATGCTCTGGAATTCATAAATCGATTGATCTGCTTGCCCTGTGCTTTGGTTTACATGGGCCGGAAGCCAAACATTGTTAAAATAATTAATCTCGGCATTTAGGGCTGCCATAAACGCAACATCGTTAGACTGCTGCACGATGTTTACAATTTTTAGCGTGTCGATCTCGGTGGTGCCACCTTTTACAGTACCATTTCCACCATCGTAACTATCGAAGCCGCTGAATGTCGTTACGCCGATTTGTGCGATACCACCGTCATATATGGTTCCCTGGAGTTTGTACTGATTCTCGTACGATACGAAAATAAGGGTGTCAGCGCCCGAACCGCCTAGCAAGCTGTCAATACCGCTGCCGCCATCCAGGATATCTGCACCGGAACCACCATTGAGGACGTCGTTTCCTCCGCCCCCTGAAAGCGCGTCGGCCCCAGAACCCCCGATCAATTTGTCGTTGTAGTCAGTGGCCGTGCCAACATAATTGGTGTCGCCATTCGCGCCCATAACACTTCCTCCCCAACGCCCAAATTTACCTTTTATTAGTAATGTTGAATGTGGTTTCGTTCAATTGTCAATCAGAAACATTGTTAACGGGGCCGCAAGTATTTGAGTTAATTTGGAAGCATCGGGGAAGAGTGTGTGTAGCACTAAGGAACAGCTACTTACATTTGATCCGCGGAACAAATGCTCGTACTGCAGTTGCCAAACGCCGGCCATCAGTCTGACCAGCCACCATCTTTCTGACAGTGATACCCGCAGGCAAACGAAGTGACTTCAAACTGGCCGTCTCGGCGACGCGTTCGGCGCACTCAGTCTCCGCAACCGCTTTCGCGGCCCCCCAATGTTGCTATCTCGCAGCCAACACATCTAATTGATGTCGCGAAAACTCTGACGTGGCTGCCGATTCTGCTTATACCCGACCCCAAGGACTCTTGTCGCCCTTCGTTGTGATGAGGAATGTTCTGGGGCAAAGACACGAAAGTCAGCCCTGGGGCAGTAGCAAAGGCGAAATGACAGGTGGGGATCCTAACACCCGCACGCCTGCTCCGAAACAATTTCAGGATCGTGGCACTCAGCGTCACCCTCGTCGTTATTAACGTTCCAATCCATGCGGAGTGTCCCGGGACCATAACTCGTCATGCATCGCTAGCGCAGCGCTTTGCTTCGCCGGTATGAGTAGCTCTTGTTGCGCACATCAGTGGCGGGATTGGATTGCGGTGTGTTCTAGAGATAGCCGCCCGCGGCAGCTAGGGACCTGCTGCTTTTAGAATTGCCGCCCGCCGATCCGTTCCCGACATATCAACGCGACCGTCCGGTAAGCTCTTCCGGAGCGGAGAAGGTTGGATTTCAGGTGCTCTCCCTCTACCACTCAATTCTCCCAGAACGTTCTCTGCGTAGACTTGGCGGCTCAGAAACCCCGCAGAACTGCTGGCTTTCGGCCGAAAGCTGGGGACTGTTGCTGGTAGTGAAGGTGCCTTTTTTGCTCTCTGTCAGCCCATATTCTCCAAAGCTGGGGAGTGCGCCTTTTTACTCCCTAGCTTTCCTCCATTGAAATCACAGGGATTTCCGGCTTGAAGCTGGGGGTCGTTTGGTGCAACGGGCCGCTATGCGGAGAACATAGAAAGCAAACCGACCGGGGACCAATTAGTCAGCCGCTTCGGCCTTAGAAGCAGGGCTCCGGTGCCGAACTTCCAATGTCTGGAATGGGGCCGTTGGCGGACTTGCGTCTTAGAGGCTCGGAATGTCAGAAGCGGACCTTCAGTCGGGCTGCGTGCATCGACGTGAACTGACCCATTCCGGTCATCGCCTAATTCCACCTGAAGGTCGCGAAAAGGGTGCGAACCCGGGCTTCACACAAACGCCCATCGTCTCAGCGTTTAAAGGTTTGGCGATCTCCTCGAGACGTTCGTAGGGCGCGTTTCCCGATGCGGCCGGCCTTGCAATGCGCTACACTCCCAGACCGCCGCGTCCGCGACGACGGCACCGCCTGCTGGGGTGATGATTGGTCGCCCCCTGAAGGAGCTTCGCCCATGAAGCGCAGAATGGCCGCCCTGATGGTAGGCGATATCGTCGGCTATTCCGGAATGATGGAGCGAGCCGAGGAGCAAACCGCGGAACGCTTGGCTAGCTGTCAGGCCCTCATTTCGGAAAAGGTCGATCTGCTCGACGGCCGGGTTTTCAAGACGACGGGTGACGGGGCCCTCGCCGAATTTCCGAGCGCGGTAAACGCCGTGCGCAGTGCATTCGAGATCCGCAGCGCGCTTGCAGGCGCGCAAGAGCCCGACACCGAACCTTTCAGGATGCGGTTCGGTCTCCATATCGCGGATGTCGTGGTGCAGGGCGATGATCTGGTCGGAGACGGCGTCAACCTCGCGGCGCGCATACAGGCGGCAGCCGAACCAGACTCGATCTATGTAAGCGGTGCGCTCTTCGATCATGTCCGCCGCAATTCTGCGTTCATATTCGACGATATGGGCGAGCGGGCGTTCAAGAACATTACGGAATCGGTGCACCTCTATCGGGTCCGCGGCGAGATCGGAGCGCATCGGCTGCAGTCGGCGCCGACGCAACTGGTCACCACGACGGAACGGCGGCCGGCATCGCTCGCGGTGCTCCCTTTCCGGGTTTCGGGCGACGACGAGAACCAGCGCTATCTCGCTGAGGGCCTCACCGAGGAGCTTATTGTCGAACTGGGGCGGTTTCGGCGTCTTTCGGTCAGTTCGCGGAGTGCGAGCTTCGCGGTTGCGGACTCCCACCCGGATCCGGTGAGGGTCGGCGAGGCTCTGGGCGTTCGATATGTGCTTGAGGGACAGGTGCGCAAGATCGGAGAGCGGGTTTCGATCAGCCTCACGCTGTCGGAAACCGACCAGGGGACGGTGGTCTGGAGCGACAAGATCCAGCGTCCGTTCGAGGAAATTTTCGCTTTGGTTGATGGAACCGTCGCGAGGATCGCCGCGACGGTATCAGGACGGATGGAGGACGCAGCCATGGTGGCGGCGCGCCGAAAGCCGCCAGAAAACATGACCGCCTTCGACTGCCTCTTGCGCGGGCTCGATCATCACCGCCTGGGCGGCGTCACCGACGACAATGCTCGCCAGGCCGTCGGCTGGCTTTCAAAGGCGATCGAGGCCGATCCGCACTACGCGGCCGCCTATGCGTGGAGGGTCTGCGCAGCGTCAGGGCTGCCGGGTTTCGACCCCGAGCAAGGTCGACGGGACATTTGCCGCGCGCTCGAGCTTGACCCCTGCGATGCCGAGGCAAACCGGATCATGGGCGCGTTTGAACTTATGGGTGGCAACTTCGACGAGGCCCTGGTGCACAGCCGCAGAGCAATGGAATTGAACCCGACGGATGCCTACATCAAGGCAAGATGCGCCGCGGTTTTTACCGTTGTGGGCGAAGCAGAGCGTTCATTGTCCTTGCTCGACGAAGCCGAGATGCTCGACCCGTTCCTTCCTGTGTGGTGTGTCGAGGAACGGGGCGTGGCTCTTTATGCGCTGGGCCGCTATGCCGAGGCTATTGAATCCCTCTGCAAACTCACGTTTCAGACGACTCGATCGCGCCTCTATCGGGCGGCCGCGCTCGTGGCGCTCGATCGATCCGACGAAGCCGGCCGGATGATCAGGGAAGCTGTAGGCAGCGAGCCAGCTCTAACAGCTTCCAACTTCACCAGCCGCGAGTGTTATCGCGACCCTGAAAAGGCTCGCGAGCTTGGCCGCTTGCTGATGGAAGCAGGTTTGCCGCCATGAGATCGGTAGCGACGGTCTGCCGCAAACGACAACCCGTTCAGCACACACACTGTCGAAGTCTGCAACGGGTCGACTCCGGTCGTTTGCGATCGAAAAGGGAATGGCCGCTCATGACGCGACTACGATGTCCAGGGTGGTCGCCAGCAATGTCTGCTATCGGGCAACAGCAAAGATCACCTCAACGGCCGACATGAGGGCGCAAAGTTGCCCTCCATCTTGCGCAGAGCGCAACTCGGGCTGTGGGTCAAATCGGGGTTCAATGTGAGAGACGGCTTACCTGCCTCCGTCCACTCGATCGGAAACCCGCGCATGAGCCGCTGAAGCTGCCGTAGGTGGCTGCCGACCATCGAGAATCTCCTCAACAACGTCGGGCGCGAGCAGTGCAGGGCGTAGGAAGTACGCGACGTAGGAGGTCTTGAGCTTCTCTGCCCTGGCCAGTTCGCTGATCCGAGCCAAAGCGGCCGTTTGTCGATCATGTTGTTCCAACGGAAGGCGCGGACGAGAGCAGTGAGCAGCGTGCCATCGCAGAAGCTGGCAAACGCGTAGCCCATTCGCCTTGCGGTTTGAGTCGAGACCTGAAAGGATCGAAGCGAGCCAGATGCGAAAGCACAGCTCTGGCTGTGGGAGCACGCCAGCGTGGTGACCACCCGAGCGGAGCGGCGGCTGGCGGCCATCATGGCCGCCGACATCGTCGGCTACTCGCGCCTCATGGAAACCGACGAGGCGGCGACGCTCGCAGCGATCAAGGCGCTCCGGGCGGAGGTGATCGATCCACTGCTCAACGAGCATGACGGACGTGTCGTTAAGCTCATGGGCGACGGCGCCTTGGTTGAGTTCCACTCCGTCGTCGATGCCGTTACTTGCGCCGTGGCCATCCAGACCGGAGTCACCGCGCATCAGAGCGAAACTCGTGCCGAGCGCCGCATAGTATTTCGTATCGGCATTAATCTCGGCGACGTGGTGGTCGAAGGCGATGATCTCTTCGGCGACGGGGTGAACGTGGCGGCGCGCCTCGAGCAGCTTTGCCCGCCGGGCGGCGTGCTCATCTCGGGAACCGCCTACGACCACATGAAAGGCAAGCTCAGCCTGCCAATCGACTTTGCCGGCGCTCAAAAGGTCAAGAATATCGCCGAGCCGGTTCGCGCCTACAGCGTCAGAATGCAAGGGGGAAAGGGCGGCTGGAGCCTTCGCACCCGCCGCATCCGGCGCTTTCTGCCGATGGCGGCTGCATCCCTTGTTTTGCTTGCGTTTGCGGCTGCTGGAGCGTGGTGGTTGCTGCGGCCGGTTGATACTGCCACCGGCAAGCCGTCCATTGCGGTTCTGCCTTTCAGCAATTATGGAGACGACGAGGCCACCGGGCGCCTCGCCGACGGCCTCACCGAGGACATCATCACCGACCTCGCGCGTTTCCCCGAATTCGAGGTCGTCGCCCGCAATTCAACCGAAGCCTACAAGGGTATGCCGGTGGATGTCCGCCAGGTCGCAGCAGCGTTACACGTCGGATATGTGCTCGAAGGTTCCATCCAGCGCCAGGGCAGCCGTGTGCGGATCAATGCGCAGCTGATCGAGGCGGCGTCCGGCAAGCATCTGTGGTCGGAGCGTTGGGACCGGCCGGATGAAGACGTGTTCGCTGTCCAAACCGAGATCTCCGAGCAGGTCACCAACCGGCTCGGCGGGGGCGCGGGGCTGATTCAGGAAGCTGGCCGGATAGCCGCCAAACGCAAGCGGCCGGACAACCTGAACGCCTATGAGTATTATCTGCTCGGCACCGAGAAGCTTGAGCAGATCACCGTAGAGGGCCTCGAGGAGGCCATCAAGCTGCTCACCCGCGCCGTCGAGTTGGATCCCGGGCTCGCCCGCGCCTGGGTCGAGCTTTATCATTCTCACAGCATTTTGGCGAGCTTCGGCGTCAATCCCGAGAGCGAGAGGAAGGCGGCGATCGAAGCGGCCGAGCGCGCCGTCAAGCTTGATCCGAGCGACGCCGAGGCGCACGCCGTGCTTGGCATGAGCTTCGGCGAGAGGGGTGACTTGGCGCGTGCCAAGGCCGAGCTGGACACCGCCTTGCGTATGGCGCCGGGTTCAGCCGAAATCCTTATCTTCTATGCGAGTTGGGCGTCAACCTTCGGCGAGCCCGAACGCGGCGTGGAACTGATCGACCAAGTGATCCGGCTCGATCCGAACTACCCGTTATGGGCCACCAACCCCTTCTCCTATGCCTACTTTATGGCCGGCCGCTACGAGGATGCGCTGAAGATGCTGGAGCGCATGACGCCGGACACCTACAACCTGATGAGATGGCCGATGCGGTGCGGGTCGTTTGCCGCCCTCGGGCGGACGGACGAAGCGAAAGCCTGTGTCGCGGAAGCGCTCAAGCGCTTCCCGGACCTGACCATCGAAGCCATGGCCAACGAGCCGGGCTACAGCGAGGCTGAGCACCAGCGCTTCATCGAGACCATGCGGCTCGCCGGCTTCCCGGCCTGTGCCAAACCCGACGCGCTGACGAAGATCGCCAAACCGAAGCGGCTGCCAGAATGCGTGAAAGGGGCCGCCAACTAGGCTGCGTCGCAGGAGTGTCAAACGGCGTCACCATTGATCATGCCAGCCGGAATGTCCGCTTCGAGGCGAAGGTAATGTTTGCATGTTGGGCCGAAATTAGGCGCAAAGCTGACAGGCCGTTTAGGGGACCGGAACCGGAATGTCGGGCTTCTAAAGCCGATGGCAGAAAGCGGATACGCTGTGG
>NZ_JAMYLQ010000068.1:0-7123 GCF_040318115.1 Mesorhizobium sp. M1312 | reverse complement strand
GCGACGTGATATACTTCTCGCGTATCCGGCTCCTCAGCCTAGCTCGTGCAGGGACAAGATGACCAATGGCACGCATCCCAGTCAACGGCTGGACTCTGATCATGACCCGCTGCCTTCCAGGACGGCAAAGAGCGTGGCGGTGGATGCTCCTCGCCTCGCAGTTGAGTACCGTCCTGCCGCGGCTCTGATCCCATACGCGAAGAATGCCAGGACGCACTCGGATGCCCAGGTGGCGCAGATCGCCTCCTCGATCCGGGAATTCGGCTGGACGAATCCAGTCATGGTGGATGGCAAGAACGGCATCATCGCTGGCCACGGCCGGCTGCTGGCGGCGCGCAAGCTCGGTATGAGCACCGTGCCGGTGATCGAGCTCGCCGGGCTGAGTGACGCGCAGAAGCGGGCTTACATCATCGCCGACAACAAGCTGGCGTTGAACGCCGGCTGGGACAATGAACTGCTCGGCCTCGAACTCGGCGATCTTGCCGCGCTTGGCTTCGACCTGTCGCTGACCGGCTTCGACGGACGGGAGATCGCCTCCCTTATCAGCCTGGGCACTTCTGGCCTGACCGATCCCGATGACATCCCCGACGTCCCGGAGCAGCCGGTGAGCATTGCCGGCGATGTCTGGACGCTCGGCAAGCATCGGCTGATCTGCGGCGACAGCACTAATGCGGCAGACGTTGAGAAGGTGCTCGCCGGCATCAAACCACACCTGTTGGTGTCGGATCCACCATTCGGGGTCAACTACGATCCTGCATGGCGCATGCGGCTTGGCATTCCTTCGGAGGGCCTGGCGAAAGGGACAGTCCTGAATGACGACCGGTCTGATTGGCGCGAGGCATGGGCGCTGTTCCCCGGAGACGTGATGTACGTCTGGCACGCGGCCCTTCACTCGGCTACGGTGGTGACTAGCCTGGAAGCCAGCGGCTTTGCCGTGCGCGCCCAGATCATCTGGGACAAGACGCGGCTGGTCATCGGCCGCGGCGATTACCACTGGCAGCACGAGCCGGCCTGGTATGCCGTCAGGAAGGGCCACTGGGCGGGAGATCGCAAGCAGACCACCGTCTGGGCCATTCCTCACAGGAAGTCCGACACGGGCCACGGCACGCAAAAGCCGGTGGAATGCATGAAGCGGCCGATCGAGAACAACTCCTCGCCAGGACAGGCAGTCTATGAGCCGTTCTGCGGCTCTGGCACCACGATCATCGCCGCCGAGATGACCGGCCGCTGCTGTCACGCGATCGAACTGAACGCAGCCTATGTCGACGTCGCCGTGAAACGCTGGCAGGAGTTCACCGGTCAGGCGGCAATGCTGGAGGGCGATGGCCGTACATTCGCTGAACTCGGGGCCGAGCGGCTGGCGGAGGCTGCCTGAGATACCTATGAAGACATGAAGATCCTATAGCGCCTCGCCGGGGGGGGCGGTCATATCTCTACAGCTTTTCACTCATCGACCGGTGCCTCCCCTTTCTTCGAAGAACCGCGAAATTGGCAGGGGGGTAGCAGCGTAACGGCTGGATTAAGAATGGCCAAATACCGGGCTTTTCGGCCTTCCGGCAGCATGATTGCAGCCGCGAAATGGTCGACAAACTCCGGAGCCCATAGCGGCGGTGCGACGGACTGGAAGGAAGCATGATGCGAGGACGCAAGCCAGCGCCGACGGCACTGAAGATTGCGCTCGGCAATCCAGGTAAGCGGCCACTCAACAAGCGTGAGCCAAAGCCGGTGACGGCGATCCCGACCTGCCCGGCTCATCTGATGCCAACGGCCAAGGCCGAGTGGAAGCGGCTTGCGCATTACCTCCACGAACTTGGCATCATCAGCGAACTGGATCGGGCGGCACTCGCAGCCTACTGTCAAGCCTATGGCCGCTGGGTGGAGGCCGAGAAGAAGCTCAAGGAAACCCCTCCCCTGCTGCGGACGCCGGCCGGCTACGTGCAGCCCTCCCCCTGGCTTGCCATCTCCAACAAGAATGTCGAGCTGATGCACAAGTTCATGAGCGAGCTTGGCCTCTCCCCGGTGTCACGCAGCCGGGTGGCGACGACGCATCATATCGGACCCAAGCCATGGGAGTTCACCGGCGAGGACGAGGACGAGTTCTTTACTTGAGCGAGCGCGAGGTCGGGATCGCGCCACAACCGGACCTTGCCAGCGAAGGTCAAGCCTCGGCCCCAAAAGAGGCGCTGGCGGAGGAATATCCCTGCGCTAGTCGACGAGGTGAGGGCGGTAGAAGTCGACGATCCGGGTGCGGGCGCGAAGCCTGCTAACCGGGCTTGTGACAAAGTCGATCGAGCACGTCGCGAAGCGCAGTCGCGGCTTCCTCTCGCTCCCCAGCAGACATCAACTCGGGTTCAGCTTCTAGTCTGAGATGCGGCAGCTCGGTTCGAACAGCGCTGCCGGCGGCGACCAGATTGGCCTTCAGATCGAGGACGCGATAGGTGGCGACGGGATAGGCGATGCCCCTGACCTGGACGTGTCCCAGTTCCACGCAGTCGATCGTGTCCTTCACCTGCGCAAACGTCTCATAGGAAATGAGCACGGCACCCGGCGGCGCCTCCTGCTCGAGGCGCGAGGCGAGATTCACGGCGCCGCCGATGATCGTGTAGTCCATCCGGTCTTCACTGCCGAAGTTGCCGACGGTGCAGTAGTCGGTGTGGATGCCGATGCGGCAGCGCAGCGGCGTTTCGATGCCGATGTCGCGCCAGATTTCGGCAAGGTCGCTCATCCGCTTCTGCATGGCGAGGGCCATCTCGACGCAGGCGAGCGCGTCCTCCTTGACACCACGAGTCTCCGGATCGCCGAAAAACATCAAGATCGCGTCACCGACATACTTATCGATCGTCGCGCCGTGATCCGAAGCAATTTTCGACATTTCCGTCAGATAGTGGTTGAGGAGCTGGGTGAGGTCCTCCGACTCCATCTTGTCGGTGGTCTCGGTAAAGCCGGCGATATCCGAGAAGCATATTGTCAGCTTCTTGCGCTGGCTGGCGATCCTGACATCCTGACGGCCGGTGAATATCGAGTTGTACACTTGCGGCGCCAGATACTTGGCCAGCTTGGCTGAGAGCGCCTCGAGCGCTGCGGATTTCTCGGCGAGGTTCTCCTCGCGTTTTTTCTGCTCCGTGATGTCCGAGTAGACGGCGACCGTGCCGCCGCCCGTGATGCGCCGCTCGCCTATCATGATCCATCGTCCATCGGCGCGCCGCTGCACCCAGGGCTCGCCAGGGTTGCGGTGCCGGGAGAGCCGCTCGGCGACCCATTCCTCGAACCGCCCCTCGGCATCCTTGATGTAGCCGCGCTCGGCGGATCGGCGGATGATCTGCTCGAACGTCGTGCCGGGCGCCAGTTCGATCGCAAGGTCGCTGTAGAGCAGCTCGCGATAGCGGCTGTTGCTGAGGACAAGCCGGTCCTCCCCGTCGTAGAGAGCGAACCCTTCGGAGATGCTCTCGATGGCATCGACGAGCCGCTGGCGCGCCTCGGCGACCTCGCGCAGGTTCTTTTCCTCGATCTCGACCGCGGTGTCCCGGAACAGCCTGAGCGCGTCGGCCATGCGCCCGATTTCGTCGCGGCCGGCGGCAGGCAGCGGCGCACGAAGATTGCCGCCGGCGATCGCGAGCATGCCCTGGCTCACGCTTCCCAGACGGGCAAGGAGGCTGCGGTCGACATAGAGCCAGACAATCAGAACCGAGCTCAGGAGGCTGAGAAAGGCGGAGCCGAGGACAACTCCGGTGCCGTAGCGCTGGACGAGCGCGGCCTCGAGACCGGACGCTGTGATCTCGCTGTCTGCCGCTGAGACAAGGCGATCGACGGCAGCGGTGAGACTGCGCGACAGCCTGCTATTCTCGGCCAGAAGCTTTTCGCCATCGGCCAGGACAGCAAACTCGTCCTCCCGCGCCTTCGGGATGCTGTTCTCACCATCGACAAGCGCCTTCAACTCGTCCACCCGCTGCCGGAAGCGGACCCGCAGCCTCTCGTCGATCTCGGTAGAAATCGTGTCGAGAACGGCGAGCGACCGGCGCAGCGGGAACAGGATCAACGTCAGATCGCCCGGTGTCGGCGCGTCTGCCGTCTTGACCAGCGCGTCATTGACAGCCGAGATCTCCTGATGCGCCTTCTGCTGCGGGAGGTAGGCCGCAATCGCCTGGACCACGTCGGCCGCCGTCGCCGCGCCTGGATCCGCCGCGCGCGACGTGTCGGCCGTGACCGCCTGCCATTGCGGGAGCTTGGAGTTCAGAACAAGGATGCCGGGCGCCACAAGACGCTGACCTGCATTTGTGGTGGCGGACAAGAGGCGCAACAGGTCCTCCTTGCGCGCGACCACGCTGAGGCGGGCGGCGACAAGATCGTCGAGAGCGTCGAGATTGCGCCTGAGACCAAGCACTGCCGCCTCGATCTCGGCCACGGCCGCGACGTCGAGCGCCGCACCTTTGAGCGCAGCAAGCAGCTCCTCTAGGCGCGTCATCTCTGCCCCGATCGCAGCCGAGACCTCGTTGTGCCGAGCCTCGCTGGTCGAGGTAAGTATGGCGGGCGCAGTGGCGGCGACCCGCTCGGCCTGGCGCGACAGCTGGAGGGACGCCAGCGCCGACGGCACCCGATCCCTGGTGATGCGGTCGACGACCTCTCCCACTTGAAGGAAGGCGTAAAGAGCGGCCGCCGTGGCGAACACCGCGAAGGTGCTGATACCGAAAAAGGCCAGCAACAGGCGGCCACGTATGCCGAGGCGTTCAACCATCACAGCGACGCATTGATCTGAACGATCGCGCTAACTTGCCCTGCATCAGATGCCTCGACCAGCGCGCCGGCGATTGGCGGATTCTTATTCTGCCGGCACGTACTCTCCACTCCGCCAGACGTACCATACCCAGCTTTGGGTCGTGAGATCGCCCTTGTCGTCAAAGTCGATACGGCCCAACACCGTGTCGAATTGATTGTTGTGCAGCGACGCAATCACGGCCTTCGGCTCCAGCGAGCCTGCCTTCTGGACCGCCTGCGCCCAGGTCTGGGCGGCGCCGTAGCTGTGCAGCGTCCAGGAATCGGGCTCGAAGTTCTCGGCGCGGAACCGCTCAACGACATCAGCCGCTTCCGGATTTCGACGCGGGTCGGGGACAAAGGTGAAGAGCGTGCCCTCGGCGGCAGGGCCGGCAATGAGCGCAAACGCCTCGGTCGCCGTATCGTCACCCGAGATCACCTGAACCAGGTAGCCCCGGTCGCGCGCCGCGCGGACCATGAGCGCGGCCTCGGTATGGTACCCGCCCACATAGAGCACCGCGATATCCGCCGCCTGCAGCGCGACGATCTCAGCGGAGTAGTCGTCTTTCCCGGGAACGTAGGCCTGGTAGATCGCTTCGGTCACGCCCCGCCTGTTCAATTGCTTCCGTGTCTCGTCGGCGAGGCCTTTCCCGTAGGTCGTGTTGTCGTGGAGGATCGCGATCTTCCTGTCGCCCCATTGGTCAGCCAGGAAGTCGCCGGCCTCGAGGCCCTGCGCATCGTCGCGACTACAGACGCGGAAGACGGTGGCGCGGCCGTGCTCGGTCAGCATCGGGTTGGTCGAGGATGGCGATATCTGCACAACGCGCGCCGCCTCGTAGACCTTCGAGGCCGGGATCGAGGCACCGGAGCAGTAGTGCCCGACCACAAATACCACGCCGTCGGCGACCAGCTTCTGGGCTGCCGCTACCGCCTGCTCGGGATCGCAGAAGTCGTCGACCGTGATGAGCCGCAATTGCTGGCCGAGCACCCCACCCGTCGCATTGATGTCGGCCACGGCCGCCTCGGCGCCGCGTTTCAATTGTGTGCCGGTCCACTCGAGCTTTCCCGTCATCGGGCCGGCGACACCGATCAACACCTCCGCCCGCGCAGCGCAGATGAACAACGCCGCGAGCGCGGCGACAGCAATGGTGACCGCGTGGTGCATGACTGCTCCCCCAAACTTTAGCTTACGCTAATCAAGCCGGCGCCGACAGTCCTTTCCGCAAGCGCGGATACCTCGGCTGGTTCTGCGGCGCATCCGGCTCTTTTCTGAACGAGCGACCAGGGACCAAGATCGCCATGTGGCCTTGTGCGGTACGAAATTCCTGATGACTGGCTGAAGCGCTGGATTGCTGAGCTCTCAACAAATCGGTGAGAGCGGTAGTTCCTGCCTCTCGCGACGAGCCGAATTGCCCCGTTTGCAGACCTTCCGGTCTGACCTATGGAGGTCGCCTACGGGTCAATTTGCGTCGTAGAACGCTTGTGATGGCTTCTCATCCCGATCGCTCGGGAGTGCGTCTGATGGAGGAAACCGCCGGTGCGCCATGCTACGCTCGCAGGTGACCGGAGGACTTGCACTTAGAAGTTGCTTCTCATTCGCCTGTGAGCACACTGCAAACGGTGGTTTGCAGTTTGAACACCCCGGAAACAGAAGCATGACGAGAGCAGTCGCCTACTATCGGGTCTCGACACAGCGGCAAGGACGTTCTGGGTTGGGCATCGAGCCCCAGCGTGCTGCGGTCGCCCGCTTTGCCGAAGCCGAGGGGATGATCATCCTCCAGGAGTTCACCGAGATCGAAACCGGAAAGGGCGCGGATGCTCTTGATTGACGGCCGCAATTGAATGCCGCCCTCGCCCTTGCCCGCCAGTCAAAATGCCCGGTGGTCGTGGCCAAGCTCGACCGACTGTCGCGCGATGTCGCCTTCATTGCCGGCCTGATGGTGCAGCGGGTGCCGTTTATCGTCGCCGAACTTGGCGCCGATGCCGATCCATTCATGCTTCACCTCTATGCGGCGCTGGCCGAGAAGGAGCGTCGGATAATCTCGGAACGCACCAAAGCCGCCCTCGCCTCGCGCAAGACGACCGGCATGAAACTTGGCAACCCGACCAACACCGCGGAAGCTGCCGCGAAAGGTCGGAAGATCTCGATCCGGGAGGCTGATAGATTCGCCCAAACCGTGCTGCCGATCATCACCTCCATTCAGCGCTCCGTCGTCGCCGAACTTGGCGCCGATGCCGATCCATTCATGCTTCACCTCTATGCGGCGCTGGCCGAGAAGGAGCGTCGGTTAATCTCGGAACGCACCAAAGCCGCCCTCGCCTCGCGCAAGACGACCGGCATGAAACTTGGCAACCCGACCAACACCGCGGAAGC
>NZ_JAMYLQ010000067.1:0-7824 GCF_040318115.1 Mesorhizobium sp. M1312 | reverse complement strand
GGGCATTTGGCTTGGCGGGCAAGGGCGAGAGCGGCTGTCAGTTGCGGACGTCGATCAAGTGCATCCGCCCCCTTTCCCGTTTCGATCTCGGTGAACTCCTGGATAATGGCAATTCCCTCGGCTTCAGCAAAGCGGGCGACCGCGGCACGCTGGGCCTCAATGCCGAGACCTGATCGTCCTTGCCGCTGGGTCGAGACCCGGTAGTAGGCGACTGCTCTCGTCATGCTGCTGTTTCCGGGGTGTTCAAACTGCAAACCACCGTTTGCAGTTTGCTCCAGGCGAATGAGAAGCAACTTCTAAGTGGTTGATTATGCAATCTTCTGGTCACCGGCGAGCGTAGCATGGCGCACCAGCCGGTTTCCTCCATCAGACGCACTCCCGACTAGGCGACCGGGATGAGAAGCCATCACAAGCGTTCTACGACGTAAATTGACCCAATCCCGACTTCTGCGTTGGAATCTTTCCCAAAAGCCGACGTTGGGTCCGACCGGCGCTCATGACGCGATCCGCATCTTGCCACACGCGCCCGGCCTCGTTTTTGAATGCGTTGCCACGCGTGTGAGAATTCCCACAGACGAACCTACCCACTCCTCATATGCTTTGCGCACCGATCTTGTTCTGACCTGTTCGGTTGAGGAGGAAAATATCATGTACAGATACACGGTCCTTGCAGCGCTTTGCGTGACGACGGGCTACGCCTCTGCAGGTGAACTGGACCCCCTACAAGGAGGGAGTATCGATCTCGGCGGTTTTCAAGGCGTCGTCTATTATACGGAAGCCGATAACAGCTTCCGGGTGGTCACCACGATCGCTGAAGGCGAGGCGGGCTTGCCTGTGCGCTTCGAGGCAATCCTCGATGAAGGCCAAAGCCTCACGATCTCGGTTCCAGGCAGGTTGGACGAGCGCAGCCAAACCGTCGAGATTTCGCGGGCCGGCGACAAACTCTTCGTGGCAGGAGCCGAGCCCCCTCCCGAACTCGTTCGTGCCGGCCATTGAATCTGTCGCCTCCGAGGACGAACTCGATCTCCGCGAAGGAACAAGACAATGCTTTATACGCTCGTCATTCTGGCTTGCCTGACATCCGCTCCGGAGGCCTGCGAGTCGCGCGAGTTGATCGTCGGCGATTTGGCCATCCATCCCGGGGCCGCTTTTATACAGGCGCAACCAATTGTCGCCCAGTGGACCGAAACGCATCCCGCCTTTTTCGTACAACGTTGGCGACTGCTACCTGGTCGTGGGACATGAATGCTGCACTCGTCTGCAGTTCCGTGCCGGCACAGGGCACGACCGCACAGCCGATTCGGCGGTCGGGCGTAGGTCGGGATTGCCAACGCTCCGTGAATGTCGGCAAATGGCGCTCTGTGCTCGTTGCCGCCGACCGATTCAAACGGCAGGGCCTAACCCATCTCGGCCATTCGCGGCATAGCCAGAATGACTGAGTTTTACCCTAGTCTTCCTCCCGAAAATCCTGCAGCGAGGCATCGCGCAGATTCTCCTCGCCGCGGAGATGCTTCACGCGGCCGATCAGCCCCGGCTTGACCCATTGCGGCGCCGGCCGTTTCATCCCGTTTGGCGCAGCCCAGAATGCTCCTGCACGCGCTCCCAGAGGCGTTCCCGCATCTCCCGGTTCAAGGTGATAAAGGCGCTCCCGACATAGCGTCCTGTGCCACGCTCGGCCATTCGGGCGAAAGCCGGCTTTCCGGGTCACGCTCGACGCCGAGCAACTCGTATTCATCGATGCTGTAAGCCTTGGTCTTGAGCCAAGCCATCGAATTGCCGCTCCGGTATTTGCTGTCCTTGCGCCTCGACACCATGCCTTCGAGCCCCGCCTGGTCTATCAGGTGGAAGATCGCCTTAGCCTCGCCGGGCAGGCGCCTGGCTGAATTGGATACGGCCACCGTCCGGGATCATCTCGGCAAGGATCTCGCGGCGGTCCTCCAGCGCCATGTCGCGCGGGTCGTGACCATTGAGATGCAGAAGATCGAAGGCGACGAATAGAGGTCGTGCTGGCGTCGGGTGATGGCTTTCCGCAAGGCTCCGAAGTCAGCCAGGCCAGTCTCGTTCAATACGACGATCTCACCGTCGATGATGGCGCTTTCCACGTCCAGTTCAGCGGCGGCCGTTGCGAGGGCGATGCCGATGGCGAAACTGTCCGAAGGCGACACGATCACGATGACTGGCGAGGTGACGCTGTTCACGATGACGGGACCGTCAAGGTTCGGCTTCACGGCTACGACGTTCCGGTGACGACGCGCGGGGAACGCCTCGCCGAAATACCGGACCTCTCCACCGCGTCCGCCCTCGGCAATCGCGACAGCATGCTTGGCTTTCGGCACATCGACACCGACGTAAAAAACGTTATCTTGCTCCATGGCCCGTCCTTTCGCTTGGGGCTCGGCTCGGCACTCCCGAGCAACCCCCGTTTGCTAAACAGCTGCAAAGCCTAAGGGCGGGCCGCCGCTCAGACCACGGTCATAACGTCTAATAGCCATCGCAACCTTACCCGCCAAATCGTCCTTGTTGCGCCAATATTTGACGAGCTTCTTTTCATACAGCTTTCGGAATCTCTCGAGTTTGGCCTTTTTCTCGAACTCGCCCTTTTCCGCGGCGCACGTCTTGCGAGCACCGCCTTCGAGCAAAAACGCCACGGTAGGCACGCCTTGGGCGAGGCGTACCCGTACTCCATCTGGGTGTAGCTCTTACCCTTCAACTCTGAGCCGTACCGCTCTGCTACGATGAGTACGTAGTAGTCGCTGTCATCGATGCGCCGCTTAATGTAATCCCATTGAGTGTCGTCGCTGGCTTGGAATGCCGCCATCGCCACAGGAATATGCCCGAGGTTAAGAACGGCCTCGATGACCGACCGTCTTTCGTCCACCAAATCGGCGGAGGTCGAGCTGACAAAGATTTGGTATTTAACGTCCACGCGGCTTCACCCTTCGATCCGCCCTTGTAAGTCTGCAAGCAGGCTGGGGGATAACGTTCCGTGCCCGCATCAAGAAGCCGAGTCATGATTCTTGCAAGGGTGAAGCGATCAAAGCCCGACCCGCGCGCTGGCACGCTAGGTTGCCCGGTTTGCCGGAAGGAATAATCACTTGCGGCCGAGGAGTATGAAACGTGCGGTGTCCCCCGCCGCAGCAACAGCCTTCGCTATTCCTTCTTGTCGACCAGCGCCCGTAGTGCCGAGACGTCATGCAGCAATAACCTGCTGCCGCGCTTTTCGATCAGGCCTCTCTTGGCGAGGTCGCTCATTTCGCGCGAGACCGCTTCCCTGTGCGTGCTCATCGTTGCCGCCAACTCGGAATGCGTCGGTGCCGGGCTTATGGACACCTCGCCGTCCACGAGTGCGGCTTTCTCCGCCCGATGCAGGAGCTCGACGATCAGCCGTTTTCGCACGACCAGAGTGCTGTATTCGAATACCCGCTCGGTCATGCGCCGGAGCTGGGCAGACAGATGCTCAAGCAGCACCCAGGCAAAAGTAGGGTGGGTCATCACGATATCCCGGAATGCTGTGCCGGACAGCCGTGCAGCGCGGGTTGCCTCCAGTGCGACTACGCTGGCAGAGCGTGCAATCCCGTCAATGCCTCCGAGCTCCCCGAAAATGTCACCCGGTTCGACATCGCGATACGCTATCTCCCTGCCGTCCGCTGAAACCAGTGTCACGCGAGCCCGTCCTTCCAGCAGGAAGAAGACATCGCGACCAGTGTCGCCGTGGGAAATGATTAGCTCGTTGTGTCGATAGCTGCGCTCGTGCCACCGTTTGGTCAGCGCGGCGAGGTCGGCATCGCAGAGTCTTGAGATGAAGGCCAGAGAGCCTGTCACATCGGTCTCTTGTTCAATCAAGTGTACTTCACCTTACTCCCTATCCAAGGAAATTTGATGGCCGCAGGCCCCGCTTTCCGGGATGCAAACTGGGAGCGGATTTCGCCAATTTTTTCCCCGGTGTGGGAATTCCCACAGCCGAGCCTGGTTCGACTGTCATATCCTTGTTGCAACGTCAGGCCCGCCGGCTCGTGTGCAAGCCGGCGAAGGGAAAGGGAACAGTCATGAAATTCTTGGCTCCCGTCACAAAATTTGCTGCGGGGTTTCGCAAATTCGTCGCGCCGCGCTACCGCCCGGAGCTTTATTACATGCGTGGCCCGGGGCCAGCCACCGCCCGCCGTATGGGCACGCCGCGGCAAAACCAATCCATCGACCACTACGCCTAACTTGCCTCGCGGACGGCTGACGCTCTTGCCCGGAGTGCCGTTCGCACCGTTCCGTACCGGTCAATTCAGATCAATGAAGGGACGATCTGATCATGGTTATAATTCATGCTGCCGCCATTGGTCCATTTCGCAGGTGGTTGCGCCTCCGCGCCGAGCGAAAAGCTCTCTTGTCGGCAACGGACCAGTTGAGCCGTTTACCCGATGACGTTCTTGGCGAGATCCGCATCTCACGTGACGAAATCATGTGCGCTTTGCGAAGCCGCGCCATCCGTCATGCGGAGGCAGGCGCGGCCGGCACGACGATCGAGCGCACTAGGATCGCTTCGGCCTCGATCCCGAAACGGTTTGGCCGCCGGCAGTGGCTACGCCTCGGCCGAGATCCCCTTTGGCTGGTCCACGAGCGCGCGATCGAGCCTTACATCGCGGCTTCGACAAGCAGCGGCGCGCGGACGGGACCTTCGAACTGCACTACACCTGCGACCCCAAGGACTGAATGTTGACCGAAGGGAGCTGGGGAGGATCTCAAAATGATCATGTCAGTTGTTAAGTCCCTCGCGCCTGTGACGCTCGGCACCGTGCTGATCGCAATCAGTCCGGCTTCATTGTCGGCTTCTGACGCTCAGGACCTCGCGTTCGCTCACGCTGACATGCCAATCAAACAGCCGAATGAGGTCTATTTGGATTGCGAACGGGGAGGCCGCCGGTGCGCTGGGGACGGAAGACGTGATGTACTGTTCGATGCGCGAGTTCCGACTAGGCGCGCGATAGCAGTTTGCGCATAATCAACGATGCATGGCCTTCTGCACCGTGCGACGCGGCCCTGCGATCGACCACTTCGAACCATGTTTGCGGTAAAAGGCCATTGCCCGGTCGTTTCCCTCGAGCACTTCGAGTGCGATGCTCGGGATGCCGGAATGGGCGGCAAAGACAGCGTGCAATATATTAGCGGCTAGCGCGGTGCTGTACTCGCTTTGATCGATGTGGAGCCGGTCAAGCATGACGTCGCCGGCTTCATTCATCTTAGCCATCGCGTAGCCGGCAATCGTGCCGTCTGGCCGTTCTGCCACGAACGACATTTTATTGGTGTCTGTCAGTTCCGCCGCAATCCGCTGAAGCGTGTGATCTTCATCCGAAATCCGGGCCGCGGTCTCGGCACCAATGATTGGCGAGTACGTCCTGCGCCAAGACTCTCCAATGAGCAGCAATACCGACCGCACGTCCTGCTCAGTCATGGCTCTGATTTGCCTCATCGATAACGTCCCCTGCCGGTCAATTATAGCGTTGCCGGACGGGCCGCTCAAATTCGGAGCGGCGGCCTACCGCCGCTTCATCGCATGGGGGTCACGCCGTTCCCTACAACTACCATCAGGCATGGTCCGCAGGTCGACTCCTACCGATGAGCTAACGTCCGCTCTGGAGAAGCACCGCGAGCGTCCGCTCTTGGCGCGATCCCGACCCTCGCGCTGGCTCAAGTAAAGAACTCGTCCTCGTCCTCGCCGGTGAACTCCCATGGCTTGGGTCCGATATGGTGCATCGTTGCCACCCGACTGCGTGACACGGGCGAGAGGCCGAGCTCGCTCATGAACTTGTGCATCAGCTCGACATTCTTGTTGGAGATGGCAAGCCAGGGGGAGGGCTGCACGTAGCCGGCCGGCGTCCGCAGCAGGGGAGGGGTTTCCTTGAGTTTCTTCTCGGCCTCCACCCAGCGGCCATAGGCCTGACAGTAGGCAGCGAGTGCCGCCCGATCCAGTTCGCTGATGATGCCGAGCTCGTGGAGGTAATGCGCAAGCCGCTTCCACTCGGCCTTGGCCGTTGGCATCAGATGAGCCGGGCAGGTCGGGATCGCCGTCACCGGCTTTGGCTCACGCTTGTTGAGTGGCCGTTTGCCTGGATTGCCGAGCGCAATCTTCAGTGCCGTCGGCGTTGGCTTGCGTCCTCGCATCATGCTTCCTTTCAGTCCGTCGCACCGCCGCTATGGGCTCCGGAGTTTGTCGACCATTTTCGGGCTGCAATCATGCTGCCGGAAGACCGAAAGGCCCGGTATTTGGCCATTCCCAATCCAGCCGTTACGCTGCTACCCCCCTGCCAATTTCGCGGTTCTTCGAAGAAAGGGGAGGCACCGGTCGATGAGTGAAAAGCTGTAGAGATATGACCGCCCCCCCCCCGCGAGGCACTACAGGAGCTTCATATCTTCGCAGGTGGTCACGAAGGTCACTGATGTGTCCAGTTTTCCCTGGAGCTCATGGATGGAGGTCTCCTTCCAGCGCGCCCTGGTCTTCAGCCAGAAGATCGCTGCAGTGACTGACTCCCGGCCTTCGCCGGTCGCCTTGCGGTAGAGGCTCTCGGCGACCCGTGCATTGGCCTTCAGAGCGCTGCTTTCGGGTTCGTGCTCATAGGTTGCCTTGAGCACATCCTCATCCGTGGCGAGCACGCAGGCGATGTCGGCCGCGGCAAGGCCATAGCGGCAGTGACGGATTCCCTGCCTTCGCCGGTTGCTTTCCTGAACAGGTTCTCGGCCACCTTGGCATTGGGCCTTGGTGTGGCCAAGTCCAGTTCGTGCCGGTAGTGCTTGCGCAGCGTCTTGGCGATCTGCCTCGGTGATGCCGAAACCCGCCAGAGCGTCGACCTGCCGGCGTTTGTCGGGTTCGGGCTGATGCGAGGGCCGCGCCATCTCAGGCAGCCTCCGCAAGCCGCTCGGCCCCGAGTTCAGCGAATGTACGGTCATCGCCCTCCAGCATTGCCGCCTGACCGGTGAACTCCTGCCAGCGTTTCACGGCGACGTCGACATAGGCGGGGTTGAGCTCGATGGCGTGGCAGCAGCGGCCGGTCATCTCGGCGGCGATGATCGTGGTGCCCGACCCGCTGAACGGCTCATAGACCGCCTGTCCTGGCGAGGAGTTGTTCTCGATCGGCCGCTTCATGCATTCGACCGGCTTTTGCGTGCCGTGGCCGGTGTCCGACTTCCTGTGCGGGATCGCCCAGACGGTGGTTTGCTTGCGATCTCCCGCCCAGTGGCCCTTCCTGCCCTTCCTGACGGCATACCAGGCCGGCTCGTGCTGCCAGTGGTAGTACCGCGGCCGATGACCAGGCGGGTCTTGTCCCAAATGATCTGCGAGCGCACCGCAAAGCCGCTGGCTTCCAGGCTTGCCGCAACCGTGGTGGCGTGCAGGGCACCATGCCAGACATAGGCGACATCGCCGTGAAACAGCGCCCAGGCTTCACGCCAGTCGGCACGATCGTCGTTCAGCACCTTGCCTTTTGCCAGATCATTGCCTTCGCCGAACCGCTCTCGCCAGGACGGGTCATAGCTGACGCCATAGGGAGGATCGGACACAAGCAGGTGAGGCTTCACACCATTCAGCGCCCGCTCCACGTCGGCCGGGTTGGTGCTGTCGCCGCAAATCAGCCGGTGCCTGCCGAGGAGCCAGACATCGCCGGGGAGGGTGGCTGGCTGCTCCGGCGGGTCAGGGATCTCATCCGGATCGGTCAGCCCGGCCGCGCCCAGGCTGGTCAATGCGGCGATCTCAAGATCGTCGAAGCCGGTCAGCGACAGGTCGAAGCCAAGCGCGGCAAGATCGCCGAGTTCGAGGCCGAGCAGTTCATTGTCCCAGCCGGC
>NZ_JAMYLQ010000066.1:0-8172 GCF_040318115.1 Mesorhizobium sp. M1312 | reverse complement strand
AGACGGGACGCCTACGCTCGTACGGCCCACATGTTTTGCGAACTCATTGTGCGGTTGCGGTTTGCTGGACGCATTGAGGACCACGTCGCGGATCTGCCGATCACCCAGGCAGCATTTGGTGATGCGGTGGGTTTGTCCGCGGTTCACGTGAACCGCACGCTTCAGGCGCTACGAAGCGACGGGCTGATCGCCATGTCAGGTACAAAGTTGCGTGCTCTCGATTGGCCGGGTTTGGTCCGTGCAGGGGACTTCGATCCGACTTACCTGCACCTGAAGGACCCTGACGTGGCATTCTGATGACGGAAGCCAATATGCCAAGATATTTCTTTGATAGCGGCGATCGCCAGCACTGAAAGGTCCCGATGGGCAGCAACTCATCATGGATATAAGGGACGAGAGTGGCAGAAAAGTTCTGAGGCTTAGCCTGTCGCTGGTGATCGAACCGCTTGAGTAAACGCCGTCGCCGACATCCAACAAAGATGGACCTCGACGTCGCGGTGATCTGAAAGGAGAACAACATGGCCGATGACAAGAGCAAGCGTGACTTCCGCGACCGCGACCGAGTGTCTGCCGGTGACGACTACGAGATCGAACATTTTGCCCAGCAGAACGGCGTCTCGGCAGACCAAGTCCGCCAGCTTATCAAAAGCAAGGGCAACGACCGGACTACTTTGACAGAAGCCGCGAGAGCATTGCGGGAGCGGAAATGAGATATCGGACCAACAACGAAGGCACCGGATATCGAGGCAACATATGGGTCTGGTTTTTACTGGCGAAGGTGGAGCCAATGAGCGATTCGAGTTGTGGCTTGAAGCCTTTGATGGAACGGAGCGTGTCCTCGTCGTGACATCGACCGAAGCGATCGACGACTTCGGCTTGGACGTCGTCCGGGAAATGGCATCTAAAAAATACGATGCAGGGCAGTTGGACGAGATCGGCCGCGTTAGAGTTTCTATTAGCGACCTGCAAGGTAGATAGCCCGCCACCGTGAGGGCAGCGTGGCTTGGCTGCCTCAGTGAAAGCCCGCGCCCCACGGAAGGGAAGGACGCGGGCTGATCGGAGGCAATCCGATCTCGCAGCTATTTTCAACGAGGAATACGAACATTGCTGCGGTCCCCCAACTTCCGTCTCAAGCATGTGTTCCAGCGAGGAACAAAATACCCGTAAAAGCTCTAGGCCATTGGCGGCAACAGGCGCTCTCTGCTCTAAGCCGTACTGCTATCAAACCGTACGGTTATTCCTCGCTCAACGGGACAGCTGGCTATCATTTCGTCGAGATCATGATCCGAAATCGGGCTAAGTATCAGTTGGCGCACTGCCGTATTGGCCAAAGCCGTCGACACAAAATCGTGTCGCCTTTTGCGAACCTCGACATAACGCACGACCAGCGCCTTTATACGTCTGTCGGAAAGAGTTTTTGATCGTTGCATTTCACGATCCTCCACGATTACCCCTAATCGAGCCGATGGTGATTTGTTCCGCCCGAACTGCTGCCGGTTAGATACTCGTGGCCCGTTCTCTCTCCCAAGAAGCGCGTGCTTTGCATTGTCAATCCGATACCTCCGGAATCGCCGCGGACATGTCGCCTGAACCACAATGCTACCGCAGCAGATCGGCGACTATCCCCAGGTCGGGGGCACGCGCAGCTTTAACCAAAGCGGGTGCTGTTTGTTCCTTAGGCCGCGCAACCCTCTTTACCTGGACGTCATCGACGCAAACGCACAAACCGCAACCCTCAGTAGTGCCTCACAGCCTGAGCAGACGCATTCCTTAGCGACATTGGCGAGCGCGTCGTCGTTTCTCGAAACTAGTACCAGCCGCGCCCCTTTTCGTGTGACGCTCGAAGCACCGGTGACTACGACAGCGTGTCCCCGCAGGTCGGCCGTGCCACGACCCCAATCAAGGTCGTCCCGCACGAGAACCGGTGTCCTCTCCATCCTCAGGATGTACTCCTACCCTGTGCTCGTAGACGAGCGTTCCGCCCTTCCAGCCAGTGTAAACAAGAAGCAGGACAACAAGCGTAGACAGGGCCAATCCCCAAGGCAGAGCCCCCTCGACTGCGCCTGCACTGAGCCGCAAAACAAAATTAGCCAAGGCGAGTACCACTGCGATGACATTGCCTACCATGTGGTGCCATGCGGCGCCGAAAGAGCGTATGACCGCATTTCCAAAGAAATCGGCAAAGCCAGCCAGCGCCGCTGCGGCGCTCATAAGCAAGCCAAAGCCGAGTAACCAAAAAGAAGCCTCGGCCCAGAAAGCATGCCTGTTCGACCAAAACACCAGGTCTGAGAGGAATACCGACACAAACAATGCGATCGGGAAAGGAATCAACATGGGGTGGATCGGATGACCGCCGATTTTCGCAGTGGTGGCGACGCCCAGCAGACGATTGGCTCGATCGTGAGGCATGTCAACGAACGTTGATAAGCCTGATAAGTTCCAAGGAGAGGGGGCTGGTACCTCTCCGCTCACGGCGCCGAGTGGGCTTCCCCGATCTGCACGGCATCCATCTCGCAGTCATGGTGCAGCTTCTCGGACATGACGCTCGGCAGTTGGGCTTAATCCGCCACAGCGCCCTCGGCTCAATTGCGAACAGCGCCCGCGTGTTGCGCCGCGTTCTGGCGATGGACCCTGATTGACGCCGCGATCTACCGGGAATGGGTCACTAACGTCGGCAGATGGGACGCCTACGCTCATACGGCCCAATAGGGTATGTGAACTTATTGTGTGGTTGCGATTTGCGGGACGCATTGAGCACCAAGTCGCGGATCTACCGGTCACCCAACTCGCGCAAGCGGCCATTTCGCTGGATGCCGGCGAAACGTGCACCCGCCCCGGTGTTCCGTGCACGAAAGAAAGCCCGCGCCCTTCAAATGAAACTTTCAGGCCGCGCCGAAGTTCCAAACGGTAGCAAAAAAGGCCGCTGTGCCTTCAGCCGCGCCGCTCCACGGGACACCAAACAAAAAGCCCGCGCCCCGAGGAGATGGGAAGGACGCGGGCTGATCGGAGCGATGCAGTCCGATCTTTCAGAGGCAAGTGCTGCACGACCCGAAAGCATTTGGCTCGGCTAGGTTCCCGCACGGAACACAAGCCGCCTGCTGACAAGCCGCCGTCCTAACGGTCGTCTCGAAGCCCAAAGAAGTCCTACTCGTCCTTCGTTAGTAGCGCCAGCTCGGACGGGGCGGGACGCACCCGCTCCTTCAGCTTGTCGGTGATCGCCACGACACCCCCGCCCTGCCCGCCGCCAGAACCTGCCCTCGGTCGATTTCAGCCAAGCCGCCTACCGTCTCCCCGAATGCCAGGTCGGAAGAACGGACGAGCGTCTGCAACCGAGAGCGATCGCGGCTGAGTTCTGAGGACGAGTTCGGATTTCTATCCCGTCCAGCTCCAGCCGTGCCTGCTTGCCACGGATGAGTTCGCCTTCGGACAGCGGCGCTTAGCCTGCCGTTCAGGAACAACAACGCCCAAGCCAAGTTTGGTGGTCCAGGAGGTAACGACAATGCGCATACTGAGAACCTTCTTTGAATACTTGTGGCGCTCGAACAGCAAGTCGCCAACAGACCTTGCGCCGCCCGTCGACGCGATCGTTCGGCTGCTGAAAGAAAAACAAAAACTCGCTGCCAAGAAAGGACTTGGTCGACCAGATTAGACTGCTGGCGGCTGACCGCGCTGCGACGCAGGATGTGGCGACGCAGCTTGTGACGCCGGTGCCCGGCTCTGCCAGTAACGCGAACGCCGCCTTGCCCGGCTCGCGCTCGACTCCCATCAGCTCGAACTCGTCGACCGTCCAGCTTTTTGGTCTTCAGCCAGTTCGTCGTCGGCTGTTGTTGCCATGGCTAGGGTCGCGCCTTGTGCCAGCCACGAGAAAAGCCACTCGAGACAGCTACCCGCGACAAGGCAAGCTCGCGCTCGAGTTCGGCATTCCGGACGAGCACGTTCAGCAGAGCAACCACGGCATCGCCGCCTGCCGCAGCTATGGCCTGCTGGGCAACTAGTTCCAATTCAGAAATAGCTTCGCCGGCCGGCGCGCTTTGGCGCATACCTATAGCCCATCCTGCTCAACCTCAGCACCTCTAAGCGCGAACGTCTGGTGTGATGCCCGATGCACGCGTTCGTAGGGCATCTCGCTGTTACATCGCGGTGACAAAAGCACCGCCACGGTGGCGTCAACCGGTTACCAAGGGCAGCAAATATCTCCGGCCTTCTGGGAGTAGCGTGTCAGCGTCCCCAGAGGCTGCGTGGGCGTGTCGCCGGTTGGCTGTTAGCGCGGCGACTGGATCGCTCCACGCCTCGCAAGCGGGATAGCGAAATCTCGTGAAGGCAAGGTCAAGCTGCGTTCTCCGTTCTGAATTGGCGACGGGCGGCGGCTGGGAGAGATGGATGCCATGCACGTTGGGCGTCTGGAAGTTGGCGGGGCATGGGCGCGAGGCAGCCCGCGTGCACGCGCCTGGCCGGGCGGTGCAATGACCGCGCAGCGCCGCCTCGCAGCGATCCTAGCTTGCGACGTGGTCGGCTATTCGCGCCTGATGGAGCGCGACGAGCGCGGCACGCTCGAGCGGCTCAAGACATACCGCAAGGACCTCCTCGAACCGCTGGTCTCAGAGCATCAGGGCCGGATCGTCAAGCTCACCGGCGACGGCATGCTGTGCGAGTTCGCGAGCGTCGTCAACGCGGTGACCTCGGCGATGGCGATCCAGCAGGCTTTGGCAGAACACGAGGCGGAGACGCCCGAGGAAGAGCGGATTCGCTTCCGCATCGGCGTCAATCTCGGCGACGTGATCTGCGAGGAGGACGGCGACCTCTACGGCGACGGTGTCAACATCGCCGCCCGCCTCGAAAGCATCGCCGATCCCGGCGCCGTGGTCGTCTCGGGCACCGCCTACGACCACCTTCAAGGCAAGCTCGACGGCGGCTTCACGCTGCTCGGCGACCTGCGCCTCAAGAACATCGAGCGGCTTGTGCGCGTCTATCGCGTCGAGACCGACGCCAGCGCCTCGGTGACTGCACCGCCTTCCCTGCCCGCGAAACCCTCGATCGCGGTTCTGCCTTTCACCAACATGAGCGGCGACCCCCGACCAGGAATACTTCGCCGACGGATTGGTGGAGGACATCATCACGGGATTGAGCCGGGTGAACTCCTTCTTCGTGATCGCCCGCAACTCGTCCTTCACCTACAAGGGCCGACCGGTGGACCTGCGCCAGGTCGGGCGTGAGCTGGGCGTCCGCTACGTGCTCGAAGGCAGCATCCGCAGAGCAGGATCGCGGGTGCGTATCAGCGGGCAGCTGGTGGACGCGATCAGTGGGCACCATGTCTGGACCGATCGCTTCGAAGGCGACGTGAGCGACATCTTCGACCTGCAGGACAAGGTGACCGAGAGCGTCGTCGGTGCGGTCGAGCCGAGCATCCGGCTGGAGGAGATCAAGCAAGCGCGCATGAAGCCGACCGACTACATCGGTGCCTACGACCTCTACCTTCGTGCGCTGCCGCGCTTCTACAGCATGACGCGCGACGGCTTCGCCGACGTGCGCCGGCTCACCAACGAGGCGCTCAGCATCGACCCAGGCTTCACCCTGGCGAAGGCACTTGGTGCCTATATCCGCAGCCTGTCCGTGAGTCAGTGCTGGCACGAGCCCGACGATATCCGCGTCGCCGTGCGCATGGCCCGCGAGGTGCTGGCGGACGCACGAGACGACCCGACAAGCTTGCGTTTCGCCGCGCAGGTGATCGCCTACAGCGCCAAGGATTACGAGACGGCGCTGGACACGATCGAACGGTCCCTGCTCCTCAACCCCAATTCGGCGCAGGGCTTTACGGGCAGCGGCTGGGTGAACGCCCATTCCGGCCGCCCCCTCGTCGCGATCGAGCACTTCCACAGGGCAATGCGGCTGAGCCCGGTCGACCCCGAGAAGGGCATCGCGCTCTCCGGCATCGGGATGAGCTACCTGATGCTCGAACGCTACGAGGAAGCGCTGGCTTGGGGAGAACGAGCGCTGCGCGAGATGCCGAATTACGGCTCGTCGCACCGGGTGGTGATCATGGCGCTGGTCAAACTCAATCGGCTGGACGAAGCGCAGGCGGCGGCGCGGCGGCTGATGGAGGCGTTCCCGACCTACACGCTCGGCCTGCAGAGGCAGATCAACCCGTGGCGGGACAAGGTGTTCGCCGAGCGCTACGTCGAGGCGCTGGGTATTGCCGGCGTGCCGGAGTGATCGTCGCGTTTGCTGGAGAACCGAGAGCGTTATCCTTTGCCACCCCGCGAGATCGTCGAGCGCGTCGCAATCGCCGGTGACGAAAGTCTGGGCGCTAAGCTATCTGGGATGGATTCCCGCCGCTCATCGCCATCGGCCATGATAGCCTGGCGAAGACGCCGCAGGTACTCGGGAACAATCGCGCCAGACTCCCGTTTGGCAACATCAATTGCGGGATAAGGTGTTGCAGCGGATCGTATCAGGAGCTCTGGCAGGACTTGCCGCCACTTTAGCGATGACCATCGCCATGAGGCGCCTTCATGCGTTGCTGGAGAACCGAGAGCGTTATCCTTTGCCACCCCGCGAGATCGTCGAGCGCGTCGCAATCGCCGGTGACGAACAGGACGCAAGAACGAGCACGCTGCTCGCCCATTTCGGCTTTGGAGCCCTGACCGGCTCGATTTTTGCGTTTTTGCCTATGCGCCGTGGCAGCGGCATCCTTTACGGCCTCGGAGTCTGGGCGCTAAGCTATCTGGGATGGATTCCCGCCGCTCATATCCTTGCTCCCGCCTGGCAGCATCCCGCCCACCGAAATCTTCTAATGCTGGCTGTCCATATCGTCTGGGGCGCGACCCTCTCAAGATCTCTGAGCGAGCTGGAAGCAGCAAGGACCGAAGTGTTTGGTCGGCCCACCGGCCCAAGGGCGGCGATATCGGAAATTCATGAGCCGGGCTGACAGCTCCAATGCCGATCCCTTATGGCTTGACCGCGAGCAGGAGGTCTCGTTCCTTGCGGACCAATCCCAGGTCGACGTCACGATTGTCGGCGCGGGGATCGTAGAACTGCACGCAGCCTGTCTTTTGCAGGATTCGGGGCTGAAGGTAGCAGTTCTCGAAGCGCGAGAAATCCGTCGGCAGGCCACCGGCTGATCCACGGCCAACACCACGTCCCAGCATGGCCTCAAATGCACTTCCCTTATCCGTGATTTTGGCAAGGAAAGTGCAAAGCATTGCGCTGACGTCAATGAAAAGGCGAAAAACGATATCGCAGCACTTTGCTCTTCTCCTTTGTTTACCTACGGAGACCGTTGCATCCTGTTTGTGTGAGGTCCGCATCGGGCCAGATCAGGACAAAGCCTGCGCCGAGCTGAAGGTCCGCTCACTTGAATCTCACACTAGGCTGTCTCGGTAGAGCCGCGCGCCGGGTTCTCCATCCAACAGTCCGGCATCACCAGCCTACGTGGACTGGCAATCGCCCTGAACAATCGAGGCGTTCGAACCGCGCGCAACGGCCAGTGGCAAGTCTCTAACGTGCGCAACATTTTGGAGAGGCAAGCTTCTGCGAATTTGCTTTTATAGGCGGGAGTTTGCTAGCCTCTCTACCAGCCGCCTGAGTTCGGATGGAGTTGCCAACGCCGCGGAGGACGCGAGCAACCGGTCGCGCTTCTGCGACTTAAGCAAATCGTTACCCACGATCCAACAGTCCTTAACAATCCGCGCAGGAAGCTGATACGCTTCCGCCAGGATCGTGACGCGGTCCGAGATGCTGGTTCAGTCGCGGCTTGCCAGGAATTTGCCGAGCTCAAGTCTCGAGTTGAAATCAAGACCCCGGCCCACGATCCGCCCCGATGCGAGAAGCCCGCCAAGATGGCGGGCAAGACGGTGGAGGTGGAAATGCTGAGAGCACCCACGCTGCATCGAGCCGGACCATTAGGTGATCGTCGAGACAGCATTCAAGTACGACGACGCCCCTCGCCGCCGAGCCTGGTCCGATCCGCGCGACACCAGCCCGTTCTCCGACCGAGAACTGGGAGGAGATCGAGGAGAACGTCGAGCTCCTGCTCGCCGAAGAAATCACGGACGAGGAACAAAGTTACAGGTTCGAATCCTGTCGGGTGCAGCATTGCCGCAGTTCGCTTGCCGACAACTATTCCTGCTGGAATTGACAGGGCCAATCTTCAGGCCTCGTCAAGCCAGAAGGCAA
>NZ_JAMYLQ010000065.1:0-8325 GCF_040318115.1 Mesorhizobium sp. M1312 | reverse complement strand
GCGAAAGGTCGGAAGATCTCGATCCGGGAGGCTGATAGATTCGCCCAAACCGTGCTGCCGATCATCACCTCCATTCAGCGCTCCGGCATCACCAGCCTGCGTGGCCTGGCCATCGCCTTGAACAACCGCGGCGTTCGCACAGCGCGCAATGGACAATGGCAGATGTCGAATGTGCGCAACATTTTGGTGCGGCAAGCTTCTGCGAACCTGCTTTTATAGGCGGGAATATCCTTCGCGCTCAGAAATTTCTACCAATCATTCCGACCCCCATGGAACCCTTTATTAGTCGCAGAGTTGCGTCTGAAACTAGGTGGACCGTTATGGTTACCCAAGGTACGAATCGTGCCTTCCGAGAGTTGATTGGATCGGAAGACTATCGTCGGAAATTGCGCAAGCAGTTAAAGCTGGAGGACGACCAACCTCTACCGCCGAAGCTTGCCGCGCTGGCGCTGGAGCTTCAGGAAGAACTTGAGCGGCGAGAGAAAAAAATGGGAACTGAACCCGCCGGCGAGAAGCCCTCAGGGGAACTTTGAGGCGATCTTTTGGGGCGCACCACCGGCGATCTTGCGAAGGGTGGCAGCGTCATGCCGATCCATCGACAAGCCGAGAGAGCTGGTGTTGTGTTCCGCCCCTTTGAGGTGGCGCTACTGGGCCGCGTGTTCGATCGGCTGAAGGTCGGGGTCCAATCTGATAACCAACGTGAAGCGCTCGCATCTCGGATCATCGCCAATTATTTGGCCGGAGTGAGGGGCGAGGAAGAACTTCTTTCGGCTTCCAGGCAGCCGTTGGGGCGGTAAGCGCCTACTTCCAACTGCGGGTTGATAGACTTCACGCAATCGGCAGCGTATGATTTTTCACGATCCGCGCACCGGGCACACTCGACCTCCGTCCCCCCTGCTAGGTGACCGCTTGATCGACCCGTCGCTCTCCTGTGCGGCGGGTATTTTTTGTTTCCGTATGGAACTTCGGAGCGGGCTGAAAGTTGTTCGCGCAGCACTTCTCCTTGTGCTGAGCTGCGAGGATTGTCGATAGGCCCGCGTCTTCCTGGAAAGGGCGCGGGCTTTCACGGAACCATTTGGTGACTGGCGAGTTCGGGCTTACACATCAGATGGACAATCGCACATGGCAAAGCGTGACAAGGCCGTGCACAAGTCCCTTGCCGAGGCCGTTCGGCAGTTCATCGGTGCTGAAGACAATCGTCATCACGTACACAAGCTGCTTGGGCTGGAGGTCGAACCAGAGCTGCCGCCAACCCTAGCGTCGTTGCTTGAGGCGATCGGCAAGGCCGGTCCGGACGAAACTCCTTAGCTGGCATGGGTTATCTGGCCGACCTTTAAATTGCCGTGCTAGGAACCAACGGGGCCACAATTAGCTGGTGCTTCCGCGGCGAACCAGGGCGTGAACGATTGGGTCTTCGCCAGACTGGGGCGAATTGTAATCTCATGCAACATTGCTAATTTAGTAAAATGATCATGATCCGTTCCTCTAGCCATCAAATCGGTCGAGCCTAGACTCGAACCTGTGCGTGAACGAGTGAGTGCCGGCGCTGGCCGGCTGGACTTCATTCCTCCGATGATGCCCACCTTGGTAGCAAAGCCGCCCCAAGGCGATGACTGGATGCATGAAGCCAAATTCGACGGCTACCGCTCCCAGATCATCATCGACGCCGGCGGTGCACGGATTTTCACCCGCCGCGGCCTAGACTGGACATCGAAGTACCGCGATCTGGTCGAGGCAGCCAAAGGTCTCAACCTACAGAACGCCATCATCGACGGCGAAGTCGTCGTCTTGAATGAGGCTGGCCTTTCGGATTTTGCCGCGCTGCGCAAGGCAATCACCAGGCGCCAGCACGACCTCTATTTCGTCGCGTTCGATCTGCTGCATCTCAATGGCCACGACTTGCGCGACATGGCGCTTGAGGATCGGCGGGAAATCCTGGCCGGCCTTATAGCGTCTGATAGCCGCATCCAGTTCAGTGAAACGATGCCAGGCGAGGCCAACGCGATCTATCATCTGATCGACACGGCCGGCCTGGAAGGGATGGTATCAAAGCGTCGAGACAGCAAATATCGCAGCGGCCCGACTACCAATTGGCTGAAAACCAAGTCCTTCACCGAAAGCGAGTTCGAGCTTCTTGGCGTCGAGCGCGAGAGAGGCAAACCCGCGTTTGCTCTGATGGCTGAGCCGGGCTCCCGGAAATACGTCGGCAGTGCTTTCGTCAGCGTCAATCGCGAGATGCGGGAGCGGCTGTGGCAGCGCGTCCAGGAACATGCCGGGCCACCGCCCAAGGATATGCCAAAGCGGCCGGCAACGCAGTGGGTCAAGCCGGGCATCAAGGCACGCGTAAAGCATTTAAGGGGCGAGGAGGACCTTCGACACGCATCGCTGCAGGATTTTTGGGACGAAGAATGAGCAGGGATGCCAGCGCTAGGCCGACGGCGATGCGTACGCCCATTGTCAAGCCCGTGGCGAGTTCACCGCCAAGGTCCGGGAACGATCCGGTCCGCCATGAGTTAGTAAATCATGATGAACACCATGGAACCCCACGGACGCGCGATGGCGGATGCTAGGGAGCGCATCAACCGGACCAAGCTCGCGCTTGAGCGCACAGAGGAATTGCTGGCCGAGAATACCGCGCTTTGCAGCAGGATACGCGCGCGACGGTGTTTGGTCGAGGCCGCATACCGCTTGGTGCAGATCGATCCCGCCAGCGATGCGGCGCTCATTGGGCGTCTCCCCATTCCAGACGGGCCACGATGATATCGGCGGCACACGTGCTGCTGTAGCCCGTTCAAAAGCGCGACCGTCGGTTGATTGCCAAACCTTATGTTAGTGCGTCTAATCTGCCGTCCACATTGGGGTTTTCAAAATGCCGCACGTGCCCGCGCATGCCGATGATCTTGTCGTTGATCTTCTGGAAGCCGCGAGATGTCTCGAGAAGCTGACGCCGGATGAGATAAGGGGGGTTCTGCGAGATGCTGCCGCCGTCCTTTGCGAGCTGGTTAGCCCCGACTGTCCGCCCGAAGCTCGGGAAGCAGGCTGTCAACGAAGCCCGCAGAAGCCCCGCCAGACCGGCGAGTAAATAGGCGGCAACCAAGATGCTGGATATCAGCCATATTGAACGCCAAAACACCGATGGCAGTGACCTGCAATAGTGCGACGCGCCGGCAATGGAATAGGGGACATCAGGCCGAAGCTGAAATGCACCAAGGCGGCGGCAAGGCAGTCGGGCCTGCTGTATACGCCCCGATAAAACCTTCGCATCCGGTTGGAGGAAAAGTAGCCAAACTGGGAGGGGGAAATCTTAGGCACCCTCGATCTTATCTAGGTCTTCCGGTCGGGGTGCTTATAGGTAGCGCTCGCCGTCTTCGCGGTGCTCGAAACAGAACCAGTGCGGCCGCTGCCGCGGCTTGGCAAATCCCCATCCGGCATTCTTGCCGCAGCCGGGATGCTCGCAGAAATGATGCTGGATGCCCGGCGCGGTGCCCTGCTCTAGTCTGGGAAGCCGAATTTCGTCGCTCATAGCAGCGCTATCGGTTCAATCATATGTTGGCTGTCGTTCGGCTTCCCGTCTTTCACGCTCGCATTTACGTCTCGGCTCACCCGATAGAACTGCAACTGGCCATCCAGATTGACGTCGAGCAGCTGCTTTGCTGCGTCAGTGGGAGTCGCCGGATCCAGCCACGCCTCGTAGACTTGAGGATCGAGGATCACAGGCTGGCGGTCGTGCAACTGTTTCATTGGGTCGGAAGCTGGCCCGGTGACGATCGTGCAGCTCGTAACATCGAGTTTGGAATTGTAAGCCCAGAGGCCGGCGAAAGAGAACGGCTCGTGATCTGGCTGGAAGATATGCCAGGGGTCTCTTTTCTTGTCGGCCGGCGAAATGGTCCATTCGTAGAAACCGTCGGCAGGAATAAGGCAACGCTTGGACTTGAATGCGTCGCGGAACGCAGGTGCTGTATCGACGCTCTCGATACGGGCGTTGAACATGGCGGCTTTCGGCATTTCCTTGGCCCAGAACGGGACCAGCCACCAGCGACCCTGGCGAAGCCGTTGGTTTCCGTTTTCTCCAGCCGTGACGAACGGCACTTCTTCGGTGGGCGCAATGTTGTAGCGCGGCGCGTCATTGCGGCCAATTTCCGCTGGCGCCGTCAGTCGATAGAGCCGGTGGATTTCCGACCATGGCAGATACCTGGTGAAACGTCCGCACATGCCGATGCCTCAATTGCGAAGGATCTCAGCGGCCCAAGATCGAGAATTCTCTTGAACTCGCCCGTCCTGCGCCAGACACCTTGAGCCTTGCCTCGGTCGGCAGTGAACGAAATGAGAACAAAATTGTCAAGGGAGCCTTGACCAGCGAGGAAAAAGGTTCCTTTTCTATTCCCATGGCGCACGATCCGATTGACACGCTGGGCAAGGCGACGCGGCACAATATGCTCGTCAAGGCAGAATGCAGTTGCGGCAATGTCCGCTACTGCCGTTCGGCGGACCTGATGATTGTCTACGGCGGCGGTGCCGATCCACTGAAGCTCAAATTCGACTGCAGCCGCTGCAAGCCAACGGTGAAGATTACCTTGCTCGAGGTGCATCCCGAGCACCTGCCGAAACGATTGATGATCCACAAGCCGATCAAGATCGATGGCAGGATCCATTGGACCACCGAGCGGTTCCGGGGATGAGCGAGCGTCTCAAGGTTCGCCTCGCCTACCAGCGAGGCTTCCAGATCGTCGAAGGCAGCACCATACTTGCTGCGGCGCTAGTCGCACCAGGGTCGGCGCTTGCCGGTCCATGGCCGCGCCAAACCTTCAGCGATCATGATCTTCCCGACATCGCGGCCATTGACCTCGATCGTTGCGAGCGTGCGGCTCGGACGCGCTGGATCGCCGCCCGCAACGTGCAGCCGCCCTCGCCCGGGCCCGACAGGCCAAGTGCCTAGTAATTGTCGCCAAGCTTGATCGACACTCGCGTGAAAACGCCTTCATCGCTGGCCTGATGGTTCAGCGGGTTCCCTTCATAGTCGCGGAACTTGGCGCCGATGCCGATCCGTTCATGTTGCACCTTTACGCCGCTTTGGCTGAGAAAGAGCGGCGATTGATCTCGGAGCGCACCAAAGCCGCCCTCGCCTCTCGCAAGACCACTGGGATGAAGCTCGGTAATCCGACCAACAAGCTGCGGCGAAAGGTCGGAAGATCTCGATCCGGGAGGCTGACAGATTTGCCCAAACCGTGCTGCCGATCATCGCCTCCATCCAGAAGTCCGGCATCACCAGCCTACGTGGACTGGCAATCGCCCTGAACAATCGAGGCGTTCGAACCGCGCGCAACGGCCAGTGGCAAATCTCTAACGTGCGCAACATTTTGGCGCGGCAATCTGCTGCCCAGCTTTGATAGGCGGGAATTTGGGCACCTCCGCCCTTTCGCGCGGCTTCGGTAATTTCGGGGATGTATTTCGTCGCGGTGCAGAAACCTGGCCTTGACCACATCGCTTGTGAAACCAATTGGGGAGCAAAGATGCACTTGGTAAGTCGCGCGCCGGCATGCGCGGCAGTTCGGTAACAGCGTCGAGGCAAGTCGAGAGAGTGGTCACGCCACACTGCGCGCAGCGGCCGTCAGTGGTCCGCGGCATGAATAAGACAAGAGCAGCCGCCATGCTACTTGGCGCGGGGTTGGCTGGCCTGGCGTTGTACAACAGCGCTCGCGCCAAGCGGGCGCGTTTCTCGCATGCGTCGGGGCGCTTCGTCGAGGCTGCAGGGGAACGCCTCCACGTCCTTGAACAGGGCGACCGGATGCCGTTGATCCTGCTGCACGGAAACGGCTCGTCGGCCGAGGATTTCAAAACCAGCGGCATACTCGACGAGGCGGCCAAGAGATACCGAGTGCTCGCCTTTGACCGGCCGGGCTTCGGCAGGAGCACGCGGCCGCGAGGCAAATGGTGGACGGCGGCCGCGCAAGCCGATCTCATTCATGCCGCCGTCGCACAGCTTGGGATCGAAAGATATCTCGTTCTAGGGCATTCCTCGGGTGCATCGGTGGCTATTCAGCTGGCGCGCCTTCATCCCGCCTCGGTCGCCGGCATCGTCGTTGTTTCCGGCTACTATCATCCACGGCCGCGCCTCGGCCTCGCACTGGCGGCACTGCCGGCCTTGCCTATCGTCGGCGGTGGTCTACCGCCACACCTTGCTGCCGCTGCTTGTGCGGCTTACCTGGCCGCTGACCATGGCCAAGATATTCCGCCCCGCCACAATCTCTGCAGAGTTTGCTTCATCGGCAAAGGACGTCGCCAGCCGGCCCTCGCAGCTGCGCTCGATCGCTGCCGAGTCGGCATTGATGCTGGCCGCGGGACTGGCCGGCGGTCGCTCCGCCCAGTACAAGAAGCTGTCGCTACCCACCGGAATTGTTGCCGGTGCCGGGGACCGGTTGTTCGACGCCCAGGGCGAGGCTATTCGACTGCAAGCCGAGATTCACGGCTCCTTTCTCGATATCATCCCGCAGGCCGGCCACATGGTCCACCACGCCGCACCGCAAGCCATTCTCGCCATGGTCGACAAGGTCGCCGCTGCGGGCAGCGGCGAACCCGCATGATTTACTTTCGGCCGAGACGCATTTCCAGACAACCGTTTGGACGGTGCCGCTGGAGCCAGCCACCGCAGACACGCCCGATTCCGTCGAGCCCCGACGGCAGCGCGTAGGCTGGGACGCGACCTCTGTGCAGAAGACCCGCCGCTATGTGAGCGCGAAGGCTCGCTGGTCAGGCCCAGCGGCCTCCCCCGCAACCAAAGCCATTGGGCCGCCTCCGCCATCGCACTGGTTCTGTTTCGAGCACCGAGCCGAAGGGAACTTCTATAGACGGCATTCTATCAGGTTGTCCGCCTACGTCACCGTTTCGCGGTGTCAGAATCCCGCTCGTCGCGTCTGAGGAACTCGGTGGTGACCGCGCCGAGTTTGCTTTCCAGCCAGTCGGCCATCGCCTCTTCTTCGCGCAGGTTTGCTTTGCACGCGCTTTCGGTCTCGGAATCGCCGACCTCGCCGGCTGCGGCAATGAGCATCTTGTAGCTGGCGATTTCCATATGCTCGAACGTGTAGCTGGCTAGCGATCCTTTCATCACCTCGTCGCCTGCAAAAATGCCGCTGATGTTCTGTCCGAAGGCGATTATCTTACCGCCGGCATCCTTCAGCGTCGAAGATCCATCGCCAATCCGGTCGAGGCATTGTTCGAGACGTTTCGCCTGTTGCCTCGTTTCTTCGAGATGCTTGTTCATCCGGTCGCGAATCTCGGGATAGTTTTCCAGACGCTCGATTTGGCCGCTCAAAATGGTCTCGGCCTGTTCTTCCATGGCGTGAGCGTCGCGCAGCCACTGCACCAGACGTTCTTTGGGCTCCGTCATGTCCGTCTCCGTTGGTCAGCATAGATTTACTGCCAGCGCAACGTCGCCACAGAGCGTTCGTTCCAATCGTCGATAGTGTTGTCCCCAGCCGGGAACAAACACTCAACGTCGTTTCTTGCGCGAGGCCGGACTGGCGGTGTCCTAGGTCTCGCCGAAAGCCCGCTCGCTTTGCACGTGCAGCGGGGCCGAGGGCTACCAAATGCCGCGCCCGCGTTTCAGTCGCACCTGCCTCAGCCCCCACGATCTGGCTGTCTGTGAACGCGTCTTTGATCAGGTTTGCGCAGATGAGCAAATCGACCCTTTTAGCCGGGATGCGGAAGTCTTAGCTGTGACGATTGTCGCGGTTTTTCGAAACATTAGTAGCGATGAGGGCAAATTGCTGGAGGCAGTCAGGTCTCGTCGAGGCTCAAGGAGCGCAGACAAGGCTTTATAGGCACCGTGGAACATCTGAGGCGAATGCAAGTTCGGCCGGTAACACCCACGGAGGTAACCAAGTCCTTGTGTCCAGCTTTCTCCTCGGACGTGCTCATCCGCAAGCTGCGTGGCATCGCTGATATCAGCGACGATGACGCCGCGGCCTTAGGAGGCCTCACGATTCAGGAGAAGGATGTTCCGGCTAACAGGGATATCCTCATAGAAGGCGATCGGCCAACCAACTCATTTGTCGTCTTGGACGGCGTAGTATGTTCATACAAGCACACAGGTGAGGGAAAGCGGCAGATCACCAGCTTCTTTGTCGCCGGCGATCTCCCGGATCTGCACGGCATCCATCTCACAGTCATGGATTGCAGCTTCTCCAGCATGACGCCGGGCAGATTGGGCTTAATCCGCCACAGCGCTCTTCGCTCGATTTGCGAACAGCGCCCGCGCGTTGCAGCCGCGTTCTGGCGATCGACCCTGATTGACGCTGCGATCTATCGGGAATGGGTCACCAACGTCGG
>NZ_JAMYLQ010000064.1:0-9904 GCF_040318115.1 Mesorhizobium sp. M1312 | reverse complement strand
CCCGCCCGCCGCCCCCCCACCCCGCACACCCCCCCCACCGCCCCCCGCCGCGCCACGCCCCCGCCCCCGCCCCCCGCCCCCTCGCCCACCCCCGCCCGCCCCCGGCCGCGCGCCCCCCCCCCCCCCCCCACGCCGAGCATGATCCCGAAAAGTGGTTACCGGTTTTCGGCCGAGATCATGCTCAAACAAGAAGTTTCTTCGGCCGTTGGCCGACAAGTCGGCGGGCGTTTGGCCCGCGCTAGATGCAAGGGGTTTTCGAGGACCCCGAAAAGGAGAACGGCATGAACCAAGAGGTCATGAATCTCTTCAATCCCCAGGCGCCTGCGCAGGTGTTCGATTCCATCCGGATCTCGCTCGCCAGCCCTGAGAAGATTCTGTCCTGGTCGTTCGGCGAGATCAAGAAGCCGGAGACCATTAACTACCGCACCTTCAAGCCGGAGCGCGACGGCCTGTTCTGCGCGCGTATTTTCGGCCCGATCAAGGACTACGAGTGCCTGTGCGGCAAGTATAAGCGCATGAAGTACAAGGGCGTCATCTGCGAAAAGTGCGGCGTCGAAGTCACGCTGTCGCGCGTTCGTCGCGAGCGCATGGGCCACATCGAGCTGGCCGCGCCCGTCGCCCATATCTGGTTCCTGAAGTCGCTGCCGTCGCGTATCGGCACGTTGCTCGACATGACGCTGAAGGATATCGAGCGCGTTCTCTACTTCGAGAACTACATCGTCACCGAGCCCGGCCTCACCGCGCTGAAGGAGCACCAGCTCCTCAGTGAGGAAGAGTATATGATGGCCGTCGACGAATATGGCGAGGATTCGTTCACCGCCATGATCGGCGCCGAGGCCATCCACGACCTTCTGGCCGGCATGGACCTGGAGAAGATCGCCGGCGACCTGCGTTCGGAGCTGGCTTCGACCACGTCCGAGCTCAAGCAGCAGAAGTATCTGAAGCGGCTCAAGGTCGTCGAGAACTTCATGGAGTCCGGCAACCGTCCGGAATGGATGATCATGAAGGTGGTTCCGGTGATCCCGCCGGACCTGCGCCCGCTCGTTCCGCTGGACGGCGGCCGCTTCGCCACGTCGGATCTGAATGATCTGTATCGCCGCGTGATCAACCGCAACAACCGTCTGAAGCGGCTGATCGAGCTGCGTGCGCCCGGCATCATCGTGCGCAACGAAAAGCGCATGCTGCAGGAAGCCGTCGACGCGCTGTTCGACAACGGCCGTCGCGGCCGCGTCATCACCGGCGCCAACAAGCGCCCGCTGAAGTCGCTGTCCGACATGTTGAAGGGCAAGCAGGGTCGGTTCCGCCAGAACCTGCTCGGCAAGCGCGTCGACTATTCCGGCCGGTCGGTTATCGTCACCGGTCCGGAGCTCAAGCTGCACCAGTGCGGCCTGCCGAAGAAGATGGCGCTCGAACTGTTCAAGCCCTTCATCTATGCCCGTCTCGACGCCAAGGGTTATTCGTCCACAGTCAAGCAGGCGAAGAAGCTGGTCGAGAAGGAGCGTCCGGAGGTCTGGGATATCCTCGACGAGGTCATCCGCGAGCATCCGGTGCTTCTGAACCGTGCGCCGACACTGCACCGCCTCGGCATCCAGGCATTCGAGCCAATCTTGATTGAGGGCAAGGCGATCCAGCTTCACCCGCTGGTCTGCACGGCCTTCAATGCGGACTTCGACGGCGACCAGATGGCAGTTCACGTGCCGCTGTCGCTCGAAGCACAGCTTGAAGCCCGCGTGCTGATGATGTCGACCAACAACATCCTGCACCCGGCTTCCGGCGCGCCAATCATCGTGCCGTCGCAGGACATGGTTCTGGGTCTCTACTATCTCTCGATCGTCAACCAGAACGAGCCGGGCGAGGGCATGGTGTTTGCCGACATGGGCGAACTCCAGCACGCGCTCGAGACCAAGGCGGTGACGCTGCACTCCAAGATCAAGGGCCGCTTCCGCACGGTCGATGCGGACGGCAAGGTCGTGTCGAAGATCTACGACACCACGCCGGGCCGCATGATCATCGGCGAGCTTCTGCCGAAGAACGTCAACGTGCCGTACGAGACCGCCAACCAGGAGATGACCAAGAAGAACATCTCCAAGATGATCGACACCGTCTACCGCCATTGCGGTCAGAAGGAGACGGTCATTTTCTGCGATCGCATTATGGCCCTCGGCTTCAGCCACGCCTGCCGCGCCGGCATTTCGTTCGGCAAGGACGACATGCTGATCCCGGACGCCAAGATCAAGCTGGTCTCCGACACCGAGGCTTTGGCCAAGGAATACGAGCAGCAGTACAATGACGGCCTGATCACGCAGGGCGAGAAGTACAACAAGGTCGTCGACGCCTGGGCCAAGTGCTCGGAAAAGGTCGCCGACGAGATGATGGCCCGCATCAAGGCGGTCGAGTTCGAGGACAATGGCCGACAAAAGCCGATGAACTCGATCTACATGATGTCGCACTCCGGTGCGCGCGGCTCGCCCACCCAGATGCGCCAGCTTGCCGGTATGCGCGGCCTAATGGCCAAGCCTAGCGGTGAGATCATCGAGACGCCGATCATCTCGAACTTCAAGGAAGGCCTGACCGTGCTCGAGTACTTCAACTCGACCCACGGCGCCCGCAAGGGTCTGGCCGATACCGCCTTGAAGACGGCGAACTCGGGTTACCTCACCCGTCGTCTGGTCGACGTGGCGCAGGACTGCATCGTCAACTCCGTCGACTGCGGCACCGACAAGGGCCTCACCATGCAGCCGATCGTCGATGCCGGCCAGGTCGTCGCTTCCGTCGGCCAGCGCGTCCTCGGCCGCACGGCGCTCGACGACATCACTCATCCGGTCACGGGTGAGGTTCTGGTCAAGGCCGGAACGCTGATGGACGAACGCGACGTCGAGCAGATCGAACAGGCCGGCGTCCAGTCGGTCCGCATCCGCTCGGCGCTGACCTGCGACGTCAGGGTCGGTGTATGCGCGGTCTGCTACGGACGCGATCTGGCCCGCGGCACCCCGGTCAACCAGGGCGAGGCTGTCGGCGTCATCGCGGCGCAGTCGATCGGCGAGCCGGGCACCCAGCTTACCATGCGTACCTTCCACATGGGCGGTACGGCGCAGGTGGTGGACTCGTCGTTCCTTGAAGCCTCGTATGAGGGCAAGGTCGAGATCCGCAACCGCAACGTGGTGCGCAACTCCGACGGCCAGCAGATGGTCATGGGCCGCAACATGGCGGTGCTGATCCTCGACGAGGCCGGCAAGGAGCGCGCCACGCACCGTGTCACCTATGGTTCGCGCATCTTCGTGGACGACGGCGACAAGGTGAAGCGCGGCCAGCGCATCGCCGAGTGGGATCCCTATACCCGCCCGGTCCTCACCGAAATCGAGGGCAAGGTGGCGTTCGAGGATCTGGTCGACGGCATTTCCGTCCAGGAAACGGCCGACGAATCGACCGGCATCACCAAGCGCGAGGTCATCGACTGGCGCTCGACGCCACGCGGCAACGACCTCAAGCCGGCGATCGTCGTCCAGGATACCAAGGGCAAGGTCGGCAAGCTGTCGAAGGGCGGCGACGCTCGCTTCCTGCTCTCGGTCGAGGCCATTCTTTCGGTCGAGCCGGGCGCGCAGGTTCGCCCCGGCGACGTGCTGGCGCGTATCCCGATGGAAAGCGCCAAGACCAAGGACATCACCGGCGGTCTGCCGCGTGTTGCCGAACTGTTCGAGGCACGCCGTCCGAAGGATCACGCCATCATCGCCGAGATCGACGGCACGATCCGTTTCGGCCGCGACTACAAGAACAAGCGCCGCATCATCATCGAGCCGCATGACTCGACGCTTGAGCCGGTCGAATACCTGATCCCGAAGGGCAAGCCGTTCCATCTCCAGGACGGCGACGTCATCGAGAAGGGCGACTACATCCTCGACGGCAATCCGGCGCCGCACGACATCCTGGCGATCAAGGGCGTGGAGGCGCTTGCCTCCTACCTCGTCAACGAGATCCAGGAGGTCTACCGACTGCAGGGCGTGTCGATCAACGACAAGCACATCGAAGTGATCGTTCGCCAGATGCTGCAGAAGGTCGAGATCACCACGCAGGGGGACTCGACCTACATTCCGGGCGACCACGTCGACGTGATCGAGCTGGAAGAGGTCAACGAGCGCCTGGTCGAGGACGGCAAGAAGCCGGCCGAAGGCCAGCCGGTGCTCTTGGGCATCACCAAGGCCTCGCTGCAGACGCCGTCGTTCATCTCGGCCGCCTCCTTCCAGGAGACGACCAGGGTGCTGACCGAAGCGGCGGTTGCCGGCAAGACCGACATGCTTCAGGGGCTGAAGGAAAACGTCATCGTCGGCCGTCTGATCCCGGCCGGCACCGGCGGCACGATGAGCCAAATCCGGCGCATCGCCACCTCGCGCGACGAGCTGATCATCGACGAGCGCCGCAAGGCGTCGGGCGTCGAAGTCGCCGATCCGATGCTGACCGACATGGCTTCCGCCGCGCAGTAAGCGCGGCGGTATAGATCTCAGGCAACAAAGCCGTCGGGCAACCCGGCGGCTTTTTTGGGTGTTGAGTTGGCGATGGACTGGGAGGAGGCGTCGTCGAGTGTTGCGACTTATTTCGATCGTCCGGCGCCGCCCTCATTGCCCTGCCGGGCATTTCTCCCCGTAAACGGGGAGAAAGAAGCTGGCCGCAGCCTTGGCGCTCTTTCTGCGACGCTGGAGATTGGCGAAATCTTTGATAACGGCGTCCTTCTCCCCGTTCACGGGGAGAAGATGGCGGCAGCCAGATGAGGGCGGCGCGACGCTTGCCAGATGGTCAGGACCGGAGCGAAGGCCACTCCTACAGCTCCGCGGCTTAATCGTAAAACGCTTCCACCACATTGCGCTTGCCGAGCATGAAGGCGTCGGCGACGTGCTGGAGGGGAGCGAGATCGACATCGGAAATGCCGGCGCGCACGATCTCGGCGAAACGCCTGTAGAGCATCGGATATTCGGCTTCCGGCTCGTCGTGAACGACGCGGCCGTCGACCGCGAGTTTTGAGCCGCCGCCCGAAAGCACCATCGCGCCCTTGTCCGTCTCGGCCAGGATGTCCCAGCTTTGCGGGCCGGTCTGGCGCCAGTCGAGTTCCATCGTCACCGGCAAGCCGTTTGAGGTGCGGAAGGCGATATGTGCAGCGATCGGGGCTGCGCGGTTTTCGGGAAAATCGAGAATTGCCGAGGTGATGAACATTGCCGGCAATATATGGGTCGCGATCGACAGCGCGTTGATGCCGGGATCGAAGACACCGAAGCCGCCTGGCGCCCAGATCCAGTCCTGGTTCGGGTGCCAGCGGCGCACGTCTTCCTTCCAGTTGATGGCTGCCGATCTGATCTGGGTCGAGCCGAGAAATGCGCGCGCCGCTTCCACCGCCGGCGCATAGCGCGAATGCCAGCTGGCGAACAGCGAGACGCCGTTCGCGACCGCTAGCGCCTTCAAATCCTCGACCTCGCTGACCGTGGCGCCGGGCGGCTTTTCCAGGAAGACATGCTTTTTCGCCGCCAGCGCTGTCCGCGCGGCGTCGTAGCGGAACTGCGGCGGCATGCAGAGCGATACGGCCTCAAGCTCCGGGACCGCGTCCAGCATCGCCTCGATATCGGGAAAATTTGCGATCCCGTCCACCTTGCCGTGCCGGCTGGCGGCGGCGGCGAGGCGGTAGGCCCGGTCCTTGGCCAGGGCTGGCAGGTGTTGGTCGCGGACGATCTTTCCCACCCCGACGATGCCGAGCTTGATAGGGTTGCTGTTCGAGGACATGGGAGACTCCGCGGATTGGGAAAATGCACTGCTCCTGGCAGCGATGGTTCTCTTAGCAGAGAACTGATGCCGAGCAAGTCGCGGGAGGCTCGCCCGGTGGGCCGAGATAGAGCCCGCTTCAGACTGCCTTGCTTCAGACTGGCCCTGCTTAGAACTGGCCCTGCTTAGGCCTAGCCCTGATTAGACTGGACCTGCCTCAGACTGGCACGTCGAAGGTGACGATCGACACTTCGCCTTCGAGCGCGCCTTGATAGGCCGACAGGTGCGGCTCGTCGTCGGGCACGCCGTCCAGGTCGCCGATCTGATCGAGCTCCGCCTCGGCGTAACCTTCGGCCGAGAGCGATTCGAGCGCCCGGCGCACCGCCGAATCGTCGTCGGGCGCGACCAGCATGACGTGGACGCCTTCCGGCTTGCCGTCTTTCCTCTTCCACGCCCGGCCGGTGATGATGGTGACCGGACGCTCATCATTGTCGTTCACGGGCTGATTCCTCCGGGCGAGGGGATTTGTGCTGTTCATGTCTCTTTTTCGCATGAAGCATGGCCGCGCAACAGCCGAAAGCCGGTCACTTTCTTCCTTCCCCTTGCAAAATGGCGAAAGAAAATTACATGCGCTTCTCACATGGCTGCCAAGCCTCGGTTTCAGCGTAATATTTGGCGCTCCGGGGTTGACGGGCAACAGGCTTGCGAGTAGAAGCCGGCCAGTCAGAACCGATGTGAGGCTCTCACTTCCGAAGCGACACGCTTTGGAGTTTGCCTCAAACAGGGTTCGTTTTACGAGCGAAAAGACATTTCCGGCGTGCATGAAGCGGTTTCCGCTTCCTCTGCCATTTGTTCGGGCAAGACCGCGAGGCGCGGTTTGTGGCCCGAATTTGCGTATGGAAATGACGCTTTGAGCGGCCCTGACCGGGCGAGACACGGAATTGAGAGACAAGAGGGTTTAATGCCTACCGTCAACCAGCTGATCCGCAAGCCGCGCATTGCGCCGGTGAAGCGCAACAAGGTCCCGGCCATGCAGCAGAACCCGCAGAAGCGGGGCGTCTGCACGCGCGTCTACACAACGACGCCGAAGAAGCCGAACTCGGCGTTGCGCAAGGTGGCCAAGATCCGCCTGACCAATGGTTTTGAAGTGATCGGCTACATCCCCGGCGAAGGCCACAACCTTCAGGAACACTCCGTGGTGATGATCCGCGGCGGCCGCGTCAAGGATCTTCCGGGCGTCCGCTACCATATCATCCGCGGCGTGCTCGACACGCAGGGTGTGAAGAACCGCAAGCAGCGCCGTTCGAAGTACGGCGCCAAGCGTCCGAAGTGACCGAAGCGTAGCCAAGGTCATCCCGGACGGCGCCAAGCGACGATACAGGATCCAGGCCACCACGCAGAATTGAGGCAGAGAAAAAATGTCCCGTCGTCACAGTGCAGAAAAGCGTGAGATCAACCCGGACCCGAAGTTCGGCGATCTGATCGTCACCAAGTTCATGAACGCCGTCATGTATGACGGCAAGAAGTCGGTTGCCGAGACCATCGTCTATGGCGCGCTCGACCAGGTCCAGTCCAAGACCAAGCAGGAGCCGGTCACCGTCTTCCATCAGGCGCTCGACAACGTCGCGCCGCATGTCGAAGTGCGTTCGCGTCGCGTCGGTGGCGCCACATACCAGGTTCCGGTCGACGTGCGCCCCGAGCGCCGTCAGGCGCTGGCCATCCGCTGGCTGATCGCCGCCGCCCGCAACCGCAATGAGACCACGATGGTCGACCGCCTCTCCGGCGAGCTAATGGACGCGGCCAACAACCGCGGCACCGCTGTCAAGAAGCGTGAAGACACCCACAAGATGGCAGAAGCCAACCGCGCCTTCGCGCACTACCGCTGGTAAAGCGCGAACGAGACTGAAGAGGCACCTCCCATGGCCCGCGAATATAAAATCGAAGATTACCGCAATTTCGGTATCATGGCGCATATCGACGCCGGCAAGACGACGACCACCGAGCGCGTCCTCTACTACACGGGCAAGTCGCACAAGATCGGCGAAGTCCATGACGGCGCTGCCACCATGGATTGGATGGAGCAGGAGCAGGAGCGCGGCATCACCATCACGTCGGCTGCGACCACGACCTTCTGGAAGGCTCGTGACGGCAAGATGCATCGCTTCAACATCATCGATACCCCCGGCCACGTCGACTTCACCATCGAGGTCGAGCGTTCGCTGCGTGTGCTCGACGGCGCCATTGCGCTGCTCGACGCGAATGCCGGTGTCGAGCCGCAGACGGAAACCGTCTGGCGTCAGGCCGACAAGTACCGCGTGCCGCGCATGATCTTCTGCAACAAGATGGACAAGATCGGCGCTGATTTTTATCGCTCAGTCGAGATGATCGGTTCGCGCCTCGGTGCGCATGCCGTCGTCATGCAGTTGCCGATCGGTGCCGAGACCGAGTTCAAGGGCGTCGTCGACTTGGTCGAGATGAACGCGCTGGTCTGGCGCGACGAGACGCTGGGCGCCGCCTGGGACGTCGTCGAGATTCCTGCCGACCTCAGGGCTCGTGCCGAAGAATACCGTGAGAAGATGATCGAGGCCGCCGTCGAAATGGACGAGACGGCGCTTGAGAATTACCTCGAAGGCAAGATGCCGAGCAATGACGAGATCCGCGCGCTGATCCGCAAGGGCACCATCGCGGTGAAGTTCTATCCGATGTTCTGTGGCTCGGCCTTCAAGAACAAGGGCGTGCAGCCGCTGCTCGACGCCGTCGTCGAATATCTGCCGTCGCCGGTCGATGTTCCGGCCATCAAGGGCGTCGACGCCAAGACCGATGCCGAGATCGAGCGTCATGCCGACGACAACGAGCCGCTGTCGATGCTCGCCTTCAAGATCATGAACGACCCGTTCGTCGGTTCGCTCACCTTTGCCCGCATCTATTCGGGCAAGCTCACTAAGGGCATCTCGGTCGACAACACGGTCAAGGGCAAGAAAGAGCGCATCGGCCGCATGCTGCAGATGCATGCGAACTCGCGCGCCGACGTCGAAGAGGCTTTTGCCGGCGACATTGTCGCCTTGGCCGGCCTCAAGGACACGACCACCGGCGACACGCTCAGTGATCCGCTCCATCCGGTCATCCTCGAGCGCATGGAATTCCCCGATCCGGTCATCCAGATCGCCATTGAGCCGAAGACCAAGAACGACCAGGAAAAGATGGGCCTCGCCCTTCACCGCCTGGCCGCCGAGGATCCGTCCTTCCGCGTCAAGACCGACGAGGAAAGCGGCCAGACGATCATTTCCGGCATGGGCGAACTTCACCTCGACATCATCGTCGACCGCATGCGTCGCGAGTTCAAGGTCGAGGCCAATGTCGGCGCGCCGCAGGTGGCCTATCGCGAGACGATTACCCGCAGCCAAGAACAGGACTACACGCACAAGAAGCAGACCGGCGGTACCGGTCAGTTCGCCCGCGTCAAGATCCTCTTCGAGCCGAATCCGGAAAGCAGCGAATTCCAGTTCGAAACCAAGATCGTCGGCGGCGCTGTGCCGAAGGAATACATCCCCGGTGTCGAAAAGGGCATCAACAGCGTCATGACCTCGGGCCCGTTCGCCGGCTTCCCGATGATCGGCGTCAAGGCGACGCTGATCGATGGTGCCTACCACGACGTGGATTCCAGCGTCCTGGCCTTCGAAATCGCTGGCCGTGCCTGCTTCCGTGAAGCGGCGCCCAGGCTTGGCGTGCAGTTGCTCGAGCCGATCATGAAGGTCGAAGTGGTGACCCCGGAAGATTATGTCGGCAGCGTCATCGGCGACCTGAACGGCCGTCGCGGCCAGATCCAGGGCCAGGAAGCCCGTGGCGTGGCGGTGGTTATCAACGCGATGGTGCCGCTCGCCAACATGTTCAAATACGTCGACAACCTGCGCTCGATGAGCCAGGGCCGCGCGGCCTACACGATGCAGTTCGATCACTATGAGCCGGTGCCGACTGCGGTCGCTCAGGAAGTCCAGAAGAAATACGCGTAACCAGAACGGGTTGCAGCGCTAACTTAATTCAAAGCCCGCACGGGGCGAGCAGGAATGGAGACATCACATGGCAAAAGGTAAATTCGAGCGTACAAAGCCTCATGTGAACATTGGCACGATTGGCCACGTCGATCATGGCAAGACATCGCTGA
>NZ_JAMYLQ010000063.1:0-11527 GCF_040318115.1 Mesorhizobium sp. M1312 | reverse complement strand
GCCATGGAAGAGAAGCTGCGCTTCGCCATCCGTGAAGGCGGCCGCACCGTCGGTGCCGGCATCGTCGTCACCATCAAAGAGTAATCGACCGGCGTTGCCGGATCGACAAGGAAAGGGCGGTCTTCGGGCCGCCCTTTTTGCTTTTCTGGGTACGGCCGGCGCCCTGCGGCGTCGTCGCAAAACCCTGTTGCACGCCTTCAAACCTCAACTAGTATAGGTGGCATTGCGGGGGCTTGCCCGAATGGTTTCATGGCACCGTCTGAATGGCGAGGCATGGTGGATGCTTGGGGTGATCTGCCTGGCGTCGTTCCTTGGCATGGAACACGCTGCCTTCGCGGCGAATACCGAAACATCCGCGCCGGATCTTGGTCCGACGATGCGGTTTGTCGTCATCCGCAGCAGCGCGCCAGGTTGCGAACCGACCTGCCCGGAATGGATATCGGCTGAAGGCTCGATAGAAGCCGGCACGCCGGCGCTGTTGAAACGCGCGCTCAAGGGGCTTGGCGGCCGCAAATTGCCGATCGTAGTCAATTCTCCGGGCGGCAATGTCGATGCAGCCCTTCAGATCGGCCGCATGATCCGCAAGAACAGGCTCGATATCGCAGTCGGCGCGACGATGTTTTACGGCTGCGAGCCACAGATGAAGAATTGCCGAGCCAATGACGGCAAGGGCGCGACCTATTTCGGCTTCACCTATGCCAGCGGCGCCATCTGCAATTCCGCCTGTCCGCTGATGTTTGCCGGGGGCATCAGGCGCGTCGCCGGACAATGGGCCTATCTCGGCGTCCATCAGATCACCACGACCTACATCCAGACGAAATTGCAGTACCGGACCACCTATCGCGTGGTGAGAGGCAAGAAGAAGATCCTCAGCAAGAAGGTCGTCGGCCGCAAGAACGCCGGCAGCTACAAGACCTACGAGATGAGCAAGTCGGTGGAGAAAAGACTGGCGGCCTATCTGAAGGAGATGGGCGTCGATCATGGCGTGCTGGACGTAATGAAAGCAACGCCGGCCAGCGATATAAGGCAGATCAAGTCGGGAGATATGCTGGCGATGAAGCTCGTCACCAGCCTCGACTCCGTCGACATCCTGACGGAAGCAGCCATATGCCGGCGGAGACCGGCGCCGGCGAACTGCAGGGAAATCCCTGCGAATGCCAAGCCGGCCAAGGTGGCAGCGATCGAGGCGAAGGCCAGACCTTCTCAATCGGCTCAAGTCCCACTTTCTCAGCCGGCCAAGGAGGCAGCTGCTCAGCCGCTCGAAGCAGCGCTGGCGAGCGGGGCGCCGGAGATGCGCTTCGTTGTCGTTCGCGGCAGCAACCCGCTCTGCAATCCCGATTGCCCGGAGTGGATATCGGCGGAAGGCACGATTACGCCTCAGACCCCGCAGAAGCTGCGCCAGTTGCTCGCCACGCTTGGCAACCGGCGGCTGCCTGTGGTGATCAGCTCACAAGGCGGCGACTTATTTGGCGCATTGGCGGCGGGAAGGATTATCCACGAGAGGAAGCTCGACGTTGCCGTTGCCCGCACCGATTTCGTCGGCTGCGACCCGGGAGAATGGAATTGCCTGGCCAAAGACGGCGCTTATGCCGGACTGAGCGTCGATGCGGGAGCGGAGTGTGATTCGGCCTGCGCGCTCATGCTTGCCGCGGGTGTCAGACGGTTTGTCGGTCCTCAGGCGCGGCTTAGCCTGTACCTGATGGGACAGAAGCTGGCAGTGAAGGCTTACCTGAATGAGATGGCGATCGGTCCAGGCCTGTTCACAGCGATTGAGAAGCACTCCGACGTGCACCAACTCGAACCTGACATGATGCTGAAGTTTGGACTGACGACGGGACCGCAATCGGTGGACGAGCTGGCGGGCGCCAACCATCTGCAGATCGGTGCCCAAGCCCGACAATTGCAGGATTACGCCGTCGACCAGTGCCGAGGCGGCGGCGCCGCCGAAGCTGTAGCTTCGCACCGGCCCAAACTGGCCATCGAGGCAGGTTGAGCTCCGCACGATCGTTCCGCTATCGTCGCTGTCAGTTGCAACCGAGGATCGGTGATGAACGAGGACGTCCCGACATTGTTCGAATGGGCCGGCGGCACCGAAGCGCTGAACCGCCTGACTCAAACCTTCTACGGCAAGGTATTTAGAGATTCCATCGTCGGCCCGGTGTTCAAAAACATGTCGCCGGACCATCCTGCACATGTCGCGGCCTTCATCGGCGAGGTCTTTGGCGGACCGAAGACCTACAGCGAAGAGCATGGCGGCCATACCGAGATGGTGATGCACCATCTCGGCAAGCATCTGAGCGAGAAACAGCGCCGCCGCTGGATCAACCTTCTCGTCGATGCCGCCGATGAAGTCGGGCTGCCGGACGATCCGGAATTCCGCTCGGCTTTCACTGCCTATGTCGAATGGGGGTCGCGGCTGGCGAAGATGAACTCCAACCTTGGCGAGACCTGCGACCCGGAGACGGAACCGATGCCGGCCTGGGGCTGGGGCGTGCCCGGCGGACCGTACAAGCCACCGAGCGCGAAATAGCCTCTCCCTAGCCCGCTTGGGGCGAAGCGAGGTAATCCTTCCTGAATGCGCCACAATATGCCGCGATGTTCGACCGATTCGGCAATGAACAAGGTTTGGCGATGCTGATCGCTCATCTTCCGGCTGGCTACATACTCGGTACTTTCGCGCGAAACCGTTGGCCCGGCAGATCGGCGATCATGGCGGCGGCTATGCTCGGCAGCGTCTTCCCGGACATCGACATGGTCTACTTCCATTTTGTCGATCACGGCCGAACCCATCACCACGCCTACATTACGCATTGGCCGCTCTTCTGGGCAGCGGCCGGCCTTGTGGCATTGTCGGTCGCGAAATGGCGTGATCAGCGATATCTGGCCCTAGTCGGCGCCTTCTTTGCCGCCGCAATGATGCATATGATCCTGGACAGCGTGGCCTCGCCTATAATGTGGCTAATGCCGTTCGACCGGCATGCGCTCGAACTCGTCACGGTTCCGGCCATGTATCGCAATTGGGTCATGAGCTTCATGCTGCATGAGACTTTTGCTCTCGAACTTCTCATATGCGCCTGGGCGCTGGCCCTCGGATTTCGACGATCGCAGCTCGTCGCGGCCACGCCTAAAAACTCGACTTGAGTTCTTGTCCGCTTTATGAAATAGCAGCGCGCGATACGGGCATAGCTCAGTTGGTAGAGCGGCGGTCTCCAAAACCGCAGGTCGTAGGTTCGAGCCCTGCTGCCCGTGCCATTTTTCGAAATGGCCAATTCATGAAATGTCTGATCTTCCACGCATCGGCCTTTGAAAATCGCGCGGTGGCTTGCCATATAGGCTGTCTTGAGGCATAAGAGCGCCATAGCCGAGACGGGACGACTGGATGGTTCCGAGGCGGCGTTTGGCATAAAGCGGACACTTGCCACTTGCGTGGATCAAGAATCGGTTTTATGTAGACGAAACAGACACGCGACGCGTGGAGCTGGGAATCCGGCTTTACGCGTCCGATTTGCATGGGCGAAATGATTGCGCTGATTCGGCGCGAACACAGGCTCAGGCGGCACATCCCGGCCAGCGGGATCATCCAGGAGATCCGGTCAACGGGTCTCGCAGACAGGCGGCACATGGCTTCGAAAACCAGAAATCCTTTCGTCTTTCTCCAGCAGGTTCGCGCGGAGACCGCCAAGGTGACTTGGCCGTCGCGGCGCGAAACGATGATCTCGACGGTGATGGTTCTGGCGTTCGCTGTGATCGCGATGATCTTTTTCTTTACTGCCGATCAGCTCATGGGCCTTGCGGTCGAGCAGATTCTGGGCATTGGACGCTAAGTCCGGCGATTACGGAGAAGTCTTGAAATGACTGCGCGGTGGTACATCGTCCACGCCTATTCGAACTTTGAAAAAAAGGTCGCTGAGGACATCGAGAACAAGGCCAAGCAGAAAGGCCTGTCCGCTGACATCGAGCAGATCGTGGTGCCGACCGAGAAGGTCGTCGAGATACGCCGCGGTCGCAAGGTCGATGCCGAGCGCAAGTTCTTCCCGGGCTACGTGCTCCTGAAGGCCAACCTGACCGACGCGGTGTTCTCGCTCGTGAAGAACACGCCGAAGGTCACCGGCTTTCTGGGTGACTCGAAGCCGGTTCCGATCACCGAGGCCGAGGCGCAGCGCATCCTGAACCAGGTGCAGGAAGGCGTCGAGCGGCCGAAGCCATCGGTCACTTTCGAGATCGGCGAGGCGATCCGAGTCTCGGACGGTCCGTTCGCGTCGTTCAACGGTTTCGTCCAGGAAGTGGACGAGGAGCGGGCGCGGCTCAAGGTGGAAGTTTCGATCTTCGGGCGCGCCGTGCCGGTCGATCTCGAATTCGGACAGGTCGAAAAGGGCTGATCCGAAATCCTTGTCGCCAATTCGGCGGTGAAGGAGGCGGCGTGAAAATCGCGGCCAAAACGGGTGGGAGGCGAATGCGGCTTTAGCCGGCCGCGCGAACCGCACCACCAGACTGCAACCGCCGGTGTTGCCCAGATTTTGGGGCCCGGCATGAGATAAAGGCAGGAAAGAGATGGCTAAGAAAATTGCAGGCCAGCTCAAGCTCCAGGTTTCCGCGGGCTCGGCGACGCCGTCGCCCCCGATCGGACCGGCGCTTGGTCAGCGCGGCATCAACATCATGGAGTTCTGCAAGGCGTTCAACGCGCAGACCCAGGAAATGGAAAAGGGATCGCCGATTCCGGTCGTCATCACCTACTACCAGGACAAGTCGTTCACCTTCGTCATGAAGACGCCACCGGTGAGCTACTTCCTGAAGAAGGCCGCGAACCTGAAGTCGGGCTCGAAGGAGCCGGGCAAGGTCAAGGCCGGCACGATTGGCCGCGACAAGGTGCGCGCTATCGCCGAGCAGAAGATGAAGGATCTGAACGCGACCGATATCGAGGGGGCCATGCGCATGGTCGAGGGCTCCGCCCGCTCGATGGGTCTGGAAGTGGTGGGCTGAGATCATGGCAAAGATTGCAAAGCGTGTATCGAAGACCCGCGAAGGCATCGATCCCAACAAGGCCTATGCCTTGGGTGATGCGCTGAAGCTGCTCAAGGACCGGTCCTCGGTGAAGTTCGACGAGACCGTTGAAATCGCGATGAACCTGGGTGTCGACCCGCGCCATGCCGACCAGATGGTCCGTGGCGTGGTCAATCTGCCGAACGGCACCGGCCGTACCGTCCGCGTCGCCGTTTTCGCGCGTGGCGACAAGGCCGAGGAAGCCAAGGCGGCCGGCGCCGATATCGTTGGTGCCGAGGATCTGGTCGACATCGTCCAGAAGGGCACGATCGACTTCGATCGCTGTATTGCCACGCCGGACATGATGCCGCTGGTCGGCCGTCTGGGCAAGGTGCTCGGCCCGCGCGGCATGATGCCGAACCCGAAGGTCGGCACTGTTACCACCGACGTTACCGCCGCCGTCAAGGCGTCCAAGGGCGGCGCCGTCGAGTTCCGCGTCGAGAAGGCCGGCATCGTTCATGGCGGCGTCGGCAAGATCTCGTTCGACGTCAAGGCGCTGGAAGAGAACGTCCGTGCCTTCGCTGACGCGGTGAACAGGGCAAAGCCGGCTGGCGCCAAGGGCAACTACGTCAAGAAGGTGTCGGTCACCTCGACGATGGGGCCGGGCCTTAAGCTCGACGTCTCGACGCTGGCGGCGTCCTGATACGAACCATTTGGATCGGCCGCTAAAGGGCTGATCCGCAAACAGAATTCCGGGCCTCCGACTTATCTTGGCGGCCCGGTACCGGAAGTCGGAAGGCTTCCGGACATCCTGTCCGAGATTGCGGGCGGCCCCAAGCCTTAGTTCAAGGGGGGCCTTAATTCATGTGGGCCTGCATGAGACGGGTGAAGACCGGACAACGGAGCGACTGCTCCAATGAAAGGTTCGAACCGTGTTTGCCTTTTGTCTGCGCACCATTCGGCTTGCCGGCTGGTGTGGCGAAAGGGGGCAGGATCCTCGAGCGTCGTTCGGGAGATCCGTTACTGGATGGCCCGGCCGGCAAGGCAACCCGACGCCTGTCCTCGTAATGGGAATGTTCCCGTTAACAGGATTGGGGTCAACTGGAGATAGGCAGTGGACAGAGCGGAAAAACGCGAACTCGTCACGGGCCTGAATGAAGCGTTTTCGGGCGCTGGTTCAGTCGTCGTGGCCCACTACGCCGGTATCACCGTCGCGCAAATGAACGACCTTCGGTCGAAAATGCGTGTCGCCGGTGGCACCGTCAAAGTCGCGAAGAATCGCCTCGCCAAAATCGCTCTTCAGGGCACGGACTCCGCATCGATCATCGACCTGTTCAAGGGACAGACGCTGATCGCCTATTCGGAGGATCCGATTGCGGCGCCGAAGGTCGCGTCCGATTTCGCCAAGGGAAATGACAAGCTCGTCATTCTCGGCGGCGCAATGGGCACCACCGCGCTCAACGCCGACGGTGTGAAGGCACTCGCCACACTTCCGTCGCTCGATGAGCTGCGCGCCAGGCTGGTTGGCATGATCGCCACGCCGGCAACCCGGATCGCCCAGATCGTCAATGCACCTGCGGCTTCGGTCGCGCGTGTCATCGGCGCTTACGCCCGGAAGGACGAGGCGGCATGAGGCCGTTCCTCGCTATCACAAACACACGTTCGAACCCTATGAAGGAATATTGCAATGGCTGATCTGGCAAGGATCGTAGACGACCTTTCGAAGCTGACCGTCCTCGAGGCGGCCGAGCTGTCGAAGCTTCTGGAAGAAAAGTGGGGCGTTTCCGCTGCTGCTCCGGTGGCGGTTGCCGCCGCTGGCGGTGCTGCGGCCGCAGCTGCTCCGGTCGAGGAAAAGACCGAATTCGACGTCGTCCTCACCGAGGCGGGCGCTCAGAAGATCAACGTCATCAAGGAAGTTCGCGCCATCACCGGTCTTGGCCTCAAGGAAGCCAAGGACCTAGTCGAGGCGGCTCCGAAGCCGGTCAAGGAAGCTGTTTCCAAGGCCGACGCGGACAAGTTCAAGGCCCAGCTGGAAGCAGCCGGCGCCAAGGTCGAACTGAAGTAAGCGTTTGATATCGGCGGGCGGCTTCGCGCCGTCCGCCACTCCCTTGGCGAAGGGAGGCTGCGTAACGCGAAGAGTACGAAAACCTCTTTCCTGAGGGCCGTGAACCGGCCTTCAGGAAACGGGTTTTCTCCCGTTTTGGCCGGCCACCGACAGGTGGCGGGTGAACAAATAAAGGCCGCCGCCGAGGTGGCCGAGAATGCAAGGCGAGCAGCGGCGAGGCTCGCCCCGAGAATCGAGCTAAGGAGCGACGATGGCCCAGACACAAACTTTCAATGGCCGCAGACGCGTACGCAAATTCTTCGGAAAGATTCCGGAAGTTGCGGAGATGCCGAACCTGATCGAGGTTCAGAAGGCATCCTATGACCAGTTCCTGATGGTCGAGGAGCCCAAGGGCGGGCGTCCTGACGAGGGACTGCAGGCGGTTTTCAAATCGGTGTTCCCGATTTCCGACTTTTCCGGCTCCTCGATGCTGGAATTCGTGAAGTACGAGTTCGAAGCACCGAAATTCGACGTTGACGAATGCCGTCAGCGCGACCTGACATACGCCGCGCCGCTCAAGGTGACGCTGCGCCTCATCGTGTTCGATATCGACGAGGATACCGGCGCCAAGTCGATCAAGGATATCAAGGAGCAGGACGTCTACATGGGCGACATGCCGCTCATGACCTTGAATGGCACCTTCATCGTCAACGGCACCGAGCGTGTCATCGTCTCGCAGATGCACCGTTCGCCGGGCGTTTTCTTCGACCATGACAAGGGCAAGTCGCACTCGTCCGGCAAGCTGCTGTTTGCCGCGCGGGTCATCCCCTATCGTGGCTCGTGGCTCGACATCGAGTTCGACTCGAAGGACGTCGTGCACGCCCGCATCGACCGCCGCCGCAAGATTCCGGTGTCGTCGCTGTTGATGGCGCTCGGCATGGACGGCGAGGAGATCCTGTCGACCTTCTATAACAAGATCACCTACAAGCGCGCCGGCGATCATTGGCGCATTCCGTTCAACGTCGAGCGTTTCCGCGGCCTCAAGGCGGTTGGCGACCTGATCGATGCAGACACCAGTGAGGTCGTCGTCGAGGCCGGCAAGAAGATCACTGCCCGCCAGGCCAGAGCGCTCGGCGAAAAGGGTCTCAAGGCGATCAAGGCGACCGACGAGGATCTGCTCGGCAACTACCTTGCCGAGGACATCGTCAACTATGCGACCGGCGAGATTTTCCTCGAAGCCGGCGACGAGATCGACGAAAAGACGCTGAAGGTGCTTCTCAGCGCCGGCGATGACGAGATCAAGGTTCTCGACATCGACCATGTCAATGTCGGCGCCTATATCCGCAACACGCTCAATGTCGACAAAAACGAGAGCCGCCAGGACGCGCTGTTCGACATCTACCGCGTCATGCGCCCCGGCGAGCCGCCGACGCTCGAAACCGCCGAAGCCATGTTCAACTCGCTGTTCTTCGACAGCGAGCGCTATGATCTGTCGGCCGTCGGCCGCGTCAAGATGAACATGCGCCTCGAGCTCAAGGCCGAGGACACCGTGCGCGTGCTGCGCAAGGACGACATCCTGGCCGTGGTCAGGACGCTGGTCGAACTGCGCGACGGCAAGGGCGAGATCGACGACATCGACAATCTCGGCAATCGCCGCGTGCGCTCGGTCGGCGAGCTGATGGAGAACCAGTACCGCGTCGGCCTGTTGCGCATGGAGCGCGCGATCAAGGAGCGCATGTCCTCGATCGAGATCGACACGGTGATGCCGCAGGACCTGATCAACGCCAAGCCGGCGGCTGCCGCCGTGCGCGAGTTCTTCGGTTCCTCGCAGCTGTCGCAGTTTATGGACCAGACCAACCCTCTGTCGGAGATCACCCACAAGCGCCGTCTCTCGGCGCTTGGACCCGGTGGTCTGACCCGCGAGCGCGCCGGTTTCGAGGTGCGCGACGTGCACCCGACGCATTACGGCCGCATCTGCCCGATCGAGACGCCGGAAGGCCCGAACATCGGTCTGATCAACTCGCTGGCGACCTTCGCGCGCGTCAACAAGTACGGCTTCATCGAGAGCCCGTACCGCAAGATCGTGAACGGCAAGCTGACCAATGAGGTCGTCTATCTGTCGGCGATGGAAGAGGCCAAGCACCATGTTGCGCAGGCCAATGCCGAGCTCGACAAGAATGGTGGGTTCGTCGACGAATTCGTCATTTGCCGCAACGCCGGCGAAGTGATGATGGCGCCGCGCGAAAACGTCGATCTGATGGACGTGTCGCCGAAGCAGATGGTGTCGGTGGCCGCGGCCCTGATCCCGTTCCTCGAGAATGACGACGCCAACCGCGCTCTGATGGGCTCGAACATGCAGCGTCAGGCCGTGCCGCTGGTGCGCGCCGAAGCGCCGTTTGTCGGCACCGGCATGGAGCCGATCGTCGCCCGTGACTCGGGCGCCGCCATCGGCGCCCGCCGCGGCGGCATCGTCGACCAGGTCGACGCGACGCGTATCGTTATCCGTGCCACGGAAGATCTCGATCCCGGCAAGTCGGGCGTCGACATCTACCGGCTGATGAAGTTCCAGCGTTCGAACCAGAACACCTGCATCAACCAGCGTCCGCTGGTGCGCATGGGTGACCGGGTCAACAAGGGCGACATCATCGCCGACGGCCCGTCGACCGAACTCGGCGATCTGGCGCTCGGCCGCAACGTGCTGGTCGCGTTCATGCCGTGGAATGGCTACAATTACGAGGACTCGATCCTCTTGTCCGAGCGCATCGTCGCCGACGACGTCTTCACCTCGATCCACATCGAGGAGTTCGAGGTCATGGCGCGCGACACCAAGCTTGGGCCGGAGGAAATCACGCGCGACATTCCCAACGTCTCGGAAGAAGCGCTGAAAAACCTCGACGAGGCCGGCATCGTCTATATCGGTGCGGAAGTGCAGCCTGGCGATATCCTGGTCGGCAAGATCACGCCGAAGGGCGAAAGCCCGATGACGCCGGAAGAAAAGCTTCTGCGCGCCATCTTCGGTGAAAAGGCGTCGGACGTGCGTGACACCTCCATGCGCATGCCGCCCGGAACCTTCGGCACCGTCGTCGAAGTGCGCGTCTTCAACCGCCACGGTGTGGAGAAGGACGAGCGCGCCATGGCGATCGAGCGCGAGGAGATCGAACGCCTCGCCAAGGACCGCGACGACGAGCAGGCGATCCTCGACCGCAACGTCTATTCGCGCCTGTCCGACGTTCTCGTCGGCAAGGACGCGATTGCCGGGCCGAAGGGCTTCAAGAAGGGCTCGAAGCTGTCGAAGGACACGCTCGACGAGTATCCGCGTTCGCAGTGGTGGCAGTTTGCGGTGGAGAACGAAAAGCTCCAGAGCGAACTGGAAGCCCTGCGTGGCCAGTACGACGATTCCAAGAAGGCGCTCGAACAGCGCTTCATGGACAAGGTCGAGAAGGTGCAGCGCGGCGACGAGATGCCTCCCGGTGTCATGAAGATGGTCAAGGTCTTCGTGGCCGTGAAGCGCAAGATGCAGCCCGGCGACAAGATGGCCGGCCGGCACGGCAACAAGGGTGTCGTGTCGCGGATCGTTCCGGTCGAGGACATGCCGTTCCTCGAGGACGGCACGCATGCCGATATCGTGCTCAACCCGCTGGGTGTGCCGAGCCGCATGAATGTCGGCCAGATCCTGGAGACGCATCTGGGCTGGGCTTGCGCCGGCATGGGCAGGAAGATCGGCGATCTGATCGACGCCTACAAGACGGCCGGCGACATCAAGCCGCTGCGCAAGACGCTCGAGAGCTTCATGCCGGCCAACGACCGCAACGAGCCGATCCGCGACTATGACGACGAGAGTATCGTTCGCCTCAGCGAGCAGATGCGCCGCGGCGTCTCCATCGCGACACCGGTGTTCGACGGCGCGCACGAGGCCGACATCAACATCATGCTGGAGCAGGCGGGCCTGCACACCAGCGGTCAGTCGCAGCTCTATGACGGACGCACCGGCGAACCCTTCGATCGCAAAGTGACGATGGGGTACATATATATGCTCAAGCTTCACCACCTTGTGGACGACAAGATCCACGCGCGTTCGATCGGGCCGTACTCGCTCGTTACCCAGCAGCCGCTGGGCGGCAAGGCGCAGTTCGGTGGCCAGCGCTTCGGCGAGATGGAGGTCTGGGCGCTCGAAGCGTATGGCGCCGCCTACACGCTGCAGGAGATGCTGACGGTGAAGTCGGATGACGTCGCCGGCCGCACCAAGGTCTATGAGGCGATCGTCAGAGGCGACGACACGTTCGAGGCCGGCATCCCCGAGAGCTTCAACGTTCTGGTCAAGGAAATGCGGTCCCTAGGCCTCAATGTCGAGTTGGAGAACACCAAGCTCGACGACAACCCGATCCGGCTGCCCGACGCGGCCGAGTAAGCAAGACGTGCCGTCGCGGCGCCCCCCCCCCGACGCCCCGCCAGATAACCAAAAATGGTTTAAGGGGTTAGGCCGAGCTAAAGCTAAAACAAAAA
>NZ_JAMYLQ010000062.1:0-11955 GCF_040318115.1 Mesorhizobium sp. M1312 | reverse complement strand
GCTTCTACTACGAGAGCCACGACCAGCTCCGTCGCCATCTCGCCGACTTCGTCACCGCCTACAATTTCGGCCGCAGGCTCAAGACGCTCAAAGGCCTCACACCCTATGAGTTCATCTGCAAGGCGTGGCTTTCCCAGCCGGAACGGTATTCGCTCAACCCGCTCCAGCAAATGCCGGGACTAAAACATCTAGAGCATTGACCCCGTTTCCGCCACTTCTCCCCCAAATCGCGAAAACGTGCGCGGACGGCAGAGAAACACTGATTTCTTGCGCCATAGTGCAAATATTCGCGCAAAGCGATCGACTCGGGTTGATAGATTCAAACGATAAGGGTCAGGCCTGACCCTGTTTCCACGGAAACTGCAATTCGGGGTGACGATCATCGTGGACAGGACGTTTGCCGGGAAGACGGTCCTGATTACCGGGGCAGGCGGAGCACTTGGTTTTGCGAGTGCCAAAGTGCTGGCGGCACGTGGAGCGGATTTGGTGCTGGCCGACCTGTCGCAAACGGCTCTGGACCAAACGCTAGCCGCCTGTTCAGGCAGCCGGGGAATTGTGTGCGATGTGACCAACCCGGTCGACTTGGAACGGCTGACAGGATTCGCGCGCGAAACCTTTGAGCGGCCAGTCGAGGGCTTGGTCGCCGCTGCGGGCATCTTCGGCGCGATGAAATCCTTGATAGACGTTAGCGAGGAAGAGTACGAGGCCATATTCAGCCTTAACGTGCGGGCGATCTGGCGGATATGCAAGCAGATCATCCCGCAGATGCGCCAGCTCGGCCGCGGATCTGTAGTGCTCCTGGCCTCGACTGCTGGTCTGCAGGCCTCGAAGGACGTGCCGATCTATTCGGTGACCAAGGCCGCGGTCGTGATGATGGCTCGCACCCTGGCACTGAACCACGCGGCAGAAAACATACGTATCAACTGTGTCTGCCCTGGATCCATCTCCAGCCCGATGGTTGAAGGTAGCGTTGCTTTCGTGAAGGGAGAGGCCGCGCAGGCCGAGCGTCGTGCCAACATCATTGCTGCGCACCCGATGGGACGGTTGGGCCTGCCCTCCGAGGTGGCGGCAGCCGTCGCCTATCTGCTTGATGATGCGGCCGGTTTCACTACCGGCACCGCGCTTCCTGTCGACGGAGGCTGTCTTGCCTGAACTACGCTTTAGTGGAAAGAGCGTCGTCGTCACCGGCGCGGCGCGGGGGATCGGTGCTGCAACGGCTGCGCGTCTTGCCTCGGAAGGGGCGTGGGTTCTGCTAGTGGATCTTCTGGATACTGTCCACGATACAGCTGCCGCCCTTGGCCAGACGGCGCTCACCTGCGATCTGGCCCTGCCCGACGCATCCGCGAATGTTTCGGCCGCCCCAGATGCCGCCGAGATAGGGACGCTCGACGTCCTCGTGAACAACGCTGGCATTGGCGGTTCAAAATCGCTTGCCGATAGTGACGACGCCCTGTTGTTACGGCTGATCGACGTAAACCTGCGCGCAGTCATCAGCCTGACCCGCGAGGTGGTGCCGCGAATGCGCCAGCCGGGCGGACGCATTATCAATGTCAGCTCGATCTTCGGGCTTACGGGCTATCCTGGAACAGTAGGCTATGCGGTGGCCAAGGCCGGGATCGCGCAGTTCACCCGCCAGCAAGCAGGCGAGCAAGGCCCGAAGGGCATCACTGTAAATGCAGTGGCACCCGGTGTGGTCGTCACGGACATGACTCGCGAAGGGCTGCACGAACCCCGCTACCAGCGCCTGATGGTCTCGGCCATCCCGCTGGAGCGCGTCTCCTTGCCGGAGCAGCAAGCGGCGGTGATCGCTTTTCTGGCCTCGGATGACGCGTCCTACGTCTCCGGCGTCGTAATCCCGGTCGACGGCGGCTTTATGGCCGCCCGCCACACGGCAGAATAGCGCTTTCAGGGAGCGCTGGGATTGACGAATATCTCTGTGAGATGGCGCGGCGATGAAGGCGGAAGCGCAGTGGGGTTGGATCTGCCGGCAGCTCGTGTGCCGCGAGATTTCTGATCATCGGGGCTGACGACAAAATCCTCAGGAGTAGCTAAGTGCCGAATTCGAACGTCCTCAATCCCTGGGAATGGCCCGAAAGCTATTGGCGCCGACGCGTAAACAAAGTCAGAGCGGGTAAGGCACTAAGACCAGCATGGCCCTACGGCAAACGCTGCGCGTTCGCTATCTCGTTCGACGTCGATCACGAGTCAAACGAGTTGCGCAGGGGAGGGCGGTCGCTGGGTAGATTATCCTGGGGACAGTACGGGAGCCGACGAGGGATGCCTCGCATCCTAGAACTGTTAAGAAAGTACGACGTTCCAGCGAGCTTTTTCGTTCCCGCTGTGATTGCTCAACTGTATTCAGACGAACAACGCAATATTATCGGTGAAGGCCATGAAATCGGGATGCACGGCTGGATACACGAGCTGAATTCCGAACTAAGCGCGGAGAGCGAGCGATCGCTGATGATGAGGAGCGCCGACATCCTCGAAAAAATCACTTCAAAACGCCCAACCGGAATCCGAACTCCATCATGGGACTATTCCGACGCGACTCTCCAGATCATACGCGAGATGGGACTGACATACGACTCATCCCTCATGGCCGATGATAGTTGCTACGAGCTGCTGGAGGACGAAGAACCCACAGGAGTTATTGAGTTACCGGTAGAATGGATTCGCGACGATGCTACTTATCTTTGGATGACTCCCGATGGGTCGTCGCGGCCAGATTTATCGCTCGATGACGTGCTGTCCGTATTCATGAGGGAGTTTGAAGGAGCGTATGAAGACGCCGATTTGTTTCAGCTAACTCTCCACCCGCACGTGATCGGATATCGCTCGCGGATCTGGATCGTAGAAGAACTGATCCGCTGCGCTGAGGCGAAGGGCGACGTTTGGTTCGCTACGCATCATCAGGTCGCGGAGCGTGCGGCTTCATGTCTCTGAAACGTGTGCGAGACCACAAAATCTGCAGTGGCGGCTTGCTGTAGTGCCGATCATTTCGGTGAACGCCCATGCTTACAGGGAAAATAATGTCCAAGAACATCACCCTAGACCGTCACAGTTCCAGCAAACTGAAGAGTGAGGTGAGGATCGACGTTGACAGGTGGGGGGTTCCTCACATCAAGGCACAGAACTTACACGACTTGTTTTTTGGGCAAGGTTGGAATGCAGCCCGAGACCGTCTCTGGCAGATCGATATAGCACGCAAACGAGGTCTTGGGCTACTCGCGCAAGACTTCGGTCCCGGTTATCTGGAGCAGGATCGGGCGGCGCGGCTCTTTCTATTTCGAGGAGACATGAGGGCAGAATGGAAGGCGTACGGTTCTGATTCGGAGGAGATATGCTCCGCATTCGCAGAGGGCATAAATTCCTACGTAGACAGCTGCAATGATGGCTCGATTGTTTTGCCGCCCGAGTTCATCCTTCTTGGTCACAAGCCCGGCTATTGGAAGCCAGAAGATGTCGTTCGCGTAAGAACGCATTGCCTTACACGGAACGCGTTTTCGGAGCTTCTGCGCTGTAAGGTGATGGCCTTGGCGGGTGTGGAGCAAGGCGCTCGTCTCGACAGGTTAAGAAAAGAACTATCACCTGCGATAGGGCCACGACCAGCGGAAGGCTTCGATCCGGCTGTTGTGACTGATCGAGTATTGCGTGATTTTCGCCTTGCAGTCAGCCCAGCGTCTTTCTCCAGCGACAGACTTGCAGCTGCCCTTGATGAAGCTGAGCTCTGGACGGGTGTGACAACATTTGACGAGATTGTACGGACGGCGCTTGAAGAGGGCTCAAACAACTGGGCCATCTCTGCAACAAAAACCACGAGGGGACGCCCGATCCTTGCGTTGGATCCGCACCGGAGGCATGTCCTGCCGTCAATCAGATATGTTGTACACCTGAGCATGCCCGGCCTCGATGTCATCGGGGCTGGTGAGCCTATGGTGCCTGGGATATCGATGGGCCATAACGGCATCGCTGCTTTTGGCCTGACTATTTTTGGCGCTGATCAGGAAGATATCTACGTCTACGAGACGAGGCCCGGTGAGGGAAAAGAATACCTGTATCAAGGCGCCTGGGAAAAGGTAAACACTATTAAGGACACTATCCCAGTTCGTGGCTATCCGGACCAGGAGGTCGAGCTTTGGTTTACGCGCCACGGCCCTGTTCTTTACCAGGATCCTGCAGACGACCGCGCTTTCGCATTGAGGACTGTGTGGGTCGATGCCGGCATGGCTCCCTACATGGCCAGCCTTGCCGTTATGCGCGCAAAGACCTATCCAGAATATGTTTCCGCTCTTGCATCCTGGGGCTGTCCTTCTGTCAATCACGTTTATGCGGATACCTCCAATACGGTAGCGTGGAGACCTGCAGGTGCGGCCCCGATTCGAAGAAATTGGGCCGGCCTGCTTCCAGTTCCCGGAGAGGGCCGGTTTGAATGGGACGGATATCTTTCGCCGGACGAAGGGCCATCTGAGACGAACCCTTTGAAAGGCTTCGTTGCCACTGCCAACGCAATGAATGTGCCGGAAGAGTGGAGCAGAACGCATCCTGCTTTCGGTTACGAGTGGTCAGACAGCAGCAGACATGATACTCTTCATTCGCGATTTTCTCAGCCAGAGAAGATTTCTATTGAGGAGTGTATGTCTCTGCAGTGCTCCGTATACTCACCAATCGCTTATCGTATCATTTCTAAGATCACAATTATACTGGGTTCAAGGGAAGTTGTCGGGCTTAATTTACTTTCTGCCTGGGATGCTCATTTACACCCAAGTTCCGCCGCCGCCGCGTTTTTCGAGATCTGGCTTAGCAAGCATCTTGGTCCGACAATAGCTCGTTTGGAGGGGGCCGACGATAAAATATTGGCACTTCTTATGCCGCTAGAGCCTTCAGCCATAGCTTCTTGGATAGAGCGGGCGCAGCCCGATGAAAGCCTAGCGGGCTCCATTGAGGCAAGCTTGGCATCGGCTTGGGCCGAATGCATCTCAATCATGGGGCGTGACCCTGCTGACTGGACATGGGGCGGCATCCACCGACTTGCTTTGCGCCACCCGTTGCAGTCCCTGACTTCTGAACAATGGTCGCCGGGATCAATCGGCCTTGGCGGGAGTAGCTCAACTCTGAATCTTTCAAGCTATCGGCATTCCGATTTCTCAGTTACGGACGGACCATCTGTGCGGATGATTATAGATGTTGGATGTTGGGACAAAAGTATCTTCATTAATACACCCGGGCAATCTGGCGTTCCAACGTCAAAGCATTATCATGACTTAGTAGCAGGTTGGCAGCATGGCAACTATAAACCGCTTCTATATTCAGAATATCGGATAGATAGAGAAGTTATCCATCGGATTGTTTTGTCTCGAGGCTGAAGCCAATCGAGCGTCAATGCAGGCCGGCCATTTTCCTCGTTGAAGGATACAGCCACTAGCTGTCCACTCATCAATGCTCCAGCGGTATACGGAATGCTCGTCCGCCTGTCTTCGCATACGCCCACCTTCTCAATGCGTTGCGGCGAGGGAGATGCTCGCCGTCCAGAAGTCGCCGCATATGCGCGCGCATTGCACTAAGATCGCTGGCTTACTGCGTTTCCTCGGAGGATTCGCCCATCCGCAGACAATTGTGCTGCTATATGCTTGACGTGAGACGGTGGCATTGGGGCCATGAAAAAAGTCTCTGATATGTAGGAATCGAGAGTTTACCCCTACTGAAACAAAAGAAAGGAAATTTCATGCCTGTCCTGAATCGGGTGGCCGATCTGCTGCCGGAGCTTGTTTCTTGGCGCCGTGAGATCCACGCGTATCCCGAAATAGGCTTTGAGGAGCATCGCACAGCGGCCTTCGTTGCCGATCGACTGCGCGAATTTGGTTGCGACGAAGTCGTGACCGGCATCGGCCAGACAGGCGTTGTGGGTGTGATCAAGGGCAACAGAGACGGAAGCAACGCAGAACTCAAGGTCATTGGATTGCGCGCTGACATGGATGCGCTTCCGATGGAGGAGGACGCCGATCTACCCTATATTTCCAGGAACAAAGGTATCATGCATGCCTGCGGCCATGATGGGCACACCACCATGCTGTTGGGTGCAGCGCGCTATCTTGCTGAATGCCGGAATTTCGCCGGCACAGTGGTCTTGGTCTTCGAGCCTGCAGAGGAACTGGGTACAGGTGCGGCCGCGATGCTCGAAGACGGACTGCTGGAGCGCTTTGGGATCGAGCAGGTCTACGGCATGCACAACCGCCCGGGTATGCCAATTGGCGTCTTTGGCATCCGGCAAGGCCCAGCAATGGCGGCGACAGACATTGTCCAGTTCAGAATCGAAGGTCGCGGCGGCCATCACGGGCTACCCCATGAGTGCATCGACCCGATCCTGGTCGGTGCTCAACTGATAATGGCGGTCCAGCAGATTGTGGCTCAAAATGTCGACCCTATAGAGTCCGTCGGGTTTTCGTTCGATGCGTTTCGATCGGGCGACGGCCTAGCGACGATTGCACATATAGCTGAGCTCTCGGGCACCATGCGCACGTTCAAGCCCGAGGTGCGGGAGCTCATCAAAAAGCGCTTGGGGGAGGTGGTGAGTGGCATCGCCGTAGTGACCGGCGCAAAAATAGATCTCGCCATCAAGAGCGGCGAAATCATGCTCTTCAATCAACCAGAGCAGACTAGAATTGCGATCACTGTGGCAAAGGAAATAGCCGGTGAAGACAATGTGCTAGATACGCCTCCGGTTATGGCTGGTGACGATTTTGCCCGACTGGCACAGGCGCGACCTGGCGCCTACATTTGGTGCGGGAACGGTGACAGCGCCCAACTCCATCACCGTTCCTATAATTTCAACGATGAGGCACTTGCATACGGAACATCCTTCTGGATTAAGCTCGTAGAGAACACCCTGGCTTGAGTTAGTGCCGCCCCGCAGCCGAAACGTTCCTGACGACACACGTCGTGTTCTGCAGCACTGTCGGTTCCTGGAACAGCCCTGGTCAACTTTCTGCTTTTCGGCATGGGACAGCTGGCTGGAGAAACGAAGACGAGACACAGTTGGTCGGAGCTACGAATCGAAGAATCCCGGAATGCCGGCCGGTGGCCTGAAGCACCACCGCGCATGGAGGATGGATGCTACGTCTCCACCTTCCGCTTAGAGCGCCTTGCCGCAAGAGATCGCGACGATGCGGGGATGACGGGCACGTGCCAACGAAGATTTCCACGATTGGCGTGGAGTGAACCTCAGCGGAAAAGCTCGCGCATTCAACTGCGGCAATGACCGGATTTCACATGCATCGTCGGGAATCACGCGAGGTACCTGAACAGATCCACAATAACAATGGATGAGGGGTAGCCGCCTTTGTTGCGTAGGCTGGCTAGCTGTCGCGGAAACGCAGATTTGGCGGCACATCGATTGCAGCCGTCGCCGCATTGAAGACGTAGAGTAGGCAAAGCGCGAGCCAATCTCCTGGCCCTTAAGCAGTACCTAGCGAGCCGAGGTGGCGAAGGCGTCTGGGACTTAGTGCAGATCGTTACACTCGTTGTGATCCTTCGCGCCTGCCACCCACCCGGATTCATTCCGGCAAGTTTTCAGATCGGGGGCCAGCCCCTTTTGGAGGTCACAATGGACGTGTCGACGTAGCTGTTGGAGACGCTGTTTCTCAAACTACGCGCCTACTGAGGCTGCAGTCATAACCGGTCAGGATTCCTTGGCTCCAGCGTGTCGGCGCATCCGTTGATCACAATTCACTACTTTGTCGAGCAGAGGCGCGGACGACGCGATCATCGCCGCTTTCCTGCGCCGACATAACAAATTCGCACGAAATGCGGCCCTTAATCTGCTATTGTCACGAAGCGGGCACTGAACGACGAAATTGGCCGGGCTCCATCTCTCCAGGCATATCGAGGCGTAAGCTTGAAACCCGCGTGAAAAGCGAACCCCACATCAGAATTCACGTCAACAAATGGGCGTGAAACTGTCTCACCTATTTGGGGTGGGACAGCGCGAAACAAGAAGGAGAAAGTTATGGTCAAGCGGCAACACCTCACAAGCCGTACCGATCCCATGAGACGTGCAGTTCTGAGGGGAATGGCTGCACTCGGCATCACCGCGTTGACAATCGCTTCGCTGGCCGGCTCCGCCTCGGCGGGGTCGCTGCTCGACAAGATAAAAAATGGCGGACCAGTCCGCATCGGCTTCTCCACTGACACGGCTTGGTCGTTTAAGGGAGATAACAACGAGATGCTTGGCATCGGCAACGTTTTGGTGATTGAGCTCTTGAAGAAATTGGGGGCGACAAAGTTCGAACCAGTGGATATGGAGTGGGGTTCGCTGATCCCTGCCATGCAGGGAGGCCGCATTGATGTGATCACTAGCGCAATGTTCGTGCTGCCTCAGCGTTGCCGGAATGTGCTTTTCACTGATCCGTTTGGAACGGTGTACGGCGGTCTGGTAGTACCGAAGGGCAACCCCAAAGGGGTGCATTCCTTGCCAGATATTCGTGACAAGGGGCTGACATTTGTTACTGGCGCCGGCTATGCCGACGTGAAAAGGGCGCAAGAGACCGGCATTCCTGACGATAAGATCATGCAGGTCGCCGGTTACGTGGAAATAGCCCAGGCAGTCAAGTCAGGTCGCGCCGATGCCGGGGGTGGTGAATATCTGGGCGTAAAAGGCGCGATCCGCCACGATGATTCACTCGAGCTCGCCAACCCCTTCAAACCAAATTATAAACCCGGCTATCCTGCGTTTGCATTCCCTCAGGGGGAGCAAGACACAGTCGATGCAATCAACGCGCTCTTGAAAGATTATATCGGCTCTGATGAGATGATGTCATTGGTCAGCAAGTATGGATACGACAAGTCGCTTTTGCCGGACGGGAGCAAGTCCGCCGATCTCTGCAAGTCGTAAGGCTTAGTATTAGCGTTCTCCAGATCCTGCGTCTCCCCGGTCTCGGCCGGGGAATGTCAAATTGGACAGCAATATGAACGAATTCCCGCTCAGCTTCAGCGTTTTAGCGCTCGCCCACGGGCTCTTGATCACCGTTATGGTAGCCATCGGGGCTTCTCTGGTGGCGGTAGTGCTCGGGCTTATCGCGGGCATAATTCGGGTCTCCCCTCTTTGGCCGCTGCGGTGGTTAGCCGTTGCCTATATCGAATTCTTCCGCGGAACTTCGCTGCTGGTGCAGGTATACCTGTTGTTCTTTGTGTTGCCGTTCTTTGGCGTCGCCCTTTCGCCGTGGACCGTCGCCATCGTCGGTATTGGCATGAACTACTCCGCCTACGCCGCCGAGCTGGTTCGCGCCGCAATTCAGGCCGTCGACCGCGGCCAGTATGAAGCGAGCATCGCGCTCAACTTCCCGCGGCTCACCATGATGCGCCGCATCGTGGTGCCACAGGCGGTCCGGATAATGCTGCCGCCCTCGGGCAACCTGCTGATCGAGCTGCTTAAGTCGACCTCGCTCGTCTTCTTCATCACCATCACCGAATTCACCACCGCCTCTAAGCTTGCAGCCGACACCACCGGCAACTACCTGCTGTTTTTCGCGGTGGCGCTGTTTGGCTACTACATTATCGCGCGTGCGCTTATCACACCCGTCGTGCGCTGGCTGGAGCGGCGCCTCTCAAGTGGCTTCGTTCGGGAGGCACTGGCGTGAACAGATGGGATTGGTCCTACGTCTGGGAGGCGTTGCCGTATCTCTACCGGGGCGCGATCGTCACGGTAGAGGCAACCGTGCTCGCCTTCGCGATCGCGCTGGTGCTGGGGCTAGTCTTCGCACTCATCCGCCAGTCGCCGAACCGCTACTTGTCCACAGCCATGACGGAGATCGTGGAGTTCATCCGCTCCACGCCTCTGCTGCTCCAGGTGTTCTTCGTCTATTTCGTCGGACCGCAATTCGGCATCCTCATTCCCGCGTGGACTGCCGGCATCGGCGTGCTCGGGATCCACTACGCCGCTTATTGCTCAGAGGTGTACCGTGCCGGCATCTTGGCGGTGGAAGGAGGCCAATGGGAGGCGTGCACGGCGCTCAATCTGTCGCGAATACGAACCTGGCGCACCATCATCCTGCCGCAAGCGATCCCTCCCATCGTGCCTGGCCTGGGCAACTACTTTGTCGGGATGTTCAAGGAAACACCGATCCTGGCGGCCATCGCGATCCTGGAGATGTTGCAGCAGGCGAAGATTTTCGGCGCCAACCACTACCGCTACACCGAGGCCATCATCATGGCCGGCTTCTTCTTTCTCGTGTTCAGCTTGGTCGCTTCGGCGATCGTGCAGTTGGTGAGCGTCTGGCTCAACCGCCGCTATCGTTTGCAGTAGGAGGTCCGTCATGAACGAACCCGTGGTCCGCTTTGAGAACGCCGCCAAAAGCTCTGGGGCGCTGACCCTGCTGGACAATCCCGACATCGCGTGCAACGAGAAAGTCATGAACGAACCCATGGTCCGCTTCGAAAACGTCACAAAACGCTATGGCTCGCTGACCGTCCTGGACGAGCTCAATCTCGACATCGCCCGTAACGAGAAGGTTTGCATCATCGGCCCTTCGGGCTCTGGCAAGACCACAGTCCTGCGTATGCTCATGACGCTGGAAAGAATCCAAGGGGGGGTGATTTGGGTCGATGGGGAACCGCTCACGCACATGCAGAAGAATGGCCAGATGGTCCCTGCGAGCGACCGGCATCTCAGGCGCGTGCGCGGCAAGATCGGTATGGTCTTCCAGCACTTCAATCTCTTTCCCCACATGACGGCGCTGCAAAACTGCATGGAGGCGCCGGTTTCCGTGCTGGGACTGCCGAAGAAGGAGGCGGAGGCGCGCGCCGCGGAACTGCTCGACATGGTGGGGCTCAGCGACAAGAAGAATCACTTCCCGATCCAGCTTTCCGGCGGACAGAAGCAGCGCGTGGCGATCGCTCGTGCGCTCGCCATGCGGCCCAAGGTAATGCTATTCGACGAGGTGACCTCGGCGCTCGACCCAGAGCTGATCGGGGAGGTGCTCAACGTCATCCGCAAGCTCGGCGCCGAGCATGATCTCACCATGCTGATGGTCACGCACCAGATGGGCTTCGCCAAGGAGTTTTCCGACCGCGTCTGCTTCTTCTATGGGGGCAAGATCGTCGAGCAGGGCCCGCCTGACCAGCTCTTGAGCAACCCGCAGAACGAACGGACGCGTCAGTTCCTCAGTGCCGTCTTGGAGGCGAGATAGACATTAGAAAGCGAATTGTGCTCGCATTGGTTCGACCCTGCTGGCAGCCGTCATCGCAAGGACCACCGATAGCGACCACCGTCTTCGGTGTAACCCGATGCCATTGGCTCACCAATCTCGAATGCTTTTAGCGTTTATGTTTTGACGGAAGTGGGCAGGATTTTCGAGATAGTTCTTGCATCCAGCACCTCAAACGTTTCGACGAGGTGGCGGACGTAGCGTCAGCTATCCTCGGTGCGCTTAAGGGGTTGGCGCATTCAGTGTTGATCTTGGCGAAGGTCTGCTGCTGCCGGCAGCCTTGATCATCTGCCGAATGGCCGCCAACTTATGACTTCCCAGATTATCTGTACCATTGATATTGCCGGGCTTTCGGAACTGCGGCGAATGGGCCCGTCAAAGACGCAATGCGCTCTACAAGCTACAAGCCGATCCCATCGCAGCGCGCCGAGTAAGGTTGTTACAATCGGAGGCATCAGGGGCGAGGACGCGCGCGATTGTCATTACGGGCGTTAAGGGTAGGTGTTGCCTGGTTAACCGGTTGCCAGTAGGATCGAAAGATTCAGCGACAACGGATTAGCTACGTCGCTGACGAGGCCATTTATATCGCTCGCGATTGGACTCGAGCACGACGCTGGTGCTACGCTGACAGTCGGACGGAATGGCCGGAATATGAAGACGGGTGATGCGCTAGAGCGGGATGAGATTTGTAAGAGTCGTGGGATTCCCAAATCATCGCAGTTCTGATTCAACATTCATGCTGGGAGGAGGCCAG
>NZ_JAMYLQ010000061.1:0-13438 GCF_040318115.1 Mesorhizobium sp. M1312 | reverse complement strand
TCGGATGAGCTCCGCCGAGCGCCTCGCGGAAATCGCCAGCATTCTGGCCGCCGGCGTCATGCGTCTTCGGGCGCGACAGTCAAGCGGACTATCTGGCGAGCGGGAGAATAGTTTCGTGGACTTCGCCGCCAACCAGAGCGGTCATGCAACCGGACTCGAACAGATGGAGGGCGGGGCATGACAGAGCAAGTGACAGGCAGGTTGGCAGCGATCAAAACAATGGACATCATTGCCCTGAAGAGAATGTGGCGGGACCTCTTCGCCGCCGAACCGCCGCCCTACAATCGCAAGTTTCTGGAGAGCAGGCTGGCCTACCGGGTACAGGAACTCGCCTATGGTGGGCTGAAGCCGGAGATACTGAAGCGGCTGGCCGCACTGGCCGAAGATCTGGAGCCTCGCTCGGGCGGGCGCGGTACCCGCTCTGACAACCGACCTGTCACCGGCACCAGGCTGATGCGCGAATGGCAGGGGGTGGAGCATTGCGCGACGGTCCTGGCCGACAGCTACGAATATGATGGCAGGCCCTACAAATCGCTCTCGGCAATCGCCCGCGCGATCACCGGCACACGCTGGAACGGCCTGGTCTTCTTCGGCCTGAAGAGCCAGAGGGGGAGGGCGCAATGAACGTGCACTCACCCGACAAAAAGCAAGTGGTGCGAAAGCTGCGCTGCGCCGTCTATACGCGAAAGTCCTCGGAAGAGGGGCTCGACATGGAGTTCAACTCCCTCGACGCCCAGCGCGAGGCCTGTGAGGCTTACGTCGCCAGCCAGCGGGCTGAGGGATGGGTTCTGGTGCCTGATCGATATGACGATGGCGGCATCTCCGGCGCCACGCTGGAACGGCCCGGCCTGAAGCGGCTGCTCCGCGATGTCGATGCCGGCCTGGTCGACGTGGTGGTGGTCTACAAGATCGATCGGCTCTCGCGGGCGCTCACCGACTTTTCCCGGCTGGTCGAGTTGTTCGAGGCGACCAACGTCACCTTCGTATCGATCACCCAGAGCTTCAACACCACGACCTCCATGGGCCGGCTGACGCTGAACATCCTGCTTTCCTTCGCCCAGTTCGAGCGCGAGGTCATCGGCGAGCGCATCAGGGACAAGTTCGCTGCATCCAGGCGAAAGGGCATGTGGATGGGTGGCAACGTTCCATTTGGCTACCGGGTCGAGAACCGCAAGCTTCTGATCCAAGAGGATGAGGCAGCCATTGTGCGCTCGATCTTCGAGCGATTCCTGCTGATCGGTTCGGCGACCATCCTGGCGCGAACCCTGAATGCGGAGGGCCTTAGACGCAAGAACGGAAAGGCCTTCGACAAGGGCCTATTGTACAAGCTCCTCAGCAATCGGGTGTACATCGGCGAGGCCGTCCACAAGGGCACGAGCTATCCCGGCGAGCATCAGCCTATCATCAGCCAGGACCTCTGGGACAAGGTTCGCTCGATTGTTGCCGAAAGCCCAAGCAAGCGGGCCGGGCAGAGCCGCAGGCAGACGCCAGCACTCCTCAAGGGGCTGCTCTTTGCTCCGAGCGGCTACGCCATGACACCTGTCCATACCCGCAAGAAGGGGAAGCTCTACCGCTACTACGTCACCACGAGCGTGCAGAAGCTCGGACCGGAGACATGCCCGGTCCGCCGTGTGCCGGCAGGCGAGATCGAGGCTGCGGTCATCGACCAGCTTCGGGCGCTGCTTCGAACGCCCGAGGTCATCGTAAAGACCTGGATGGCCGCGCGAAAGGACGATTCCGACATTACTGAAACCGAGGTCCGTGAAGCCCTCGTCCAGTTGGATCCACTCTGGGATGAGCTCTTCCCGGCCGAGCAGGCCCGCATCGTCCAGCTTCTGGTCGAGCGGGTGGATGTCGCCGTCGAGGGCATTTCCATCCGGCTTCGCACGGAAGGCATGGCCAGCCTCGCGACGGAGCTGAGACAGCAGCCGGAGCACAGGAGCACCGCATGATGCCATCAGAGGCCAAATATGCCGAACTCAGCCCTGACGGCAAATCGCTCACCGTTCATCTGCCGCTGACCCTGCGCAAGCGTGGTGGCCGCAAGATCATCATCTCGCCCGCCGGCGCACAGCAATGGACCCCAGCACGGCCACGCATGGACAACACTCTGATCCGGGCGCTGGCGCGGGCGTTCCGGTGGAAACACATGCTGGAAACAGGCGAGTTCGCCACAGTGATCGAACTTGCCGCGGCCGAAAGGCTTGACCGCTCCTTCGTATCCCACGTGCTCCAGTTGACGCTGCTCGCGCCCGATCTGGTCGAAGCCATACTCGGACGGCAGTCCATGGGGGTTCAGCTCCAGGCGCTCGTCAGGGGTTTGCCCGTCGAATGGGGACGGCAACGGGAGTTGATGGCTACTTCCTGCTGACAATCTTCTCTGCGGCCGCACTCAGAGAAGCCAGGCCAGCGACTGGCGAAGTAATGTCGTCCCATCCTCGTGGAACCACCGGCCATGGCTGAAGATCACGCGCTTTGGATTAAAAGCCACGAGGCGCTCCGCGGCCGCCTTCGCCTGCTCATGCTTCCGTTTGATGATCATCCGCAGGTAAATGGGCGCCTTCCCCACAGGTGCCGTGACGCCTAAGAGGCGCGCCGCCGGCCTGATGATGAACGGCAGCTTTTCCGGCTCGAGATTCAGAACTAGATCCGTAAGCACCATAGTTCGGCTGTTCTTGTGATAAAACGCGACTTCGGTGAACCCACCGGCTCCTGGAATGAGAACCTGATCGAGATCTTTCGACCAGGCTTCCGGCGCCGCAGCGGCCAGATCGTGATCGATCCTGACGCCAGCCCGGCGGACCTTTGCCCGATGGCGCAAGACCGGAGCGGCCCAAGTCGACGCTCCCTGCAGATGGTTCTGCCACTCCTTGAGGAAGGTCCAGTGTCCACTGTTTGGCGCAACCAGATGCACTATCGGACCAATCTGCTCGAGCTGCTTTCTCAGCTCAAAAACGAACCGTGTTGGTGAATGCAGCAGGAGACCGCCATTCCCGAGCTGGATAACCGTCATGCGCACCGGGATTGGAATGCCCATCACGCTCAGCGGTCCGCTGTCGACGATCCAGATCCCAGGGGCGACAGGCTTGGCGACATCAAGAGGAGGGTAGGTGGCGTCTTCAGGCTTCATGGTTGTGCTCCAATTCAGCTTGGAACTGGCGCAACACGCTTCGAGAGGATCTGTTCCGGGGAACAGCGTGACGGCCTAGTTCGTCTGACCAAAGCAAATTATTATGTTGCAACATACAACGGCAGCTTTGCGCCCATCTCGGCCGTTAACTACCCGCGGCTCCCCCTGGAAGCCGACTTCCTCCACCAACGCTGGCAATGCATAGGGATGTAGTTTCAGGGGTACTCAGTCAGCGGCGGCCTATGAAGAAGTCACAACAATGGCGGTTGAAGTTTCGTTGCCTTCACGGCGGTAACTGTGCGGAACGCTTGAGTCGAAATATACAGCGTCCCCCGTATCCAGCGCGGCCTCCTTGCCATCCACATTGAGTATAAGCCGACCGCTGAGCACGTAGATGAACTCAGCGCTGCCATGTTGATGCGGCTCTGAGGGCGGCGAATCGACCGGGAACTCGGCGTAGAACGCTTCCATGCGGCGGTCAGAAGCGGGATAGTCCAGGCTTTCGAATAGATAGGCCGGGTGCTTTTCGCCCGGAAGGCTGGGAAGTTTGAGACGCTGCTTCTTTCGGACGACCACGATGAGCGGCTCCTCCTTGTCTGCATTGAAGAAGTGATCGAGGCCGACGCCGAAAACCATGGCGATCCGAAGCAGCGTGGGCAGGGTTGGAAACATCTGCCCGCGCTCGATCTTCGACAGCATCGCAGGCGAGAGCCCTGTATGACCGGCCAACTGCACCAGCCCCAGCTTCTTTCTCAGACGCAGTGCCTTGATACGAGGGCCGATCGCGTACCGCTGAAGCTCGGTTGAAAGCGTGTCGGAGAGCACGTGGCAAAACTCCTTTTCGTTTCGGGAAACTATGCCAACGATATTATCTTCACAAGAGAATTATCTTTCTGTTCACGAAAATTTGAGTGGTAAGAAAAGTGATTTGCTCCACATGAAAGCAATGACGTGCACCCTGCACCGGTCATCAGAGGAGAAATGCCATGAAGTTCAAAAGTGTTTTGTTCGCTGCAGCGATCACGCTCGGCAGCAGCGTCAGCGCGTTCGCCGCGGAGAAGGATGTCGTCGACACTGCGGTGGAGGCGGGTCAGTTCAAGACCCTGGCCGCAGCGCTCGAAGCGGCGGGCCTGGTCACAACTCTCAAAGGGACGGGTCCGTTCACGGTCTTTGCTCCGACCGATGAAGCCTTCGCCAAATTGCCGGCCGGTACCGTCGAAAACCTGCTGAAGCCGGAGAACAAGCAAAAACTCACTGAGATCCTCACCTACCATGTGGTCGCGGGGAAGGTGATGGCTGCGGACGTGGCGGGTGTCGATGAAGCGAAGTCGGTAAATGGCAAAATGATCGACATCGAAGTCGAGGGCTCCACCGTCAAGGTCAACGATGCCGCCGTCACTGCTGCCGATCTTGCTGCCTCGAATGGCGTCATCCATGTCATCGACAAGGTGATCATGCCGCCGGAAGGCTGACCCTCATCCCTCGACCTGGAGAAGAACCATGAAGATCATCAACATTTTTACGCTCATCCTCGTAATCGTAGGCGGGCTGAACTGGGGGCTGGTCGGGCTATTTAGCTTTGACCTCGTGGCCGCCATCTTCGGGGCTGGCTCGGGGTTCGCCCGGATCGTTTACATCCTGGTAGGGCTATCGGCGACCTGGCAGATCACCCCCCTGCTTTCTGCAATGGGCTCCGGCGAGTTCGCTGCTGGCCAGAACCGATAGGGCTTCGGAGGGACCCGCTTGCCTCGTCGGCGGTTCCCTCCGTCTTTTGCCGGATGGACATGCATTCCCTCCTCGTGCTGGTCGCCTTCGAGGTCGCGAGCTTCGCTGCGGCGGCTACCGGCGTAATCTTTAGGCCAGGCGACTGGTACAAGCAGCTCGACAAGCCAAGATGGCGCCCGCCGGATTGGCTGTTCGCCCCGGTCTGGACGGTTCTCTATGCATCGATCGGACTGTCGGGCTGGCTCGTATGGCTAGAGGCAGGCATTGCCGGTGCAGCACTGCCTCTCAGTGTCTATGGAGTCCAACTTCTGCTCAATGCTGCGTGGACGCCGATCTTTTTTGGACTTCACCGACGCGGGCTGGCCGTGGTGGAGATCATGGTGCTTTGGGCTGCGATCCTGGCGACGATTATAATGTTTCACCCCGTGAATGCGGCTGCTGCCTTGCTACTTTTTCCGTACCTGACGTGGGTGAGTTTCGCGGCGGCACTTAGCTTGTCCATCTGGCGGCGCAACCGCTCGAAACCACTGTCGCAGGGCGCCCGATGAGACCCCGGTGGGTCGTCGTGAACGATCGGATGCAGCAAGGCTACCGGTACGCTCTCGTTGCGCCAATTGGCCGTGACTTTCATCCCGATTTCCGGCCAGACTTGACACCCGCCGAGATGCTCGCGCTCGGCGTGTTCGGCGGCAAGTATATGACCGATTGTCGCGACGAATTCCCCAACAGCTGGTTTGCAGAGGCCCGGCTGTCATCGCTGCGAAAAGATCCGTCACTTAACTCGTTCGGTGTCGACGCCAGCCAACCGCTCAGCGTCTGGCGAGCCAATGGATGGATACATCCCGACGATCCGCGTGGCTGGTTCCAGTGGTATTGCCGTTACCACCAAGGTCGTCGCATGCCCGGCGAGGACGAGCGACAGATCGCCCGTTGGAAAGCTATTCGCCGCCATATCGCGCAGCTTCGCCGAGCCTGCGAGCCTGGGGACTGCCGGTGCCGGCCGCGCCAGCGCCAGGCTCTGCTGCATTGGGCATATGACAGCCGTTCGATTTAACCTTATGCCGCTGCTGTACGGAAAAACGTCGATCTTCCTCGCTGCGAATGGAGGAAGAATCGCTCGACTGCCGGTGACCTAGTATTTTTAGTGTTATTCTGCCTATGGTTTGCGTCTCGACCTAGAGGCCAGCGCTGCGACCGAGGGCTAGAACCTGCACATGCGGGAATCACACGGCGAACTCGAAGCTAGGATTGGGCTTCTCACGCGCGAGCTCAACGAAGCGCGCGAACGCGAGACGGCAACCGGCGAGCTGCTTCGCATCATCGCCTCGTCGCCGACCGATATCAAGCCGGTCCTCGACGCCGTGGCGGCGAGCGCCGCCCGTCTTTGCGACGCCTACGATGTGATCATTCGGCTCAAGAAGGACGATATGCTCCATCTCGGTGCCCATTCTGGCCCGATCGCGGTCGATGAGGCGCCGTGGCCGCTGGAGCGCGACCGAGTAATGGCGCGGTCGGTGATCGATGCGAGGACCATGCAGGTCGAAGACCTATCCGAAGCCGGGGCCGAATTCGCGGCAGGCCGGGAAATGGCCATCCAGTACGGCTTTCGCACCATCCTGGCGACACCTCTCGTGGGCGATGGAAGAGCGATCGGTGCGATTAGCCTGCGGCGAAGAGAGGTGAGACCGTTCAGCGACAGGCAGATCGAGCTTCTGAAGACCTTCGCCGACCAGGCCGTGATCGCCATCTCGAACGTTCGGCTGTTCGAAGAAGTGCAGGCGCGGACGGCCGAACTCAGCGAAGCGCTGGCTCAGCAGACCGCGACGGCCGACGTGCTCAAGGTAATCAGCCGGTCGGCCTTCGACCTTGAACCCGTACTGCAGACGCTACTCGATTCGGCGATCCGCCTGGCCGGCGGTGATATGGGCGCGATCTCACTGCGCGATGGCGATTGGCTACGGGTCATGACCGGGACCGGTTGGACCGATGAACTTCGCGCTTATGAGAAGAGCCATCCACACCCGATCGGGCGTGGGACATTTCAAGGTCGAGCCGCCCTCGAAGGGGCAACCGTTCATGTGCCCGACGTGTCCAAGGATATGGAATACAAAAGGCCGGAAGCGGCGACCATGGGCGATTTCCGCGCGGCCCTTTCGGTCCCGCTCAAGCGAGGCCAAGAGGTGATCGGTGTCTTCGGCATGGCGAGGCGAACCGTGGGGGCGTTCTCACAACGCCAGATCGAACTTGTGGAGAGTTTCGCCGATCAGGCGGTCATCGCAATCGAGAACGTGCGCCTGTTCGACGAGGTGCAGGCGCGCAATCACGAAGTGACCGAGGCTCTGGAGCGCGAGACCGCGACGGGCTCCATCCTGCGCGTCATCGCGGCGTCGCCCACCGACATCCAACCGGTTCTCGACGCCGTCGCTGAAAGCGCCGCGCGTCTCTGCGATGCCCATGACGCGACGATCTATCTGCGGCAGGGCGATCGTTTGGCGGTCGGGGCGCATCATGGGCCAATCCCGGTCGACGGCGCCGGGCTGCCTGTCGCCCGCGACGTGGTCACCGGTCGCGCGGTGCTCGACCGGGCACCGGTCCATGTTCATGACCTGACCGAGGCGGGTGTAGACTTTGCAACGGGCAGGGCAATGGCCCACCGGCTCGGCTTCCGCACCATCCTTGCGATCCCACTGCTGCGTGACGGGGAGGCGGTCGGAGCGCTGATGATCCGGCGCATCGAGATGCGGCCCTTCACCGACAAGCAGATCGCGCTGCTCAAGACGTTCGCCGACCAGGCCGTCATCGCCATTTCCAACGTCCGGCTGTTCGAGGAGGTTCAGGCGCGGACGAGGGATCTGCAGGAAAGCCTGGAATACCAGACCGCCACTTCCGACGTGCTCGGCGTGATCAGCCGCTCGCCGGCGCAGGCGCAGCCGGTCCTCGACACCATCGTCACGACCGCCGGCCACCTCTGCGAGGCGGACTATGCCTATGTCTACATGCGCAAGGATGACGGGAAATATCATCTGGTGGCGGCGCACCCGGCGGACGCCGCGCAGATCGACTACTGGCGCGCCAATCCGGTCAGCCTCGACCGCGGCACGACCACCGGACGCACGGCATTGGAGCGGCGAACGGTGCATATCCCGGACGCGACCGCCGACCCGGCCTATACGCGCTCGGAATGGATCAAGCTGAGCGACGCGCGCACCTTTCTTGGCGTACCGCTGTTGCGCGATGGCGATCCGATCGGCGTCATCGCGGCGGCGCGCAGGCGCACGGTGCCCTTCTCGGACCGCCAGATCGAACTGATCACGACCTTCGCCGACCAGGCGGTGATCGCGATCGAGAACGCCAGGCTGTTCGAAGAGGTGCAGGCGCGGACGGCCGAACTGACCGAAGCGCTTGCTCAGCAGACCGCGACGGCGGACGTGCTCAAGGTTATCAGTGCCTCGACATTCGATCTCAAGGCGGTGCTTCAGACGCTGATAGAATCCGCGGTGAAGTTATGCGGGGCCGAATTGGGTGGCATATATATGCTCGACGGCGACGTTTACCACATATCCGCTTCGCATGGGGACTCGCCTGAGTTGAGAGCCCATGAGGAAGCCCATCCCAATCGGGTTGGCCGTGATTCCTGGGTTGGTCGCGCCGCATTGGAAAAGGCGGTCGTTCATGTCCCGGACGTGACCCTGGACTTGGAGTATGGTACTCCAGATGTGCCAAGAATAGGAAAGTTCGCAGCTGGGTTATCGGTGCCGTTGTTGCGCGAAGGGATCCCGATTGGTGTCTTCTCGATGGCGCGTGCAAAGCCAGGCCCGTTTTCCGAGCGCCAGATCGAACTCGTCCAGACTTTCGCCGACCAGGCCGTCATCGCGATCGAGAACGTCCGCCTGTTCGAGGAAGTGCAGCAGCGGACGCGGGAGGCCACCGAGGCGCTAGAGTACCAGACGGCGACCAGCGATGTGCTTGGCGTCATCAGCCGCTCGCCCACTGATGTGCAGCCGGTGTTCAACATGATCGCGCAAAGTGCCGCTCGTCTGTGCGAAGCGCAGTTCTGCTTTGTCTACAGATATGATGGCCAGCTTCTGCATTTCGTCGCGCATCACGGCATCACCGAAGAAAGCGTTGAGATCGTACGCAACACCTTTCCCGTGGCACCTACTCGCGGCAGTGCCGCCGAACGGGCGATTCTCAATCTTGAGGTGGCGCAGATCCCGGACCTCACCTTGGATAGTGAATTCACGCATCGCGCCGCGGCGGCTTTCTCGGGCCTGCGCAGCGCTGTCGCCGTGCCGGTGCTGCGTGACGGCCTGCCCATCGGTTGCATAGCAGTCGGGCGTGCTGAGACGGGCTTTCTTGCCGCCAAGCAAGTCGAACTTCTGAAGACCTTCGCCGACCAAGCGGTCATCGCCATCGAGAATGTCCGCCTGTTCGACGAGGTGCAGGCGCGCACGGCGGAGCTCAGCGAGTCGCTCCAGCAGCAGACGGCGACCGCAGATGTGCTGAAAGTCATCAGCGCATCCGCCTTCGACCTGCAGACGGTGCTGGACACTCTCGTGGAATCGGCAGTCCGGCTGTGTCGCGCGGACAAGGGTTGCCTCGAACGAATTATCGATGGCAGGTTCGAATATGCGGCCATCACCGGATTTCCCCCGGGCTTCAGGGAGTATGGCGAAACGCACCAGACGGAACCCGGCCGCGGATCGGCTGTGGGGCGCGCTGCCGAAGAACTGCGCGTCATCCAGATCGAAGATGTCACCGTGGACCCTGAATATACACATTCGGCGATTGCCGCGGTCGGCGGCATGAGCACCGTCCTTGCAGTGCCGCTGCTTCGTGAAGGCGAACTCCTTGGCACCTTTGCCATGATCCGCACCGAGGTGCGGCCCTTTAACGAGAGGGAAATCGAACTGGTCAAAACCTTCGCCGACCAGGCGGTGATCGCCATCCAGAATGTGCGCCTGTTCGACGAGGTGCAGGCACGTACCGCAGATGTCAGCGAGGCGCTGAGGCAGCAGACGGCGACGGCGGATGTGCTGAAGGTGATCAGCCGCGCGGCTTTCGACCTGCCCACCGTGTTGAACGCTCTGGTCGAATCGGCCGCCAAGCTGTGCGGAGCAAGCTATGGCGGAATCTTCCTTCGTTACGGCAACATGCTGCGTGGCCGCGCCACTATCTCCGAAAGAAAAACCGATTGGACGATGGATCATCCGATCGCAATCGACCGCCGGTGGCTTTCGGGACGCGTAGCCCTCTCGGGTAGTATCGAGTACATACCCGACGTGGAGGAGGATGCGGATTTCAATCTGCAGGAATTCCGGGCAATCACCGACACAAGGGCGCTGATGGGTGTTCCGATGCTCAGAGAAGGCAAGGTCGAGGGCGTGTTCTTCCTCGGGAAGTTGGAGCCGAATTCATTCACTTCGCGCCAAGGCGAACTTGTGCAGACGTTCGCCGACCAAGCCGTGATCGCGATCGAGAACGTCAGGCTGTTCGATCAGGTGCAGGCGCGCACTGAGGAACTGTCGCGCTCGCTGGACGACCTGCGCAAGGCCCAGGATCGGCTCGTGCAGACCGAAAAGCTCGCCTCGCTCGGCCAGCTGACCGCGGGTATAGCTCACGAGATCAAGAACCCGCTCAACTTCGTCAACAATTTCTCCTCGCTGTCCGGCGATCTGATCGTGGAGCTGCGCGAGGCGCTGCAAGGCGCGGCGCTTGACGACAAGATCCGCGCGGAGATCGATGAGTTGTCGGACATGCTGAAGGGCAATCTCGACAAGGTGGTACAGCACGGCAAGCGCGCCGACTCGATCGTCAGGAACATGCTGCTCCACTCGCGCTCGGGCTCGGGCGAGCACCGGCCGGTCGACATCAATGCCGTCGTGGAGGAGAGCTTGAACCTCGCCTATCATGGCGCCCGCGCCGAGGGGAAAGGCTTCAACATCATGTTGGAAAGGAATTTCGATCCAGGCGCCGGCGAGGTCGATCTCTTTCCGCAGGAGATCACCCGCGTGCTGTTGAACCTGATCTCCAACGGCTTTTACGCGACGACGAAACGGCGGGCGGCCGAAGGCGAAACCGGCTACGAGCCGGTGTTGGCGGCATCGACGAAAAGCCTGGGCGATGCGGTCGAGATCAGGATCCGCGACAACGGCACCGGCATCCCGCCGGAGGTGAAGGAAAAGATGTTCAACCCGTTCTTCACCACCAAGCCGGCGGGCGAGGGTACGGGGCTCGGCCTGTCCTTGAGCCACGACATCATCGTGAAACAGCACGCCGGCACGATAGAGGTGGAGACCGAGCCGGGCGCCTTCACCGAATTCCGCATCGTCTTGCCGCGCGGCGCCGCGACGCTCGCAAAAGCCGGAGACAACGCTTGAGCCTGCTCATCCTGGTCGTCGACGACGAGCCCGACATCGAGGTGCTGTTCCGGCAGCAGTTCCGGCGAGATCTTAGAACCGGGCGCTTCGAGATGGCGTTCGCACTTTCGGCGCCGCAGGCGCTGGCGCTGATCGAGGCTGCGGAAAGCGCTTCGCTGATCCTCATCCTGTCGGACATCAACATGCCGGGCACGAGCGGCCTGGAGCTTCTGCCGAAAGCGAAGGCGTTGCGTCCCGATGTGCCCGTGATCATGATCACCGCCTATGGCGACGCAGAGACCAATAGGAAGGCGCTGGAAAACGGCGCCGAGGCACTATTGACGAAGCCGCTCGATTTCGTCGCGCTACGCGGCGAGATCGACGTTCGCGTCGGGCTCGCGGCATGACGGCGCTGATCCTGGTCGTCGACGACGAGCCGGACCTGGAGCCGCTGGTCCTGCAGAAATTCCGCCACCAAATCCGCGACGGCGCCGTGAGCTTTATCTTCGCCCGCGACGGCGTCGAGGCGCTCGACCTGATCGCCGCCAATCCCGACATCGAAATGGTCGTTACCGACATCAACATGCCGCGCATGGACGGGCTGTCGCTTCTTGCGAAGCTCCAGGACGCCGAGGAGCGGCTGTCGACCATCATCGTGTCGGCCTATGGCGACATGGCCAACATCCGGACCGCAATGAACCGCGGGGCCTTCGATTTCCTGATGAAGCCGATCGATTTCGCCGACCTCGAGACGACTATCGCCAAGACGCTGAGGCACCTTTCCCTTCTGCGCGACGCGCGGGGCAAGCAGGTGGCGGCCGAGCGCGCGCACGCCTCGCTGTCGCGCTACTTCTCGCCCAACCTCGCCGAGCGGCTCGCCGGCGACGCTGGCGAGCTTGCCGGGCAGCGACGCGAGGTGGCGTCGCTCTTCACTGACATCGCCGGCTTCACTGCGCTGGCGGAAACGCTCGACCCGGCGGTACTGGGCGAACTCCTCAACGCGTACCTCGCCGGCATGACCGACATCGTTTTCCACCACGAGGGCACGGTAGCCAAGATCGTCGGGGACGCACTGCATGTGCTCTTCGGCGCGCCGGGCGAGCAGCCCGACCATGCCGCCCGCGCGGTCGCCAGCGCGCTTGACCTCGACGACTTTTCGGAAGACTTCCGCGCCGGCTGGCGCGCCAGGGGCGTGGCGCTCGGTCCCACCCGCATTGGCGTCCACGCCGGGCCGGCGATCGTCGGCAATTTCGGCGGCGCCCGCTTCTTCGACTACTCCGCCTATGGCGACACCATCAACATCGCGGCGCGGCTGGAAGCCGCCAACAAGCAACTAGGCACCCGTATTTGCGTGAGCGAGAGCGTCGCGAGACAGGTTGCGAATTTCCGAGGGCGGCCGGTGGGTGACCTCGTGTTGAGAGGACGAACGGAGTCGCTGCGCGCTTTCGAGCCACTGCGGCCTGAACAATGCGATGACCTCGCGACGAAGGATTACCTCGCGGCTTTCGCTAAGCTGGAAGCCGGCGACCCTAGTGCGGTCACCTCGTTCGCTGCTGAGGTAGGCAGGCGCGCAGAGGACCAGCTTGCGAGCTTCCACTTGAAGCGATTGCTGAACGGCGCGACAGGTCCGCGGATCAACATGGATTGATCGAGCCTACGTTCAAATGTCCACTTCAGCTCACTTCGATCGCCTAGCAAACTTGATGCCTGTACCGAGCGGCTGACGGCCTGGCTGAGGACGGAGTCGAACAGGCCGCGCAAGCAGAAGCGCACGATCAAGCAGTTGCACGCCGATCTGATGAGCCTCGGCTATGAGGGCTCTTATGGCCGTATCGCCGTTTTTCGCATGACTGGAAAGAAGACCGGCAGCGCCAGCTGCAACGAGCTGGCGCTGCAGCTCGGTCCGACCGGCTGAACGTCCGCTATCGTTCTTCGAACCCCAAAAGCCGCCATTCCGCTGTCGGCCCCCAAAAAGCCGCCAGGCGGCAACGCACTTTGAGATGAACTCTGCCGCTTCCCGTTAGCCGAAGTTGCAAGCGGCCGCTAACAATCGTGGTTGCGCCTTTAGGGCATCCGTGGTTCAGACCGCTGGTGGATTAGAACTCATGTTGGCTTTGCGATCGGCTCATCGCTGCCGACAATCGGTGACCTATATAAAGGGGCATGTCCACGCGCCGAAAAATCAATGCAACAGCGAAGCTGATTGGAGAGTGGCCTTTAACCC
>NZ_JAMYLQ010000060.1:0-15310 GCF_040318115.1 Mesorhizobium sp. M1312 | reverse complement strand
CGACGAGGTGCCGAAGATCACCACCGTTCTCGGCGCAGTTTTGATCTGCGGAGCGGGGCTGTTCGCCTTAAGATCTGCGAGGTGAAGCGCCGTGCTGTCAAATTCGGCGGCGCAGATGAATTGTTAATGCCGCTTTAGCCTGGCCGCTGTTGTGCTTTCAAAACGGAGTCGCAGATGGCCAACAGGTACGAAATCAAACGCCGATTTTATCGATCACTACATGGCGACCAGAAGCAGGCTAACCATCATCTCGACAACCCAGGTGGCCCGTGCGTTGAACACGCTGATGCTTCCTCGAGGATGCTATTGGGCAACCCCGCGCGCCATGCTCGTCCGGCCCATTAGTTTGGCTCGCTGCTCCCGACAGCGGGCCGCTTCTTTCGCGCACGAGGCTGACATCAGCGGCAAGTCGTCTGCTACTTTTTCTTTGTCGCCAATCTTGTCCGGTCTGGACAGTATATGACGCGACGCTAATTTAATGCCAATGGCACGTTTTCTGTTGAGCCTCGTTTCGATTTTATTTTGCAGCACGCTTCTCCAAGCGCAATCGTGGCAGTTTTTCGGCGTCAGGCAGTTTGGCTTCATATTCGATGTTCCCCCTGGCTTTGTCCTGACGCAGCGTTCGGACCAGGGCGCGGAATTTCGGGGCGAAAACGATGCCCTTCTTACCGTGTGGGGCGCAAGGCTCGGCGAGCACAGCTTTCGCGCCGAGATCGAGCACCGCATGGTCGAAGATGAAAAGGAGGGCTGGAAACTGACCTATAGGCGCGTCACGCTGAGATGGGCCAGCTACTCGGGCATCAAGAACGAACAGATCCGATATGTCCGCGCCATTGCGGTCTGCAACGACCGTGCCGCGCTCTTTGTCATAAATTACAGCAGCGATGAAAAAATCCCGTACGATCCGATTGTGGTGCGAATGGTGCGATCCCTGAAGGCGGAAGGTTGCTGAGAACCGTTAAACAGTCCATCCATCTCAAACCCGTCATGGCTTTCCGCCTGCTTCGAAGACTGATCGTCAGCGGGCCTTCTCACAATCATTCCTGACTACGAAGGCCAGTAGCGGGCAGCGCAATCGCGATTGGAAGCCAACATTCGAACGAGTGCGCTGAAAGTGGCCGGCGCCACTTTGGGGGGCGTTGGGGTAGATTGCCTGTAGGGCGCCGGCCTGGCGGATTGGGGTCCGCCGCACAAATAAAGCTAACAGAGCTTGCGACCGTGGATAAGGCGTGATCGCGGAAGGTGGGCGACTGATGCTTTCCAAGGGAGGGCCGCAGCAACCAGGCCGCCGACGTGACCGCTGTGCGAATTCACAAGCACAATCAGCAAGTAGGCGCTTTCATATCTCGCGGCTTGACTTTTAAGGCGAAAAACTCATAACGATTTCAAGAGGTTACGAGACATTTGCGCTTGCATCCGCTTTGATTCTCGGCCATGCTTTGCAAGGGAAGAAGGGGCACATGGGTCGACCCGGCGGCGGACCAGACGTTGGGCGGGGTGGCATAGCTATGTCCAAGGTCGAGACCTAAAGGCTTGCCGGCGATTTCCAGGTCGTCTCACACCCCGGCTGCCGGTGCCTCTTCCGGCTTGGCTTTGTGAGAGCCGCAACCTGGAGGCTTCCAAATGAACGGTCCACGAAAACGCTGCCAGAATCGACGCTGACTGGCAATTCGAACTAGGGGCATGGATCACACACCACGACCAGCCGATGCCGTCATTGGTGATGATGAGACAGAAGGCTGGCAAACTAGGTGAAATTTATGGTGTTCGGTCCTTTGCTGTGGAGGATCCGAACCGCAACAGAGTGATATTAGGCGCCAGCCTTAAGCCGATCGATGACGTGGCATGGGCGGTTTGCTTGCTGACACCAGAGTGGGCTGCCGAACTCGCTGCCTGACGTTCGATCCCCTTCAACACAGATAAGCCCCGCTTCGGCGGGGTTTTTCATGTCGCCATGTTGCTACCCATGTTGCTATTTGCAGCCTCCGCTCATTCCCACGCCTTACAAATCAAGGGCTTATGTTGCCGCTCATTTCGGGGTCAGCAACATGGATTTTGGCGGTTTCGATAGTTAAGTGCTTGATTTTGTTTGGCTGGGGAACCTGGATTCGAACCAGGACTAACGGAGTCAGAGTCCGTGGGTCTACCGTTAACCTATTCCCCAGCAGGGCGCAGTTGAAGAAAACAGCGCGGGCAGGGCGACGATGCCGCGCGTGCCTTGTAGCCGCCGCCGGAAAATAGTCAAGCCTGCGCAGCCCTTCAATCACCACGTTTCATAGGGGCGTGGTTCAATGCCGCCCCTCAACCCTCCCTTCGCCCGAGCTGCGAGTGCTCAAAATACAGCACCACGCCGAGCGCGATGACCAGCGGGATGATCAGGTAGAACAGCCGGAACACCAGCAGCGCGGCCAGCACGCCGACCGGATCCATTTGCGACAGGCCGGCGAGGAAGACGACCTCGAACACGCCGAGCCCGCCCGGCGCATGCGAGATCTGAGCGATCGAGAACGACACTAGGAAAACGCCGAGCACGACAAAATAGCCGGGATTGCCTGATACGGGCAGGGCGAAGAAGATGATCGCCGCCGCCGCCAGAAGCTCGATCGGGCCGATCAGCAATTGCCGCGCGACGATCGGCAGCGCCGGATAGTGGACCTGGAAGCTGCCGATCTTCAGCGGTCTGAGATGCAGCCAGCTGCCGAAGACATAGGCCGCCACCAGCAGCAGCATGGCGACGCCCGCGGCTACGGTCAGGCCATGGTGCGGTAGGCCGGAGAACCGGTCGATGATTTCAGGCTCGAAGACCAGCACGAGGCCGGAGACCAGGATCGTTGACAGCACGAAGGTGATCCAGCAGATCGCCACCAGCACGCCGACATCCTTTCCGGTCAGGCCCCTGGTTCCGTAAGCGCGGTAGCGGATCACCGCGCCTGAAAATACCGAGCCGCCGATATTGTGCGACAGCGCATAAGTGGTGAATGAGCAGAAGGTGACGAACAGCCAAGAGACTCGTCTGCCGATATGCAGGAGCGCGATGTGGTCGTAGCCGGCCAGCGATGCATAGGCGATGACCGAGCTCAGCCCGGCGAGCACCCAGCCGCGGGCGGGGATGGCGGCGATGCCGTCCCAGACATCGTCGAGCGAGATGCCGCGCAGCTCATGCAGCAGCAGCCACAGCGAGAAGACGACCGCCGCAACGCCGACGACCGGCCAGAAATAGCGCCTCCAATTCATGGCGTGACGATCATGCGCTGCAGCCCCGTTGCCCTTTTCGGGTTCGCGTCAGGAAAACTGGCCGCGATTCCGAATGTTCCATTCCCGCCATTTCAGAAATGCCTTATCGAAGCCGGCTATTCAACCGGCAACGCGCGGCTCGTCCTGCTGCCGCTTCACGCCGCCGGCAAAATTCGGCCCCTGCGCTCTTGGTGATCCGGCCCGGCGCTGCTAGTCTGGCGGCAACTTAGAACACATGAAAGCGCCTGCTGCGTCCGGTCTCCGGTTCGCGCGGCGCCGGAAGGAACTGAAGTGGAAGACCACGACACCGGCGCCGGCGCGCCGGAAGTGGGCGTGTCCAGGGCTTCGCCGCCGCCTTCGGGCCAGGCAAGCCCATCCGCCGGCCGGCAGAATGGCCGCCCGGTGCAGCCTTGGTCCGGTTACGGACGGGCAGGCGACGCGTCTCATCAAAATGGCCAGAATCAGAAGGCCAAGACCAGGAAGCGGCGAAAACGTCGGCGCGGCCGCAAGGTCTTTGTGCGCGATGACGCTCACCTCGCAGCGGCCGGGCTGTCAGCGGCCGCCGGCAGCGCTCCAGCCAGCCGCTCGCCCGTGGCGATCGTCGCGCCTTTGGCCTCAGCTGCGCCAAGCATGCCGGAGCAGGATGTTCGCCGCTCGCCGGCACAGGAACTGCCGGTGTTTGCCGCACTCGATCTCGGTACGAACAATTGCCGGCTGTTGGTGGCGGTGCCGACGCGCCACGGCCAGTTCCGCGTCATCGACGCTTTCTCGCGCATCGTCAGGCTGGGCGAGGGCCTCACCGCCAATGGCCGGCTCGGGCAGCCGGCGATGGACCGTGCGGTCGAGGCGCTGAAGATCTGCGGCGACAAACTGCGCAGCCGCAAGATCAGGAAGGCCCGGCTGATCGCCACCGAAGCCTGCCGCACGGCCGCGAACGGCGCCGAGTTCCTCGACCGCGTCGAGCGTGAGGCCGGCTTGAAGCTCGAAATCATTGACCGCCAGACCGAGGCGCGGCTGGCGGTGTCAGGCTGCGGCTCGCTGGTCGACCGCGACACGCAAGGCGTCGTCCTGTTCGACATCGGCGGCGGCTCCTCGGAAATCGCGCTGATCGACCTCACCGGCCACCGCTCGCCGAGGCTCGCCAACCACATCGTCTCCTGGACGTCGCTGCCGGTCGGCGTCGTCTCGCTGGCCGAGCGCTTCGGCGGCCGCACCGTCACCCGCGAGATCTTTGCCGCCATGGTCGAGGATGTGGCCGTGCGCCTGCACGCCTTCGACGGGCGCGACCGGCTGAGTCACGTGCTCGCCAGCCCGAAATTCCATCTGCTCGGCACCTCGGGCACGGTGACGACGCTGGCCGGCGTCCACCTTGACCTGGAACGCTACGACCGCCGCCGGGTCGACGGGCTGTGGATGGACCGCGACAGCGTCGACCGCATGGTCGAGAAGCTGGTCGGCTGGGATTTCCAGCAGCGCGTCGCCAACCCTTGCATCGGCGCCGATCGCGCCGATCTGGTGCTGGCCGGCTGCGCCATCCTGGAAGCAATCCGCGCGGTGTGGCCGTCGGAGCGGCTGCGCGTCGCCGACCGCGGCCTGCGCGAGGGAATATTGAGTGAATTGATGGCCGATGACGGTGTCTGGCGCAACAGTGGACGTGGCAGAGCATGATCCAGAAAAGTGGCAATCGGTTTTCGCTGGAGATCATGCTCAAACAAGAAGTCAAGCAATGACCAAGAAACCGGAAAAACCAGGCTCTGCCAGCATTCGCGTGCTGAAGACGCGGATCAAGAAGAAAAGTGGCCTGAAGGAATCGTCGCGCCGCTGGCTGCAGCGCCACATCAACGATCCCTATGTCCAGCGCTCCAAGGCCGACGGCTACCGTTCGCGCGCGGCCTACAAGCTGATCGAGATTGACGACAAGCACCATCTGCTCAAGCCCGGCATGAAGGTCATCGACCTTGGCGCGGCACCTGGCGGCTGGTGCCAGGTCGCCGCCGCGCGCACGAAATCGACGGCCGAACATCCGCACGTCGTCGGCATCGACTATCTCAAAATGGATGCGGTGCCCGGCGCGCCGGTGCTGTTGATGGATTTTCTCGACCCCCAGGCGCCGGAAAAGCTCGCCGAAACGCTGGGCGGCCGACCGGACATCGTTTTGTCCGACATGGCGGCGCCGACCACCGGCCACCGCCGGACCGACCACATCCGCACCATGTATCTGTGCGACGTGGCGGCTGATTTCGCCCTGTCGGTGCTGAAGCCGGGCGGCCATTTCCTCGCCAAGACTTTTCAGGGCGGCGCCGAGAACGAGTTGCTCGCCAGGCTCAAGCAGAATTTCCGCTCGGTCCATCACGTCAAGCCGCCGGCCTCGCGCGATGAGTCGGTAGAGCTTTATCTGCTGGCGAAGGATTTTAAGGGTTAGCGTCTTTCCTTCTCCCCTTGTGGGAGAAGGTGGCCTCGCGAAGCGAGGTCGGATGAGGGGTGTTCCAGCTTGGGAACTCGATTGCGGTTATCATCGCCTCGTTTCTTCCAACACCCCTCATCCGTCTCGGCGCTGCGCGCCGATCCACCTTCTCCCACAAGGAGAGAAGGGAAGGAGCCTCAACTCCCCGGTGGACCCAATCCCAGCGTCTTCGGCGCTGTCAGCCCGCTATATCCCGATACGGCGTTGCCGGCGTTCGGCGCCAGCCGCATGAATGACAGCGATGCGGCCGCCGACACCGCCGCGACGATAAAGAACGCGATGTGGAAGTCGCTTAGCGTCAGCGACCCGCCATGGATTGTCGTCGACACTTCCAGGATGCCGCCGGCCAGCGCCACGCCAAGCGCGATCGACAGTTGCTGGAACACCGCGGCGATCGGCGTTGCCCTGCTGGTGTCGGCGGCCGAAATCTCGGCATAGGCAAGCGCGTTGATGCCGGTGAAGAACATCGAGTGGATGAAGCCACCGGCCAGCAGGGCGGCGAGGATCAGCAGGTAGGGTGTGTCCGGCGTGAACAGGCCGTTGATGGCGATCGTCGCCGCCGCGATCAGCGAGCCGAAGATCAGCACGCGGCGGAATCCGGCGACCCTGAAGATCAGTGCAGTGACGAATTTCATGCCGATGGCGCCGACCGCCGCCACGAAAGTGATCATTCCCGATTGGAACGGCGTCAGCCCGAAACCGATCTGGAACATCAGCGGCAAAAGGAAAGGCACGGCGCCTATACCGATGCGGAACAGTCCGCCGCCGAGGACCGAGGAGCGGAACACCTGGTTGCGGAACAGATCGAGCGCCAGCAGCGGGTTCCTGGCGCGGCGCGCATGCAGGAGGTAAAGCACGGCTGACACCAGCCCGACAGCTACGGTGAGGAAGCCGGCAATCGGCGGCAAGGCCGGCAGGCTGACCACCGACAGGCCGAACACGATGCCCGATGCCGCCAGCCCGCTCTGAACGAAGCCGATGAAGTCGAGCGGCGGCGTCTGCGCCGGTTCGGTCTCCGGCAGGAAGCGCGTGGCGAGCCAGATGCCGATCAGCCCGATCGGCACATTGATCAGGAAGATCCAGTGCCAGGTGAAATAGGTGGTGATGAAACCGCCGACCGGCGGCCCGACGAGCGGCCCGACCAGCGCCGGAATGCTCAGCCACGACATGGCGGCGACGAGCTCGTTTTTCGGCGTGGCACGCACCAGCACAAGGCGTCCCACCGGCGTCATCATGGTGCTGCCAATGCCTTGCAGGAAGCGCGACATCACGAAAGCCGGCAGCGAATTGGACACCGCGCAAGCGACCGAACCGACGATGAACACTGCGATCGCCGCGCGAAACACATTCTTGGCGCCGAAGCGGTCGGCCATCCAGCCGCTGATCGAAATGAACACCGCCAGCGACGCCAGATAGGCGGTCAGCGCCAGCTTGAGCGCGACCGGGCTGGTCTGGAGGTCGATGGCGATCGCCGGCAGCGACGTTGCGATAACGGTCGAATCCATTTTCCATGAAAAGAGCGACCGCCAGGATAAGCGGAATGGTGCGGTTCATGGAACGCGTCCGGATTGAATGTTCACCGCCGACGTGCGGTCTCTCTGGGGCAAGCCGACACGCAGGGCGGTTACCACGGGCTGGGTCGGATGTCGCCTTACTTTGCCGTCACATTTGTGCGACCCTGGCAGCCGTGCCAGTGAGGAGTCTGCGAGAATGGCGCAAAATAAAAAAACCCGCCTCGGCGGCGGGTCGTTGGCGCAAATCAGCACCATGAATAAATTCCTAGCATAATTGCCGTCACAAAGCAATGACCACGCGCCCACATACGTGCACAACCAATCGGCTTTTCATCGGCGACGGGACGTGTTACGAGCCAGCGCCAATCCTGAAAGGGAAGAAGACGAGTCGGCGCTGTCCATCCGGTCCAGCGCTTTTCATGCATTCCGAGGGCTGGCCATGGCAAAGATTATCGAAACGTCCACGGGCGCATTGGCGTTGACCTTTGACGACGTGCTGCTGCAGCCGGGTCATTCCGAGGTTATGCCGGGTGAGACCGATATCCGCACCCGCATCGCCGGCGACATCGACCTCAACGTGCCGATCCTCTCCGCCGCCATGGATACCGTCACCGAGGCGCGTCTCGCCATCGCCATGGCCCAGGCAGGCGGCATCGGCGTCATCCACCGCAATTTCTCGCCGGCCGAACAGGCCGAGCAGGTGCGGCAAGTGAAGAAATTCGAATCTGGCATGGTGGTGAACCCCGTCACCATCGGTCCCGATGCGACGCTCGCCGACGCGCTGGGTCTGATGCGCACCTACAGCATCTCGGGCATTCCCGTGGTCGAGAATGGCGGCGCTGGCGGGCATACGGTCGGACGGCTGGTCGGCATCCTGACCAACCGCGACGTGCGTTTCGCTTCCGAGCCGGCCCAGAAAGTCTACGAGCTGATGACCCGTGAGAACCTGATCACGGTCAAGGAGAACGTCGATCAGGACGAGGCCAAGCGGCTCCTGCACCAGCACCGCATCGAAAAGCTGGTCGTGGTCGATAGCGACGGCAATTGCGTCGGGCTGATCACCGTCAAGGACATCGAGAAATCGCAGCTCAACCCGCACGCCACCAAGGACGTGCAGGGGCGCTTGCGCGCGGCGGCCGCCACCAGCGTCGGCGATGACGGGTTCGAGCGCGCCGAGCGCCTGATCGACGCCGGCGTCGATCTTCTGGTGATCGACACCGCGCATGGTCACTCGCAACGTGTCCTGGATGCGGTGACGCGGGCCAAGAAACTGTCCAATTCGGTCCGCATCCTGGCCGGCAACGTCGCCACATCAGAAGGCACGCTGGCGCTGATCGATGCCGGCGCCGATGCCGTCAAGGTCGGCATCGGGCCCGGTTCCATCTGCACCACCCGCATCGTCGCCGGCGTCGGCATGCCGCAGCTTTCGGCGATCATGTCGGCAGTCGAGACGGCGCAGAAATCGGGCGTCTCGGTCATTGCCGATGGCGGCATCAAATATTCCGGCGATCTCGCCAAGGCGCTCGCCGCCGGCGCCAGTGCCGCCATGATCGGCTCGCTGCTGGCAGGTACCGACGAGAGCCCGGGCGAAGTCTATCTGCACCAGGGCCGCTCGTTCAAAGCCTATCGCGGCATGGGTTCGGTCGGCGCCATGGCGCGCGGCTCTGCCGACCGCTATTTCCAGGCAGAGGTGCGCGACACGCTGAAGCTGGTGCCGGAAGGCATCGAAGGCCAGGTGCCCTACAAAGGACCTGTGTCCGGCGTGCTGCACCAACTTGCCGGCGGCCTCAAAGCAGCTATGGGGTACGTCGGCGGTCGCGATCTTGCCGATTTCCGCGACCGCGCCACCTTTGTACGCATATCCAACGCCGGACTTCGTGAAAGCCACGCCCATGACGTCACGATCACCCGCGAAAGCCCGAATTACCCCGGCGGAGCCTAACCAACTCGCACGAAGCCTGACGGCAATGATGCTGCGGCTGTCACGCCATGCTGCCGCGCTCTGTTTTGTCGCGATGGCGGTTTTCGTCGCCATGACGGTGATGGAGTTCCTGTATTTCCGCCAGCTGAGTGGTGGCCTGCCGTCGCTTGATTTGCGCTGGACCGGTTTCACCCCCGATGAGGGCATGGCTTGGCTGACGGCGCTCGGCCGGCGCGGCAGTGAGATCATTCTGGTCTGGCACTATCTGACCTTCGACTTGCTGTTCCCGGCGCTGCTGTCGCTGACATTGGTCAGCCTGATCCTGGCCACGGGGCGGCGGCTGAAGAACTTCCGGGCTCTGTCCGCGCAGCTCCAGTCGCTGTTCGCGCTCCTCCTGGTGCTGCCCTACACGCTTGCCGATTATGCGCAGAACATCGCGGTGGCCCGCCTGCTCTCTGATTTCCTGTCGGCCAATCCGGATTCGCTGTCCTTCGCCTCGGCGCTGATCGTCACCAAATTCGCGCTTCTGGCGATACCGGTGATCGTCATCGCGGTTTTTCATCTGGCCGGTCAGAAACAGCGCCAAGCTTAGGACCAAGCAGGCTCAAGACTACAAATCGAACAGCGCGATCTTGCGCTTGTCGAACTTGATCGCGATCTCGCCGCGCACCAGTTTGAGCGCGACCTCGCCGAACACGGCGCGTCGCCAGCCTTGCAAGGCCGGCACGTCGGCGGCCTCGCCTTCGGCGGCGATGCGATCGATGTCGTCGCTGGAGGCCAGCACCTTCGAAGCGACGCCCTCCCTTTCGGCAACGATCCGCAACAGCACTTTCAACAGTTCCGCGGCGGCATTGGAGCCTTCGGGCGGCTGAAAACTCTTCGGCAGCTTCGGCATCTCTTCCCTGGGCAAGGCAAGCGCGCTGTTGATCGCGCCAAGCAGCGCCGTTGCCGCCACTGAGCGTTCCCAGCCTTTCGGCGTGGTGCGCAGCTTGCCGAGTGCTGCCGCATCGCGCGGCGCCTGCTGCGCCACCTCGTAGATGGCGTCGTCCTTGAGCACCCGGCCGCGCGGCACGTCGCGTTCGCGCGCCTCGCGCTCCCGCCATGCCGCCACCGCTTGCACGATCGCCAGCTCCTGCGGCTTGCGCAGCCGCATCTTCAGCCGCTTCCAGGCGTCCTCCGGATGCGGATCGTAGGTTTCGCGCGCGGTCAGAAGTTCCATCTCCTCGTTCAGCCAATGGGCGCGGTTCTCGCGCACCAGCTCGGCGCTGAGGTGCTGGTAGACCTCGATCAAATGGGTGACGTCGGCAAGCGCGTAGTCGAGCTGCTTCTCGGAAAGCGGCCGGTGGCGCCAGTCGGTGAAACGTGAGGACTTGTCGAGCCGAGCGCCGGTTATCTTCTGGACGAGCTGGTCATAGGAGACGCTGTCGCCGAAGCCGCAAACCATCGCCGCCACCTGGGTGTCGAACACCGGATGCGGGACCAGATCACCGAGATGAACGATAATTTCGATGTCCTGGCGCGCCGCATGGAAGACTTTGACGACGGCCTCGTTGGCCATCAGCCTGAAGAACGGCTTGAGGTCGATATCGGGTGACAGCGGATCGATCAGCGCCGTCACGCCGGGCGCCGCCATCTGGATCAGGCAGAGGATCGGCCAAAAGGTCGTCTCGCGAATGAATTCGGTGTCGACGGTGACGAAATCCGACTTTTCGAACGCGGCAACAGCGGTCTCGAGTTCTTCTTGGGTAGTGATGACGTGCATCAAATCGCTTTTGGCAAAGGGTAAGGTCTCCTTCAATTTCAGCCGCGCGGGCTTTCGTCAAGCCGGAGTCCCGGGTTCAAGGCATATGGGGCCGTCATCATTGCTTCGCAGGCCCGTCGGAATCATCGTTGCGCTTGGCCAGCCGGGCGAAGACCGTCGATGTGCGCAAAAGGCCGATGAAACGGCTGCGATGGCCGGCCGGCACGCCGGATCGCACCTGCATCCGGTAGAGGATGACGACGACGAAGATGGCGTAGACGACGGCGGTGAACACGAACAGCGCGCTTGGCCCGAAATACTGCATCGCCGTCGAGGCGGCGAACGGCCCGCCAATGGCGCCGAAGGAATAGAACAGCATCAGCGCCGCGTTGATCAGCACGAACTCGCCCTTGTCGGCGCGGTCGTTGGAGTGCGCCGCCGATAGCGAGTAGAGCGGCATTGCGAAGCAGCCGAAGATGAAGACGATCACGAAGTTGAGGGACGGGTCGCTGCGCGCCCAGAACACCAGCGCCAGCGATGCGAGCAGCGCGCAGCACGTCGTCATCAGCAGCACGGAACGCCGGTCCCAGCGGTCGGACAGATAGCCGAGCGGGTACTGGATGATGGCGCCGCCGAAGATGCCGACGCTGACGAAAGTGACGACGTCGGTGACCGACATGCCGATCTGTTCGGCATAGACCGGCGACAATGTGCGGAAGGCGCTGTTGGTGACGCCGACGGCGATGCAGCCAAAGCAGCCGAGCGGCGAAATCCGCCAGACGCGGGCCAGGTCGAGCTTGACGTCCTCCGGCGGAGTCGGATTGGAGCGGTCGCCGAGCGACACCGGCACCAGCGAGAGCGTGATCATGATCGACATGATGGCGAAGATGGCGAAACCGCCGGCGCCGAAGATCGGGATCAGGAACTGTGCGCCTGTGACCGAACCGATGTCGACCATCCTGTAAATGGCCAGCACCCGAGCGCGGTCCCTGTTGGCGACTCCGGAATTGAGCCAGGCTTCCATGATCGTGAACAGGCCGGCGAAGCAGAATCCGCCGGCAAAGCGCACCGCGCACCACATAACCGGATCGACGACCAGCACCAAAAGCAATGTTCCGGCCGAAGCGATCGCCGCCAGCGCCGAAAAGGCGCGCACATGGCCGACGGCCTTCATGATGTGGGTGACGGCGAGGCAGCCGAGCAGGAAGCCGGCGAAATAGAATGTGCCCATCAGGCCGATGGTCGAGGCCGAAAATCCCTCCTGCGCACCGCGCAGCGCGATCAAGGTGCTCTGCAGGCCGTTGCCGCCGAGCAGGATGCCGGCGGCAATAAGGAGGGGGATCAGCGGGCGCATGGAGGACATGAAGGAAGGCCTGTCGTTGATCCTTCTTGAACCATCGCCCGCGCCAATGCCAGCGGCAATTCCCGGCGGTTAGCAGGCCAGCGCCGACAATCAGTTTCTCAGTTTGATTTTTAGCTGAGGGGGCGATCTTTCGCGCTCCCGATGGCGCGCTGGGATGGTGGGCGTCCTACCGCAGAATTCTGTTTGTCATCAGCCATTTCACGGAACGGGGCCACGCGTAGTTCGGACCCATGCGAAGATCGGTAAAGCCCTGCGAAACAGGGTTCCCGGTGTCAGCGTCGAGGATGCGAATGAACATGGTATGCTCTGTTCGGTTGACGCGCGTTACGACGCCCAGCAAGGCAAGAGACGCGCCGTGCTCTTTAGCGATTTTGCCTTCACAGCCGCCGCAGTTGCGCAATCCGTGCGGCGCAACCGCCTGCTCATCCATCGCTGGCACATCAACCACTGTAAAACGTCCGGACTGGGAGAGCATGTCCTTCGCAACTTGTGCCGACTCGGACAAATAGCGCCTATCGTGTTCATCCGGCGGAATTATTCCTGCCCCGGCGCTCTTGTCCTCCAATTCGAATGGAAACACCTCGATTGACATCGGCTTTGTCTGCTGAGCGTGCGCAAATGTGCAGGTGCCGACAAGCAGCATCACCAGGACAGTCAATGTGCGAATGCGCATGGTAGTCCTCCCATCGATGTGACAGCCATTGTACACGGCTTGGCTACCCTAATCACGATCAAAGCAGAGCAAAACTCTACGCTTTAACTGTGGCGGGATCTTTTCAGAGAGCCTCGAGCGAAAGCCGAAGTCCAACCTGAGATGCCACCCGAGCGCCGTCTGCCTTGACAAAGGCGGCCTCTCATGTGCTTTTCGCGCAAATTTTCGGGCCGGGCCATCATGCCTTGGCCGCAATCAACATCCGGACTTACCAATGACAATGCATCGTTACCGCAGCCATACCTGTGCCCAGTTGAGGAAGAGCGACGTCGGCTCTTCCGTTCGTCTGTCGGGCTGGGTGCATCGCGTGCGCGACCATGGCGGCCTGCTCTTCATCGATTTGCGCGACCACTATGGCCTGACCCAGATCGTCGCCGATCCGGATTCGCCGGCCTTCAAGATCGCCGAGACGGTGCGCGGCGAGTGGGTCATCCGTGTCGACGGCGAGGTCAAGGCGCGCCTTGCCGAGACGGCGAACGCCAACCTGCCGACCGGCGAGATCGAGGTTTTCGCGCGCGAGATCGAAGTGCTGTCGGCGGCCAAGGAACTGCCGCTGCCGGTGTTCGGCGAGCCGGATTATCCCGAGGACATTCGTCTCAAATACCGCTTCCTCGACCTGCGCCGCGACACGCTGCACAAGAACATCGTGGCGCGCACCAAAATCATCGCCGAGATGCGCAAGCGCATGGGCGAGGTCGGCTTCACCGAATTCTCGACACCGATCCTGACCGCTTCGTCGCCCGAAGGGGCGCGCGACTTCCTGGTGCCGTCGCGCATCCATCCCGGCACCTTCTACGCGCTGCCGCAGGCACCGCAGATATACAAGCAATTGATCATGGTGTCGGGCTTTGACCGCTACTTCCAGATCGCGCCTTGCTTCCGCGACGAGGACCCGCGCGCCGACCGCCTGCCGGGCGAATTCTACCAGCTTGACGTGGAGATGAGCTTCGTCGAGCAGGACGACGTGCTGGCGACGATGGAGCCGGTCATGCGCGGCGTGTTCGAGGCCTTTGCCGCCGGCAAGCCGGTGACGCAGGAGTTTCCGCGCATCGCCTATGACGTCGCCATGCGCAAATACGGCACCGACAAACCGGACCTGCGCAACCCGATCGAGATGCAGAATGTCTCGGAACACTTCCGCGATTCGGGTTTCAAGGTGTTCGCCAACATCCTGGCCAACGACCCCAAGGCCGAGGTCTGGGCCATTCCGGCAAAAACCGGTGGCAGCCGTGCCTTCTGCGACCGCATGAACTCCTGGGCGCAAGGCGAGGGCCAGCCGGGACTGGGTTACATCTTCTGGCGGGGTCTTGAGCCGACCATGTCGTCATCCGCTGCTTTGGATCTGCCTGACTCAGATCCGGATAAAATTGACGAGATCATCTCAGCAGTAGCATATGAAAATGCCGGAGGTATCGAAGGCGCCGGTCCGCTCGCCAAGAACATCGGCGAGGAGCGCACCGAGGCGATCCGCCAGCAACTCGGTCTTGCCGATGGCGACGCCGCCTTCTTCGTCGCCGGCGACCCGAAGAAATTCGTCTCGTTCGCGGGCGCGGCGCGCACCCGCGCCGGCGAGGAGCTGAACCTTGTCGACCGCGACCGCTTCGAACTGTGCTGGATCGTCGACTTTCCCTTCTTCGAATGGAACGAGGACGAGAAAAAGATCGATTTCGCCCACAATCCGTTTTCCATGCCGCAAGGCGGCATCGACGCGCTCAACGGCGAGGATCTGCTTGGGATCAAGGCGTTCCAGTATGACTTGGTCTGCAATGGTTTCGAGATCGCGTCTGGCGGCATCCGCAACCATCTGCCGGAAACCATGGTCAAGGCGTTCGAGACTGTCGGGCTGGACCGCGAGACCGTCGAGGAGCGCTTCGGTGGCCTCTACCGCGCTTTCCAGTACGGCGCACCGCCGCATGGCGGCATGGCGGCCGGCATCGACCGCGTCGTCATGCTGCTGGTCGGCGCCAGGAACCTGCGCGAAGTGACGATGTTCCCGATGAACCAGCAGGCCTATGACCTGTTGATGAGCGCGCCGTCGGAAGCCAGCCCGCAGCAGCTTCGCGAATTGTCGCTGCGCGTCGCGGTGACCAAGAAAGAGGCTTAATCACCAGCTTCGCCTGCGCTGCTAATGAAATCCCATCCGGGAATATCGGACTGTGCATGGAATTCTGAGAACTTCCGCTACCTGAAGTTGTGGCCTGGAACTGCGGGCGGCCGCTGCCGCCCGGCCTCCAGCACCAATCTAAACGCTGGCGATTAACCACAGGCCACCACGTCTTCGTCATCCCAGGGCGGAGCAAGGAGCGAAGCGACGCGCGCAGACCCTGGGATCCATGCCGTGACATCAGCCGAAGAATGCAG
>NZ_JAMYLQ010000059.1:0-15547 GCF_040318115.1 Mesorhizobium sp. M1312 | reverse complement strand
AGATATGGAACAAGAATTCCGGCGCGCGGATTTCGACCTATGTCATTCTTGGCGAGCGCGGCTCACGATGCTGCATCCTGAATGGTGCTGCCGCCCGCACCTGCCAGCCCGGCGATCAGATCATTGTCTGCAACTCCATCTACCTGGACGAAACGAAAATCACCTCGCTGAAGCCGCGGATCGTCACTTTCGACCAGGACAACCACATACGTGACCGCCTGAGCTACTCGGTCGATCTCGACCCACATGGCCGGTACAGTTTCTCCATCCTTGACGAGGCGAATACGGCCTTGGTCATTCCGGCCCTGATCTGACGCAGACCTGACATGTAACTTTGCTGGGGAAGATAGCGCCGTCGCCCCTTTCCCACCGCAATCTTTATTGTCATACCGGAAAAAGATCCCCACGAAACAGAGGCTATGCCATGACGACAGCAACCGAGATCGCAGACAAGATCGCCGGCGAACAGGGACTAACGAAGGTGCAGGTGAAGACCATTGTCGAGCGCGTGTTCGAGCAGATCGCTGACGCGGCGAAGAGCGGCGCGGAGACGAACGTGCCGGGATTCGGCAAGTTCAAGGTGAAAGACACCCCGGCACGGGAGGGCCGCAATCCCGCGACGGGCGCGACAATCAAGATCGCCGCATCGAAGAAGCTCACGTTCACTCCGGCCAAGGCCGTGAAGGACGCGCTCAACGGTTGACCGGTCGAGCCTCCTAAACAGGCGGCTCGCTGCAGAAGCAGCCGTCCGCTTCCGGCAGTATCGCTTCGCGCTCGGCCAGCGCGTGGTGGCGGCCGCACCGAGTTCACCTCGATCGACATGGAAGTCGCCTGGATCGAGGACCATCACGAGCTGATGGCGCTTGGGGAGCGCTGGCTGTCGCATGCCCTGTCAGTTGTCGCGGTGAGACATGGCGAGGCTGATCCGGCAGCTCTTCGGCGGGAAGGTCGCGGTGCCCACGATCCCCTTTCCGAAGATTAGATTACTTTCGAGTAGGCCTGCGATCTGCTCCAGAGCCTCGGGCACGCAGTGACCAAACCGGGCGATCTCGACAGCGAGGGCGAGCGTCAGCTTGCCGAACATATGATGGCAAAGACTAGGCACGAGTTCCTGTTTGTCACAGACTATCCGGCCGTCGCCCGGGTCTTCTACCAGATGCGCCGGCCCGATCGTCCCGGCCTGAAGCGGGGCTTCGATCTCCTCTGGCGCGGCCTTGAGGTTACTATAGGAGCTCAGCGATGGCATCGCCATGACCGCCTCGTGGAACAGGCCCGCGAACGCAGCTGGGCTCGAGGGGCTCGGCGACAATCTTGCCTTCTTCCGCCATGGCTGCCCGCCGCATGGCGGCATGGGCATCGGCCTTGGCCGGTTGCTGATGCGATCACTGGGCGCGGCAAGCATCCGCTCCGTCATGCTACTGAGCCGCCCCCCACGCGCCTGCGACCCTGAGCTTCTGTCGAAAAATTGCTAAGTTTGCGAATCCTGAGCCGATATCGAATTTTCACGAAATTTCTGTCGCAAAACTCTGTCGCGAAACGCACATTTTCGTGGCTGACTTTTGGGACACTGCTTGACGGATAGCGGTTCTCTGCCTATCTGTTACATGTAACAGATTTCGGTGGAGATGCCGTCATGCCCACCCCTATCAACGAGAGGGTTCAAAAGCGCAGGGATGCCCTGCGGGCGGCGGGACTGCGCCCGGTGCAAATCTGGGTTCCGGACACGCGCAGACCGGGCTTCGCGGAGGAATGTGGCCGTCAATCCCTCGTGGTCGCAGCGGCCGACGAGGCTGACCACGATCTAGGAGCGTTCATGGATGCGGCGCTTGCCGATCTGGACGACGAGGCCGATGCGTGAGGCGGGGTGATCTCGTCACCGTCGCCATGCCGGGGGACTTCGGGAAGCCCCGCCCTGCTCTCATCATACAGGCCGATCAGTTCGAGGACACCGGCACGGTGACGGTATTGCTGCTGTCGGGAACACTGGTGGATGCCCCTTTGATCCGGCCCACGGTTCGCCCGATGCCCGAGAACGGGCTGCCCAAGCCGTCGCAAGTGATGATCGACAAAGCCATGTCGGTGAAACGCGACAAGCTCCGACAACCCTTCGGCCACCTCGATGACGAAACCATGCTTTCCGTCACTCGATCACTGGCCGTTTTTCTCGGGCTCGCCTGAGGCAGGCGCCGGCGTCGCCGGCCTCATCCCGAGCTCACCATGCCCGGCACGGCCGTGACGTTGGGGAGACAAGGCACAGCCCTTGGCGGCAATATGTCGTGGTTCGGCGGCGGCGTGCTGGCGCCATGGTGCAAGCGTGAACGTGCCGAACAGTCGATGCTGGACGCGACACCGTCGACTGATGGAAGGCGGCAATGCCCCAGGCAGATGACGCGGGCGAACGCTGGTCGTGGCCGCGCCGCGCGGTGCGAGCGAGCCCAACCGGTTCGCCAGCCGCATCTCGGGGCGAGTCAAACAAGACGAAACTGCGCTCCTGGAGTCTGACCTCGCCGGCAAATTCCGCCGCGGCTTGCCTTTCCGCGGCGCGGCCCATCTCGACCCGCGCCACGCAATGGCGGCGCTTCATGACAGGTTTTCGGCCATGGCGTCGAATTTCGCTTTGGCGTCGCCATGCCCTCACACTGGTGTGGGCTGTGTTTACGGGGCAACCCGGTCGAGAAAAGCATCGAATGCGGCAGCGACAGCGCGAATCACAAAGCGATGCTCCCGCCGTACGCGGACAAAACCGTTTTCGAAGTCCACTATCCCGTCCTCGGCCAGCATCGCCAAGGGTTCAGCTGAACCGAGAAGACGGATCGGATCAGATCCGTGGGCGGCACAGATTGCCGGCACATCGGCCTCGAGATCGCACATTAGACGCTCGATAATTGCGGCGCGCACGCGGTCGTCGTCGGTGAGGCGATAGCCCTTTGACGTCGCCAGACGGCCAGCTGCGATGTGCTGGATGTAGGAATCCCGTGTAACTTCGTTTTGGACGTACCCCTCGCCGACGCGGCCGATAGCCGACGCGCCGAAACCGATCAGCGTTCTGCAGGTGTCGGCTGAGTAGCCCAGCGAGTTACGCCGCAGGCGACCGGTTTTCTGTGCCAGCGCGAGCTCGTCGTCCGGCAAGGCGAAATGGTCGAGCCCGATCTCTCGGTAGCCAGCGGCAATCAGCGTCGCGGCCACGGCCGCATCCTGTTCAGTGCGGGCAGCGCTGTCGGGCAGAAATTCCTCCTCGATGAGGCGCTGATTCTTTATCTGGGATGGAATGTGCGAGTAGCCGAACACCGCAAGCCGGTCGGGGCGCATTGCGACCGCCGCCCTCGCGGTCTCGACGCAGGACTGCACCGTTTGATGAGGGAGACCAAAGATGAGATCGAAGTTGATGCGGCTCACGCCGTGCCGACGCAGCATCTCGACGGCAGCCGCCGTCTGCGCCTCACTCTGAACCCGGTTGATCGCTTTTTGAACAACGGGATCGAAGCTCTGTACGCCGAGACTCACACGGTTCACGCCGGCTGCTCCTAAGGCCTCGGCCATCTCGGCCGTGAACGTGCGCGGATCAATCTCGACGGCGACCGTAGCTGTTTTCGTGAGAGCAAAGCGGCGTCGCAGGAACTCCATCAGAGCGAGGAACTCGGCTGGTCCGATGAGAGACGGCGTTCCGCCGCCGAAATGCACGTCGCTCACGGGCAGCGCCTGCGGCGCTCGCTCCGAGATCAAACGGATCTCGTCACGCAGCACCGCCAGATAGTTGAGGATCGGCGCATCATGGCGGGTGATGGTGGTGGGGAAGCCGCAATACCAGCACGCTGATCGGCAGAACGGAACGTGGAAATAGAGTGACACCGGATCGTCAGCCGGCAGGTTCCTGAGCCATTCCTCATAAGCCTCGGCGCCGACCGCCCCAGAGAACTCCGACACAGTCGGATAGATAGTGTACCAAGGCAGGCCGGCCTCGCGATATTTTGTGGTCTGCAACAGTTACCGTCCCATGCTGATAACCACCAACCTTACCGCTGCGCTCGCCTGTGTCTTTGCGCTATGTCAGTCCGTTCCGCTTGGGCTCGAAACTTGTATTTCGCAGCAATAGGCGCCGTTCAGTCTTGGCTGGACAGCGATGGTCTGAGCACTCGGTCAGCGACTGGCCATGGCTGTTCCCGCCGAGACCCTCACGCGCACCGTTTGGTTCCACGATCCCTTCCCTTCAGCCTGCGCCTGGTCGAGGAGATTCTGCTGAGCGAGGCTGCCGCATCCGACGAGACAATACGGCGTTGGGACCAGACTTTGCTCGCCAGCTAGCGCCGCCCCATAGTGATCTCTGGCATCTCGATGAGCTCGTTGTGTGAATTGCTGGCAAGAAGCATTAGCTGTGGCGCGCCGTCTATCAGGACGAGAACCTGCTCGACGCGACCGTCAGGTCCGCCGCAATGCCAAGGCTGGCGCGCCTACTGACTCCGTGGTGGAGGCAAGGCTGTTCAGCGCGTGATTATCGGACCATCGCGCTCGCCAAAATGACGGCGTCGTACCGAGCGGTGCCGCCGCATGATGCCTCAACGGGGCTCACAGCAAACAAAGCTGTCGCTATTGAACGAAACTGTCGCGAAGCGAACAGACGCACCGTAGCCGAAACGTTTGCCGTTCGTGCTTGGGTTGACCCGCAAGGCAAAAAGGAAGGAAGCGCGAACCAAGGTCGGCCGGCACACTTGAGCTTCAAGCCGCAGCTGGGTCTTCAGGATGGCACGTCATTTGCAGTAGAAGCCTTTGTGACGGCCCGCCCACACTAGCGGAGATGGCAGTGATGATTTGTACAGAAATGTTGAATGGCGTCGTTTCGGCGATAATTATTTTTGTAATAACGATTTCATATTTGTAACAATAATACCCAATCATCCGCAATTTCTCTTGAAGATCTGGCACGACGAGCGCATCAAAACTACTCAAATTCAACTCAATGCGCATCGTTATCGACTATTTCCTTTAGCAAGAATTCATTTGCTGGATGTCCATTCCTTTTACTCTTTGAACGGAGATCAACAATGAACATTAGGAGCCTCCTCCTCGGCTCAACTGCGGCACTGATTGCCGTTTCCGACGCTCGCGCCGTGACCGCCGTTGCCGAGCCTGACCCGACTGAGTACGTTAAAATCTGCGACGTCTACGGCTCGGGCTACGTCTACATTTCAGGCACTGAGACCTGCGTGCGCATCGGCGGCTATGTCCGTTACGACGTCGGCTTGGGCCATGTCGGATTGTTTGATCACGCAAGAACCTCGGATGTGAGGACTGGTGAGGATCAGGGCACATGGCAAAACAACACGCGCTTCACATTGAAAACTTGGACCGGCCAGGAGACCGAACTCGGCACGTTGAAGACCTACACCGAAACCCGCATGAACTTCGGTAACCGCCACACTTCGGTTTCGGACAGTTCTCGGTCCTATGCCTTCAACGGAGACAGCACCTTGACTTTCGCCTGGATTCAGCTTGGTGGCCTCCGAGTTGGTAAGGACTGGTCGGCCTTCGACATGTTTATCGGCGGCGCGGGTGACGTACTCAACCAGACGCCGGTTCCGTCCGGCGCTTTCGATACCAATGTGGTTCAGTACCACTTCGACGCCGGGAACGGCTTTTCGGCCGTGGTTTCGCTCGAAGAAGGCTCGGGCGTGGTCGGCACAATCGACAGCTACGCTCCGCACGTAGTCGGCGGCTTGAAATACACACATGGCTGGGGCGCGATCACCGGCGTTGCCGCTTATGATAGCAACTACGAATCGGTGGCCGCCAAGGTCCGTGTCGACATCAATGTCACCAACGAACTGTTGCTGTTCGGAATGTTCGGCTACGGTTCCAATGGCAAGCTCAACGACGACTCCACGAACGCGATCGACGCTCATGGTCGAGGCTTCTATAAGATTTGGGGCGGGAACTGGGCTTTCTGGGCTGGCGCCGCTTACGAGCTCAACGAGACAACTTCGTTCAAGCTTCAGCTCTCCGGTGATCAGCTCAAGAACCATGGTGTCGCTGCAAACGTCGCCTATGCGTTTCTTCCAGATTTCACAGTTACGGCGGAACTCGACTATGGCCGCTACGGCAACTTCGCCGTCGGCAAGGTGGACGCTTCCAACGTGACCTGGACCAACGCCAACAAGAAGAGCAGTGTCAGCGGAATCCTGCGTTTCGAACGCTCATTCTAATGGGATGAAAGGGTTGAGCTCCGAGATCCGGTTGAGCGGACCAATCCCGCAACACTCCAAGAGAACGTCGCATGAAGCTATACGAGATTGGAGCCTCGATCTCGGGGCCGCACGGTGTTTCATATCAGATCTGGTCCGGATGATCGCGCAGGCGATATTCATCGCTCGATTATGTATTTTGATCTGCAGCTCTTTCATTTCCTCATCCCTTCCGCCCGCTTGACGGCCCCTGCCATCCAGCAGTACCCGGCCAGGTTTCAGGTCCGAACTTGAAGTCCCAGTCGGGTTCAGGACGTGTTCAACTTGTTGAGCGTTTGTGGGGGTGCGGGCCCGACGCACTTGAAAATCCGCAAATGGATCGCCTCGGTTCAGCCATCCCCGCGGAAATTCGGGCGCGAGAGAACAAGCTCCAGAGCATAAGCGAGGCTGATCGAGGACCGAAGGGCCAGGCGCGCATCCGCACGCAAATGTCGGCCGCCCATTCCAGCGCCGACATCGACCGGGCGGTCGAGGCGTTCGGCGCGGTCGGGCGGGAACTCGGTGTGATTTCCTGAACGGCCGGAACCGAAAAGCGATTCCGTATCAAGAGATTCAAGGGACAAAAGAATGTCGAACATGATGAAGGCGCTGGTCAAGGCCAAGGCCGAGCCGGGCATCTGGATGGAAGAGGTGCCGGTGCCGAAGATCGGCCCGAACGACGTTCTGATCAAGATCAAGAAAACGGCGATCTGCGGTACCGACGTTCACATCTACAATTGGGACCAGTGGGCGCAGAAAACCGTGCCGGTGCCGATGGTGACCGGCCATGAATTCGTCGGCACGGTCGCCGATTTCGGTACGGCGGTGACCGAGTACAAGATCGGCCAGCGTGTTTCGGGCGAAGGCCACATCGTCTGCGGCCACTGCCGCAACTGCCGTGCTGGCAGGGGGCATCTGTGCCGCAACACGCTTGGCGTCGGCGTCAACAGGCCGGGCGCCTTCGGCGAATATCTGGCGATCCCGCAGCACAATGTCGTGCCGATACCCGACGACGTGTCCGACGAGATCGCCGCAATCTTCGATCCCCTAGGCAATGCCGTGCACACCGCACTGTCCTTTGATCTGGTCGGCGAGGACGTGCTGGTCACCGGCGCCGGGCCGATCGGCATCATGGGTGCGCTGGTGGCGCAGTGCGTCGGCGCACGAAAAGTGGTCATCACCGACATCAACCCGGTGCGGCTGGCGCTGGCGAAGAAACTCGGCGTCCAGCATGTGGTCGACGCGTCGAAGGAAAAGCTGCGCGATATCATGCCGGCGCTCGGCATGACCGAAGGTTTTGACGTCGGCCTCGAAATGTCTGGCGCCGCACCTGCCTTCCGCGACATGATCGACGCCATGAACAATGGCGGCGAGATCGCCATTCTAGGCATCGCGCCGACCGGCTTCGAGATCGACTGGAACAAGGTCATCTTCAAGATGCTGCATCTCAAGGGCATCTATGGCCGCGAGATGTTCGAGACCTGGTACAAGATGATCGCACTGGTGCAAGGCCCGCTCGACGTCACCGGCCTCATTACCCACCGCATCGTCATCGACGATTTCCAGACCGGGTTCGACGCGATGCGCAGCGGCAATTCGGGCAAGGTAGTGATGGACTGGTAAGCGCCTAATCCTTGCCCAGAGCCCTTGAGCGCACTCAATCCATTTGTGATCGCGGTGCGCTTCGCCAGCGCTGAGTTTTGCCAGCAATTCCCGCTCGAGTCCCCAGTTGCACGGCGTTCAATCTCATCAAGGGCACAATGTACCACGCGCATTCGACTGCCGAACCGTTCGCTCCAACTGGCAACCGTTGAATAGCCACCTCATCGCCGTCGCCGCTTTTGGTCGGAGGTGTTGATGCCGTGGAGAGAGTGTTAGGTGATGGAGGAACGGCTACGCTTCGTGGCCCGTCTTCTGGACGGCGCAGGCATGAGCGATGTGTGCCGGGAGCAAGAGCGGGCTGGGCAAACGTTGCAACAGATCCTTCAAGGAAATTCATAGATTCTTAGCAACTCCAGTTCGCTGTGAATGGTAGGCTTATTGCAACGTCTGAGCTCAGTGGGGTCAAAACCGTGGCGCCGCTTATTCTCCGACCCGCCGAACTGCGAGCAATTTCGGCTAAGGCAATGGCAAGAAGAGCGCTCATCTTGGTTGTTCGAACACAGCCATTTTCGGCTCAAAACAGTATCTTCACGGCCACCGAGATTGTCCTGTCGCTGGGCAACCAGCCATATAATTGGTTCGAAAGCTGCAACATCTGTAGAGAACGCGAAATGACAAATTCATTAGGACGAGAGCCCAGGCTTTTCATGTGGCTTGATCCTGACCAATGATGACACTGGTCAGTCGCCTACGGGCGGCAGCGCATTTAGATCGCCTTCGAATCCTAGGCCTTTGCGCGCGTGCGGACCTAACAGTCTGCCAGCTAGCGGAGATTCTGGGTCTGCCTCGCGAGCACGTTGTGCGACACGTCCGGCTGCTCGCCAGAGCCGACTTTCTTTACTGCAACGAACAACGTCCGTGGTGCTTGTACCATCTCAAAGCAGGAGGTAACGCCGGCGGGCTGGTTCAATTGTTGGTCGATCTCCTGCCCCACGGCGATGGCTATCACAAACGAGACCTTCAACGGCTCGCAGCGACACAAGACGCGCGGTCGAAGGGAACCGCATGCTTGACCGTGAAATAGATCAGTCCAATTGGAGGTGAAACCACCATGGACAACTCCGCCGACGGCGCCATCGCGCAGCCCGACACTTACGGACAGTCTCCCTTGGCCGCGGTTGATTGCCGCGTTCACGAACTGCTTCTAAGGCAGGAGCGGCAGGAGCGGACGACGCTCAAACTAATCGCATCTGAGAACTTTGCCTCCTCGGCAGTGCTGGAAGCGACCGGTTCGATTTTCACGAACAAGTACGCCGAGGGGTACCCCGCTGCGCGCTACTACGCGGGAAACGAGATCCTTGATGAGCTTGAGAGCCTAGCCATTGAACGCTTGAAAACACTATTTGGCAGCGAGCATGCCAACGTCCAGCCTTATTCCGGCTCGCCGGCCAACCAGGCTGTCTATCGGGCGCTTTTGAGCCCCGGTGACAAAGTCATGGGCTTGCCCCTTCCGGAAGGGGGCCATCTGACTCATGGTTGGGCCATCAACTTTTCCGGAACTGACTATCAACGCGTCCCCTACGGACTAGATGCAAAGACACAGCAGATTGACTATGACCGCTTGCGCGAGACAGCCAAGCGGGAACGCCCGCGGCTCATTTGGGTCGGCGGAACTGCTTACCCGCGTGTCTTTGACTACGCGGCAATGGCAAAAATCGCCCTGGAAGCGAACTCCTATCTCGTAGCCGACATTGCGCACATCAGTGGCCTGATTGCCGCGGGAGCGCACCCGAATCCCGTGCGCCATTGCGACGTGGTCAGCAGCACCTCCCACAAGTCGATCCGCGGTCCCCGCGGTGGTTTCATTTTGTCCAGGAACGAAGACCGCTATCAGGCTCTGTATTATCCAAAGAGCAAATACAATCTCGCGAGACGAATAGATCGGGCGGTCTTCCCTCACCTGCAAGGCGGGCCCCACATGAATGTCATCGCTGCGCTAGCTGTTGCCTTGCACGAAGCCGCGAACCCGTCCTTCCGAAGCTACGGCCAACAGACCGTCAAGAATGCCAAGGCTCTGGCCCAGGCGCTTCTGGACCGAGGTTATGACCTGGTCACCGGGGGCACTGACAATCACATGCTGATCCTTGATCTTCGCGATCGACCACTGTCAGGCAAGGCCTATGCCGAGCGGTTAGCGAAGGCAGGCATCATTACGAACTTTAATATGGTGCCGGGCGACCCGCGCCATCCGGCGGTCACAAGCGGAATTCGCTTGGGGTCGCCAGCCGTGACGTCGATGGGCATGCGCGAGGGGGAAATGGTGCAGATCGCCGCGTTCATTGACTTGGTCTGCCGCCAACCCAACGATCCGGACGTTCATGCCTGCGTGCGAAGAGACGTTGCCGACTTGTGCACTGCGTTCGAGGTCCCGGGCATCACCGACAGGTAAAGCGGCCTAATCAAAATGGCCCACAAAATTCCAACACCCGAAGCGAGGGCATTCCATGGCTAGGCAGTTCGTATTCTCTTCCGAATCGGTTGGCGCCGGACACCCCGATAAGATGGCCGACAACATCTCGGATGCCATCCTCGATGCGATCCTCCGCACCGATCCGAAGGCGCGCGTCGCTTGTGAAGCGTTGGTGAAGTCAGGGATGGTCGTGCTGGCTGGCGAGATTACCAGCGATGCGCGGGTCGACTACAGCCAAGTTGCCCGCGATACGATTCTCGATATTGGATACGATGATGATGCCATCGGCTTTGACGGTCAGCGTTGCGCCGTTGTTCTGGCCCTCACCGAGCAATCGCCCGATATTAGCCAGGGCGTTGACGAGGGTCGAGGGCAGGACCTCGAGCAGGGAGCGGGGGATCAGGGCCTCATGTTCGGGTTCGCATGCAGCGAGACCGATACACTGATGCCTTTGCCAATCCAGCTCGCCCACAGTTTGACGAAAAGACAGGCAGAGGTCCGGAAAGCGGGGCAGCTTAGCTGGCTACGTCCGGACGTAAAATCTCAGGTGTCCATACGCTATGAAGGTTTCCGCCCGGTGGCGCTGGATACCATAGTCCTGTCGACGCAGCATGACGAGGCGGTCTCACAAGAGACAGTCCGAGAAGGCGTCATTGAGGAGATCATAAAGCCGATCTTGCCGACCCACTTGGATACGACGGGAATCAGGATCTTGGTCAATCCAACGGGGCGGTTCGTGGTTGGTGGGCCGCGCGGCGACTGCGGCCTCACTGGACGCAAGATCATCGTCGATTCCTACGGTGGGATGGGGCGTCACGGCGGCGGTGCCTTTTCGGGCAAGGACCCATCCAAGGTTGACCGTTCGGCTGCCTATGCGGCGCGGTATGTCGCAAAGAATATCGTTGCGAGCGGACTTGCGGAGATCTGCGAGGTTCAGCTTGCTTACGCGATCGGCGTGGCCAGTCCGGTTTCTGTCATGGTCAACACGTTCGGGACCGCGACGATTGAGGAAGAAAGGATCGAGCGCCTTATTCTTGAGCTGTTCGATCTCAGACCGAAGGGCATTATCGAGATGCTTGATCTCTTACGCCCGATATACCGCAAGACGGCGACGTATGGGCACTTCGGCCGTGAAGAGCCCGAATTCACCTGGGAGAGAACGGACAGAGCCGAGGACTTGCGCCGCGCATCGAAGCTACCAAGGTGAAGCACCTCCGCAGAGTGGCCCTAGAGAGCGCGAGAAGACCCTATCGGCACGCTCGCAGAACGTGATTACGGATTGAACATATCTGATGACATCAGTCTGGGTCGCTTGTGCAGCAAAATCGCCGTGCGCGATGTTGTTCCGCATATCTACAAGTTCTTGCACCCCCAACCATAGGCGACTTCGTGTCATCGGCTTTCGGGTGATCGCGGAAAATATGTCAGCAATTCCCCAGTAGCTGTAGTAGCGCACGAGGCTTTGCGGCTTCGGCGCTTTCATCCACCCAAGTATCCGTTCGTGCCTCAGATTCCCAGCCGCGTTCGGGCTCCAGAGCCACGCATCATTTGTAGTGAATTGTTCGACCTGGGGGCGGCGACGCCGAACTGCGAGGCCAAATGATCGTCACCGCGGCCTTTTACAGCCGGTGAAAACCTCTCGAAGACGTCTGCAAGTTCTCTTGCCGGATCGGTGACAGAAGGCATGCTTCCCCCAAAAAAGTATGTCGCCTCTCTATGCACCAGTATCACGCCCGGTTCGCCTGCTAAGCGCTACCTGACGCTTCGCCTGTATGAAGCAGTCAAGATTTCTCGCCCGGTATCGTTCGGCTGATAGAGTCCAGCCGATCGACTTGTTCCTTGAGTTGGGCAAGCGTCGTATAACCCTGGGCACTCAGGCCCACAATTTCGATAATCATCCAAGCGACCCACTGGCTAAACTGGGCAACGTTTTCCTCCGTTACGTGGCGATGTGCGGCGCTGTGGACAGCTTTTGATCTGACGTCATAAAGTTTGCTGATTTGCTTTTTTAGGGGTTTGTATTCCGAAAGGTCGGCGTACCGAAAACCACCATAAACTAGTATGCTGGCGAGTCCCGCCGAAACCGAATGCGTTATTTCCTCCTTTTTCAGCGAGAAGAATGCCTCGACACAACTCCAGTATTTGACGATTCTCATGACTAGTGACGAGTCTCGGTGGGCGTCTGAGAACCAGTAAATAGCTCTCTCGATGGCCTCTTCGAGAGGAGTTTTTTTCTCCTTCTGCAAGATCGCGAAAGCCAGCTGCACCATCTTAATATCATCTGATACAGAAGATAGCTCGGTATCGACCGCAAACGGCTGCCCTCTTGCGAATTTGTAGTGCGTCGTAAGACTATTCTCAACGTCGTCCCAAGACATCCAGGCCGCGCGCCCCAAGGTGTCTTCCGGCGACATACTAATCCCTATCCGGAAAGCGGTGGCGCCTCCTTCATATCTAGCTGCCGCCGCAATAGCGATCAGACCAACGGTCAAAGTAGCCTGTTCGGAAAACACCCGTTGAGCCACATTCGCAGTGCCGTGCGCTGAGCCAAAGAGCCAGAGGTTGCCTTGATTTAGCTCCTGGATGGAAGAGATGTCATCGGAATTGCGCGCGACACCGGTTCTGTCCAGCAGCGGTTCCGGGTCTCGCAAAATCGACATCGATCCGACTTGAAAGGGCTCATTCCTTCCGAGTTCGAGGCCAAAAATTGGAACGATGAAATTATGTTTTCGAATGGTAGGGGTCAGACGATCCGCTATGGCGTTCACGACTTCACTGCCTCTCTCTGGCTGGAGGCCATCTGAGAACCAATTTTCGACGGTAGCCTTCCAGGCGCTCCAGATATTCGAGAATTCCGCTTGCCCGGAAAAAATGTCACGTTTGTCGAGTAGCTCAACGACCTTGACGAAGTTCTTGAGCCCATGATCGGTCAAATACACTTGTTTATTCTTGCCGATCTTTATCTCACGCGCAAAATACTTGTCTTTCGGAATCTCAGAAAAAGACTTATGAGCTATAAACGATTTCTTGTTGAATAAGGCGTCTGCATGCGAAAATAAAGTTCTTAGCTCCTTAGTCGTGAGGTCCTTCATTGATGCGTGCCTGACTGTGTTAGTGAACGGTATCGCCGCAATGTCCTCGCGACCGATGTCACGTGCCAGTTCCCGCCCCCGTAGGCCGGTAGATGACGTTCGTTCAGGAGTTTGCACATGCATCTGATCGAGATGCCCTCTGCGAAAGAGCGAGTTGCGGACCAATTTGCAAGGCGAAAACATCGGCCTGCCCGGGTATTTCGCTGCGAGCGATGCACCATTTTGCCAAGTTTGGTTCCGCAGCCTTCGATGCAGCGAGCGCATCCTTGGTTCGTTGGCTTATACGGCGCGCTTCCTCCTCAGCCATCGCCGCGTATACGTGAAGCATGAACCTGTCGGCTTGTGGCATGTCCAGCGCAATGAAGTTGACGCCAGATTCCATGAGGCCGGAAACGAAAAAAACGTTTCGGGCGGGGCGGTCGAGCCTCGCGATCATAGCGTTGCCTTGTGCTTTCGGCCATATGCGAGGGCATGGCCTAATTCAGGTCGGTTCGATTTCCGTCCGCTTTCAATTTCGACAAACTCTCGCGCCATTTCGCCGCCGTGACGGGCGATGAAATCGCGGACGGCGAAACGTTGGGCCTCCAGCCCCAATCCGCTTTCGCCCTGCTTGGCCGTCGAAACCCGAAAATAAGCTACGAATATGTTATGTTGCTTGTTGGTGGCGGTTCCCATCCGATGCTCCCGTTAGAATCGATTATAAGAAGCTCGTATCACGCAAACGAACGTTTGCTTGTGTCCAGATAATGCTTCGCCGCAGGCTTCGGAGGCGCTGCCGTCACCACCGCCGGCACGAACATGGATTCCGATATCGCTGCCTCCCCCATCGGCCGGCGAGCAGCCCGACGCCAGGTGAACAATTGCTGCGGGGAAAGTCCATACCGGCGTGCCACAGCACAAACCGTCTCGCCCGCCTCGTAACTCTCCGCCACTATCCGGGCCTTCTCCTCCGGCGGCCACTCACGCCGACGACCCGAACCCGTGAAGATCTCCAGCCGACGGACCGGCTCCTCGTCCTTGGACTTAAGCGTAAACTCTGAAATCGTCATATGTCGAAGCCCTCAAAGGCCTCGAACATCGTCCCTTACATCCACGCGCGAAAGGTGCCGCCGGGACAGCGCTTAACATATTGAAGTTGCTTTGGAAGCATCTTGATGCTGTCCGAACGGATAAGTCCCTTTCAAGAGCTGAGATTGGAATTCTTTTACTGCTTCACCATGAAGCGGAGCGCCCCGGGGATTTCGTTAGATTGAAAATAGCGGACATCGCAAAAAGGCTTGGCCGCACTAGCCCCGTCACGGTTCAGAAGGCGATTGGTTCGCTATCGGAACGTGGATTGCTACAAAGGGAGGGCTTCCGCGGAAAGCCTTACAAATTCAGAATACGCCTGCCCCGCGAACCTATGCGGCGGGTGCGGCGGATCAAGGTCAAAGGCCAATCCTAAACTGAGATATTCAGGAAACTGAGTATCCATGCCTCGCGCGCGTGCACGTATTCCTTATATGGTTCGAACAGGACTAGGCGCTCTGCCCACATCATCGATATGACTATAGAGTGGAATTATGTATACGGCCAAATTCTCATGGAGCGAGCGAAGCGAGTGAAATGAGAATTTGGGGTGGATAGACCTCGCTGCGCTCCGGGAGGCCAGCGGACTTCTGAAATTGTCTTTCCGAAAAACCTGCCCAATATTTTCCGACATCAGGAGGATAAGGGGGGTAGGTCCGCGATTTGCGATGAAATATTGGACTTCACGACCCAGGCTCCTAAATCCGATCACTCGGAACGGCTGAGGTCGACCCTAAGCAGCCCGCCGATAGCGGAGTCGCCGTTAGGTGGACGCATCAACTTGACTGGTCGAGCCGATCAGATACGTTTCCATCTGTGCCTTGAGAAGAAGCGGCGCCAGGCATTGAGGACAGCCGCACCATAACCGACGACGGGTTTAGGTCCCTTACGTTGATGATAAGAAGAACCAGCGCCAGCTCAGAGCTGGCCATGCTGCAGAAATACTCCTCGAAAATAAACCGGCTGTCACCCGTAAGGGCGTGACCGCGAATCTATGGAGAAAGTAATGCGGTTCGGTACGCCTCCGGCGAGGGCCGCCTTGCGCGAGCAAGTTACGATAGCGAGGCTGCGCTCTTAAGGTCGTCCTTACGAGCGTAGTT
>NZ_JAMYLQ010000058.1:0-17522 GCF_040318115.1 Mesorhizobium sp. M1312 | reverse complement strand
AAAGTCTCGGGACCCCTTGGTAGAGATCGAGATCCTCCCCGCCAATCGGAACGCCATACAACACGCTGACGGCATTGTAGGCATCAACCAGTGGGGATATCCGCGGGAGAGAGCCATCTTTCCGCACCCGCTTGAGAAGCGCGGCGGCCGAGCACGGCGTTCGATTGGCTTTTGTGCCGAAAGCCTCGTAGGCAACGGCCCACGCCGCAAGATGCGCGTCCCTTTGGGCGTCATCGCGAAGCGCGGCCTGTTCCGCCGCCGCGATCGTGTCGTTCAACGCCTGTGCATCCGGCACGTCGATTTCAGCGTGCCGCACCACAATGCTGATCAGATGAAAATCCGGGTAGCGGGCCTTGATCTCGGGGGCAATCAATGGCGTGAAAGACATGGGATGCTCTATTCTCATGGGGAGGCTTTGCGCTGCGGGTCGTTCGGGACCTGTATGAAGAAAGGTGCTTGTCGAGCGTCTAGATCTTCTGGCATCGGCATGGTGCATGCCGCACCATGCGCTGGATAATTCCATCATTCGGCCGTGGACAAGGCCTGGTAGAGATCGTCGATTATCTATTGCGGGTGCTCGAGCCCGCCTCGGCCGGCAACAAGCTACGTCTCCGCCAGATCCTCCATTTCATAGCAGGCAGCGGGCGCGATATGGATGTGAAGCAGCTTTCCTTGCCGGCTCATGCATCGCTCTCGGAAATTCGTCTCGCACGAAAATCTGCCGCCAAACTGGCCTGATCAACAGCACCAGTTGCGCGGCGTTTTCCCAGTCCAGTTGGCTTTGCAAACGAAATGCGGTTCAGCCCAAGGGTCGGTTTCCTCGCCAGCACGCCACGTCCCCGCCGTTCTAGCCACCGTGTCCCGGCATCGCGTCTTGCACCTGCTTGACAACCGCTCGCAGGACCTCAACGCCCTTCCCGATCTGCCTAATGCTCAAGGCGGCGTAGCCCATGACAAGACCGACGCGATCGGTGCGGCCTTCGTCCAATGTCCGCTCGTAGAGCGGCGAGATCAGGTGTAGCCCCAGGCCCGCACGTCGGGCGGCTTCGACCAGTGCCGTTTCCTGCGATCGTGGCAGGTCGTTGAACCAAACGGCGACGTGCAGAGCGGCCTCTGCTCCCTGGACAGCGATGCGATCGCCGAAGCTGTGCCGCAAGGCACCCAACAACGTTTCCCGACGCTCGCCGTTCAGCCTGCGCACACGGCGCACATGGCTTTCGTAGCCGCCGCTCTCGATCAAAGATGCAAGCGCTTCCTGTTCAGCGACCGGCGAATGCCGGTCCGCGAATTGTTTGGCGGTAGCGAAGACCTCCTGCAATTCCGTCGGGACGACGAGGTAGCCGATACGCAGCATCGGCGAGAGCGTTTTGGAGATCGTGCCGAGGTAGATGACAGCCCCGTGATCCTCAAGACTGTGCAGCGGAGGGACCGGATTGATGTCGTAGCGATATTCGCTGTCGTAGTCGTCCTCGATCACATAGGCGTCGTTGTGCCGCGCCCATTCCAGAAGCTGATGGCGGCGTGCGATCGGCATGACGCCGCCCAGCGGAAACTGATGCGATGGCGTGACATAGGCCAGTTTTGCCCCGATCCCCGCCAGCAACTCCGTCTTCATCCCGCCCTCGTCGACGGGGACCGGGACGGGCGAGGCACCCGTACTGGCAAAGACCTGACGCGCCATCCTATAGCACGGGTCCTCGATGACGAAGCGGTCGGCGGGATCGACAAGCAGGCGAGCGCACAGATCGAGGCCCTGCTGCGAACCGTTGACGATGATGATCTGCTCGAGGTCGCAGCTCAGGGTTCGGGCGCGCCAGAGATAGCCCTGGAGTGCCTGGCGCAGCCGGCGCGAGCCGCGAGGATCGTCATAGGCAAGACGCAACGGGCGCTGCGCCATCGCCTCGTTCATCGCGCGTTTCCAGATCAATGCAGGGAAATCCGACGGCGCCAGGTCGCCATAGCGGAAATCGACCTTCAGCCCAGTCGGCAGATAATCCGGCCAGGGCGGCATAACGCGCAGTCGTCCCCCATAGGCGGACAGATCAACCGGGCCGACCCGTTTCGCGGAAATGCGGCTTGTCTCAGGGCCGATCAGCGAAGACACGACGCGAGGTCGTGCGCCTTGACGGACTCGATGAAACCTTCCGCAGCCAGTTGCTCATAGGCGACCGTCACCGTCGTTCGCGAAACCCCAAGGTCATTTGCGAGGCCTCGGGAGGACGGCAGCTGACTGCCGGTTTCGTAGACACTTCCGAGGATCTGCTCGCGAAGAGCCTCGTAGATCTGGCGTGCACCCATCGCGTGCGAGCGACCTGCAGAACCGGCACTTGAAGACTGGACCATTTCATTCATCGCCAACTGGATATTTCACATTGGCCAGTTTGCCGTCAATCTTTCGGAACCCAAGAAAGATCTCAGAGGCCGAATGACCCGCTCCCATCAATCCGAAACCGATGCTCCAACTGGGTCGCTCAACCACACCGGTCCCGGATTTGCCACCCGGGCGATCCATCATGGCTACGATCCGGCCCGCTTTTCCAATGCCGTCCAGCCGCCAGTGTTCCTGACGTCAACCTATGGATTCGAAAGCGTGGCAGCAAACGAGGCGGCCGCCACCCTTGGTGGACGGCTCTATGCGCGCGAATACAATCCGACGACGGAGATCCTCGAGCAGCGGCTCGCCAACCTGGAAGGAGCCGAGGCGGGGCTGGTTGTTGCCTCGGGGATGGCGGCTTTCGGGACGCTGATGCTGTCGCTCCTGTCCCAAGGGGATGAACTCATCGTCCACAGGACGCTTTATGCGAACACGCTTGCCATGGTCGAACAGGCGGTCCCCCGCTTCGGCATCAAGGTCATCGCGGTCGACCTGTCCGATCCTCACAATCTCGATGCCGCGATTACCGAGCGGACCCGGCTTGTTTTCTTCGAGACGCCGGTGAATCCGCTGAGCCGCATCCTCCACATCGCTGCCATTGCCGAGCGCGCCCACGCGCTCGGTGTAAAGGTTGCAGTCGACAGCACCTTCGCCTCCCCCGCGCTCCAGCGGCCGCTCGAACATGGGGCAGACCTCGTGCTCCACTCACTGACTAAATACATCAATGGGCACGGCGATGCCCTTGGCGGGGCGATTCTCGGCGACGCGCAAACGCTCCGCACGCTGCACGAAACGGGCCTGCGCTACATCACCGGCGCAGCGCTCTCGCCCATGTCAGCCTTCCTGATCCTGCGCGGTCTGAAGACGCTCACGCTGCGCATGGAACGGCACAGCGCCACGGCCCTTGCGGTGGCTCAGGCGCTCGAGGCGCACCCGGCGGTGGCATGGGTGAGTTATCCCTTCCTCGACTCGCACCCTGATCAGGTGACGGCGCGAAAGCAGATGTCCCAAGGGTCGGGGATGTTGGCCTTTGGCCTCCACGCTGGGTTCGAGGGCGCGCGCCGGATGATGGACCGGCTCAACCTGATCACCCGGGCTATCAGCCTCGGTGATGCCGACAGCCTCATCTATCATCCGGCAAGCCTGACCCGTGCTCGTCAGCCGATCCGCAAGGATGCGCACCTGGCCGATGGAGTCGGCGAGGACCTCATGCGTCTCTCGGTGGGTCTTGAGGACGCCGATGACCTAATCGCCGACCTGCGCCGGGCTCTGGACGCCTTGTGATGGCCTGTCGCCCGGCCAGTCCTGCGCTCACGCACAAACCTGGAGCCTTGCCATGGCATTCCTGAGCGGTCTTTCCGCGTTTCCCATCACGCCGACCGATCGTGACGGCCGTGTCGATACCGTTGCTCTGCGCAACCTCATTGCCAGGCTTTGCGCCGCTCAGGTCGATTCCATCGGTCTTCTCGGCAGCACCGGCACCTACATGTATCTGTCGCCCGAGGAACGGCGACGGGCGCTCGCCGAGACCTTAAACGAAACCGCCGGGCGAATGCCGGTCGTGGTGGGTGTGGGCGCGCTGCGCACCGACGAAGCAGTGAGGCTCGCGCAGGACGCCAAGGCCCTTGGAGCTGCCGCGGGGTTGCTTGCCGCCGCCTCTTACACCCCGCTCACTGATGACGAGGTGTTCGAACATTTCTCCACTGTGGCGCGCGAAAGTGGCCTGCCGATCGTCGTCTACGACAATCCAGGAACGACGCATTTCCGTTTCACCCCCGCACTCGTCAGCCGCCTGGCAAAGCTGCGGGGGATCGTTGCTATCAAGAATCCGACAGACAAGGGCGATGCGATCAAGAGCCATCTGGCCGACCAGAGGCGCACTGTGCCGGAAGGGTTCTCGATCGGCTACAGCGGCGACTGGAACGCCGCAGAGGCCCTAATCGCCGGCGCCGACACATGGTACAGCGTCCTCGCCGGCATCCTGCCCGAGGTCTGCGTCAAGATCGTCAGGGCGGCGCAACAGGGCGATGCGGCCGAAGCGCGACGGATCGATGCCACGCTTGCGCCGCTCTGGAGCCTCTTCAAGGAGTTCTCGAGCCTTCGCGTCGTCTTTGCACTTGCCGAATTGCTCGACATTTGCCGTGCCGACCCCCCGCGTCCCATCCTGCCTCTGCCCTCAGCAGCGAAGCGCCAGATCGCCGCCGCGTTGGAACGCTTGCCATCGGATGTCAACCGGTGAACAGCGAAGCCGGCGGCCAGTGAAGGAACCTGTCATGTATTTACCCGCGCATTTCGATGAACCGAGCCGAGAAGTCCTTTACGAACTGATCGAGAACAACGCACTTGGTGTGCTGATAACCCATGGCCGGAGCGGTCTCGACGCCAATCACATCCCCTTCCAACTCGACACGTCACAGGGACAAAACGGTACCCTTCGCTGCCACGTCGCACGCAACAATCCAGTTTGGCAGGACCTGACGACCGGCGATGAGGTGCTCGTGGTGTTCCGCGCCGCCGACGCCTACATTTCGCCGCAGTGGTATCCGAGCAAGCAGGAGTTCCAGAAGCAGGTGCCGACCTGGAACTACCTCGTCGCACATGCATATGGATGGATCACAATCCACGACGACGAACGCTATGTCCGCCGCAATGTCGCCAAACTGACCCACAGGCACGAGGCGACCCAGCCTGTCCCGTGGAAGATGGGTAACGCGCCGAAGGACTTCATCGACACTATGGTCAAGGCGATCATCGGCCTGGAGATCGAGATCACCCGCCTTGTAGGCAAAGCCAAGCTCAGCCAGAACAAGGAGGCACGTGATATCTGCAATGCCGGCGAAATGCTGAACGCCCAAGGCGACCGCCGCGTCGGTCAGGCGATGCTTGCAGCCGCCGCCCGGAAGCCCAAACAAGGCTGAAGAGCGTGGCCCATCGCACTTTGATGAATGTCAGCAAAGCTTACCCTGGATGGTGCTGCGAAAAGCCGAGCGAACGATAAACGCCTGGCACACGAAATTGCACGTGCCGAAGGAAAGTGCACATTCTCGCTCGAGTGACTTATTTCAAAGGATGTGATCGCGTTTTGGCACATTCACGGCCCACATGCGGCAGCCGGTAACTCATCCCATGGTGAGCAACCAGGAAACCCTCCGGCCTACACTTTCTCCCGGAGCGCGCGTGCTGCAGCAACCATGTTCATGAGGGCAGGGCGGACCTCCTCCCATTTGCGTGTTTTGAGGCCACAGTCCGGGTTTACCCACAGTTGGGCATCCGACAGTCGCTCGCGGGCAAGCATGATGAGATCCGAAATCTCGCCGACTTCCGGGACGCGTGGTGAGTGAATGTCATAGACTCCGGGACCGATTTCGTTCGGATATTTGGAGCTCGTGAAGGCGTCCAGCAGTTCCATTTTCGAGCGCGACGTCTCAATCGAAATGACATCCGCATCCATTTCAGCGATCGCGTCGATGATCTCGTTGAACTCCGAATAGCACATGTGGGTATGGATTTGAGTCGAGTCCTTTACACCCGTTGAAGCGATCCGGAAGCATTCGACAGTCCAGTCGAGATAGACTTTCCAGTCAGATTTGCGCAGTGGCAATCCTTCGCGAAACGCGGCCTCGTCGATCTGGATCATCCTTGCGCCGGACCATTCGAGATCCGTCACTTCGTCGCGGATGGCGAGCGCGATCTGGCGGCATGCTTCGGAGCGGGGTACGTCGTCGCGAACAAAAGACCAGTTGAGAATGGTCACTGGGCCTGTGAGCATTCCCTTCACAGGGTTTTCCGTAAGCGACTGGGCGAATTGCCACCAGCGCAGCGTCATCGGATTGGGCCTCGATACGTCGCCGAAGATGATGGGGGGGCGCACGTAACGCGACCCATAGCTCTGCACCCAGGCATGCTGGGTGAAGGCGAAGCCGGACAGCTGCTCGCCGAAATGCTGTACCATGTCGTACGTTCGAACTCACCGTGCACCAGCACGTCCAGCCCGATCTCTTCCTGCCAGCGAATTGCAGCCTCGATCTCCTTCTTCATGAAGGTCTCGTAGTCGACATAGCTCAGCTGGCCCTTCGCATGAGCGGCCCGCGCCCTGCGTACCTGCGGCGTCTGCGGGAAGGACCCGATGGTCGTCGTCGGGAACGGCGGCAGCCCGAGCGTGCCGGCCTGGACTCTGGAGCGCTCGGCAAAAGCGCTCTCTCGTCGCTTCATGCTGTCGTCAATGCTGGCGATCCGCCGCTCAACAAGCGGGTCATGGATCTTCGTGGATGTCAGGAGAGTGGCGGCGGCCTCGGCAGACGCTTTCAACGCGCCCGCCACCGCATCCCTGCCTTGGGACAGGGCCCGGGCCAGCAAGACCAGCTCGTCGGTCTTCTGGGCCGCGAAGGCGAGCCACGACCTGATGTCCGCCTCGAGTTCCGTCTCCATGCGCAGGTCGATCGGCACATGCAGCATCGAGCAGGAAGGCGCGATCTCGACGCGGTCCAAGGGCCAGCCGGCGACGATCGGTTTGATGCGGTCGAGAATGGCGGGCAGGTTCGCACGCCAGACGTTGCGGCCATCGATCAAGCCAAGCGAGACCACCAGATCCTTCGGAGCGAGCCGACCCACCGTTTCCAGCTGCTCGGGAGCGCGCACGAGATCAATATGCAGCCCGGCCAGGGGCAGAGAAACCGCGGTTTCGAGATTGTCTCCCAGCGGCCCGAAATAGGTAGCCAGCATGATCTTCAGCTCGGGCGCGGCTTTTGACAGCTGGCCATAGGCGTATTCGAACGCAGCTCGTTCGTTCGGGTTCAGATCGAGGACAAGCGCTGGCTCATCGATCTGCACCCAATCGGCACCCGATAGCTTCAAGCTCCGCAGGAGTTGCGCGTAGACGGGCAGAAGCCGTGGTAGGAGCGCGATGGGATCGAAGCCTTCCGTAGGCGATTTCGCCAGCTTGAGGAAGGTGATCGGTCCAAGCATGACTGGGCGTGTGTGAATGCCGAGGGCTTTAGCCTCGAGGAAGTAATCAACCGGCTTCGTCGACGAAAGGGCGAACGTCTGATAATCGTCTAGTTCCGGCACAATGTAGTGATAGTTGGTGTCAAACCACTTGGTCATTTCCATCGCGGTTACACTAGGCCCACGAGCCGCGGGCTGGTGACCAGCGTGTCCACAATCCTCCGTCTGACCTTGGTTGCCGCGCGCCATGGCGAAGTAAATGTCGAGTGGGACCTCGCCGCCATTCCAGGCGTAACGGGCTGGCACGGCGCCGACCATGACTGCGGTGTCGAGCACATGATCGTAGAGCGAGAAGTCGTTCGACGGGATTTTCGACACGCCGCGATCGCGCTGCTCCTCCCAGCTGGCGGCACGCAGCGCCTTCGCAGTGGTGAGAAGGTCGCCAGCGGAAGATTTTCCGGACCAGTAGCTTTCAAGCGCGAATTTCAGTTCTCGCTTACGACCGAAGCGCGGCACGCCGAGCGTTGCTACAGGAATTTGCTGAGAGACAGTCATGCCAACCCCGATGGTTGGGGCGTCGGTGACAAGGAAGGCGCTAGCAGGCCGGCACGAACGCCAGGCTGCAGCGGCCACCGAGACACCCCGCCCGTGGACGTAACTCGCCGTGGCAGGTCTCCTGGCTCGCGGGTCATAGCTTCTACCCGTCTTCCCAAGGCTATTCGCCTCAGTGACACGAGTGGAGTTGGCTCGCCGCTAACAGTTGCGGGGGCAGCGCCGGCATCGCACCGGCTTCCCTCTTAGCTCCGCTGCGGCAGCGCCGTACGGAGAACCACGACATGGGAGACAATTACAGCAGTTCGCTTCCTTGTCAACGTCGCATAAAGAAATGTTTATGTCGTTATGTTAAATTCCGGTTGCATTTTTCCCAAAGGTCGTCTCGAAAGCGAAGACTGTGGGAGCCTTGAGCGGCCGGTAAATCAAAGCAATGACGCACAGCGGTCCAGGAGGATAGGAGTTCGTCGGCTGCCGGCGGCAACCATACCGCTAAGCGCCGTGGTGCTGCTTCCCGCATCATGCGAACGCCACGGCGTCGAACTTCGTTCCGAGGTTCCGACCGCTTCTTTGGTGATCTGCTCGCGACTATATTCGGCTCAATGGCGAGGCTGTTGCCCATGTGGAAGGTGTTGGCCGTGATGCCCTCGGTGATACGACACAACGACTTCGAGGGGAGCACCCCCGCTGCAGCGGCGTGTTGCGAAGTGATCGAGGCCAATGTCTCGAACTGCTTGTTCGCAGCCCACCGGCTCAACGGAACCCGGCTTAAACCACCGGGCCAGCTCAAGTCCTGTCCAAATGAGGCCTGAGCGGCAAATCGTCGTGCACGCGCACGGTTTGGCGTTCGATCTTGTGATGCGTCTTGGGCGGGCAATCGCCACGGTGCAGCGCTTCCAGGCGCGCAACGATTTCGGTCATCCCGGGTCTGCCTATTGTTGTGGCGAACATACTCGACCCAGGTTGGCACATGATAGCACTCGGTCCATAGTTCGGGCTTTTCCAGGTCACGCAGCAACGCCCATTGTCTGGCGCCATCTCGCAGCCGGGCTTTTCGCCACGATGTCATCACACTGAGAAATTCTGGGACATCTCTCTGATCGATACGATAATCGACCATCACCATGATCGGACCGCTTCGTGGCCGCAGGTCAAGTTGCAGCGTCGGTTCGCTGAACTTGTTGGTCGGATCCAGATTGAGCGTTTCGAAATCCGGCTGAGGCAGAACGATCCCCATCAGTCCACCAATCACAAGAACCACGCTGGCCACGAGGAAGGCTCCCGAAACACCTTGGACATCCGCCAGTTCGCCCCAAAGCCAGCTTCCCGCCGCCATGCCGCCGTATGTGGCCGTCTGATAGAGAGACAGGGCGCGTCCAACCACCCACCGCGGCGCCGAAAGCTGCACTGTGACGTTAAACAGCGAGAATGATTGAATCCAAGCCGCACCGGCCGGCATGAGGAGGAGACAGCTCAGCCAAACGTGCTCACTCCATGCCAGAAAGAAGCAGCTGATCGCCAATATAAAGAACGCACCGCGAATGACCCATTCGTTGGAGAGAACTTCTCGGACCCGCCCGATGAGGAGCGCGCCGCAAATCGCTCCCAGGCCGAAGAAGCCGAGCATCACGCCGTAGGTGACTGCGGTCCCTTTGATCTGTTCGCGCGCAACCAACGGCAGGAGAGCCAAAATGACAACGGCGGTGAGGCCGAAAATGAAACTCCGGCACATCACCTTGAGAAGGTTCGGCGACAAGAGCACGTAACGGAAGCCCGCCGCCATCGCACTGCCGAAAGCCTCCCGCGGCAGCGCTTGTCGTGCCCGTACGGCTTTCCACCGCAACAGCGCAGTGATCAGAGCGAAGTAGCAAAAGACGTTGAAGAGGAACGCGAAGGCCGCACCCGCTGTGGCCACGATTATGCCGCCAATCGCCGGCCCGATGCTGCGCATGAGATTGTAGCTCATGCCGTTGAGCGCAACCGCGCTCGGCAGGTGTTCGCGAGGCAGGATATCTCCCATCGAGGCTTGCCAAGAGGGATCGTGCAATGCCCAACCACAGCCGATCAAGAAGGTGAGACCCAGAAGGGTCCAGGGTGTCATTTCCCCCGCATAGGTCAGGAACGCCAGGAAGGCGGATACGCAGACCATCAGCAGTTGCGCAGTCAACATGATCCGGCGACGATCAAAGTTGTCCGCGAGCGCTCCCGCCGCGAGCGAGAAGATCATGTAGGGGAGGGTGGTCGATGACTGGACGAGCGCCACCATTCCATGGGAGGTGGTGATGCTCGTCATCAGCCAAGCCGCCGCCACACCTTCCACAAGGGTGCCAAGGTTCGAAACGAGTGCAGCCGACCATAGCGAACGGAAGGTCTTGTGCTGAAAAGGAACGAGTGAAGATGTTCTCTTCGCCATTGTGGGAAGCTTCGGGATCGACCGCGGGGCTGGATTTGTTTCGCCTCACTCAACCATGGCCTCGCCGTACAAGCCAAGCAGCCACAGTGGCGCGCCTGCTAACCCAGAAAACTTGGCGGCCTAACAGGCATGCGCAGGACGCGCGAAGCCGCTCAAATCTCCCCAGATGGGTCAGCCATCGAAGACCGGCATCACTTGCCCGTTGAGCGGCTATACGATAATGCTCCGCGCTAAGCAGGAAGCGCCAAAAATTCGAGCGGCGACTTCATTCTTCTATTCAGGAAGGAACTATGAGGCGGCAGACGCGACCATTCACCGTGGAAGTCAAACAAAAGCGCAATTATCAAAAATCCGCACGTTCCATCTGGGGCAATTTCGACATCGCCGCGGCGATGGCCGAGACAACAAAGGAAGTCGAGCCGTTAAATCGTCAGCTTGTTGACTCTACTGTCGTGGCCCCTGATGCTGAACCTTTGCACAAACCGCGAGTGGAGCATTTCATGGCCAATCCCCTGGAAACCGAGTCAGCAGTAGTTCATAGCGAACCGGCAGCCAAAGCGGAAACGCCAAAACCGAAGACGAGAGCGCGGCGGTCGAGGAAGCCAGGAGCTGAGGCGAGCGTGCCTGCCCGCAAGAACGGCGCCAAGCCGACATCCGCGACCACTGAAGCACCGCCGTCAGCGCGAACAGGCCGAAAGAGCTACTCCGCGAAGGAGCGTGCCCAGAAGCTGGCCCAGATCGAGACCTCGATCGGCGGCGGCGCTACTCTCAAGAGCGCGGTGAAGCAAGCCGGCATCTCGGAACAGACATATTATCTTTGGAAGAAGGCGGCGGCGCCTGCGGCGGACACTGACGGGCTGAAGGATCTCGTCGCGCTCGAGGAAGAAAACAAGCGGCTAAAGAGCCTGCTTGCCGATCGTCTCCGCAAGGAGAATGCGGAACTGAAGAAAAGGCTTGGGCTGGATTAAGGAGGGTTGGCCGCTGGTTCTTGGCTCGCCACCTACAGCAATCCCGCCTCCTGCGCCTCGCGACGCAGGTTCTGCCTCGGCCTTGGACCGATCTGCTGGATGACCAGCCCGGCCGCCAGCGAGCCGAGATCGCCGCAATGCTTCAGGCTGCGCCCTTGCGTGTAGCCGTAGAGGAAACCGGCGGCATAGAGGTCGCCGGCGCCCGTGGTGTCGACCAGTTCCCGGATTTTGGTCGCCTCGACGGTGACGGTCTCGTCGCCGCGCACGATCACCGAGCCCATTTCCGAGCGGGTGACGGCGGCGATCTTGCAATCCTTGCGGATCTGGGCCAGCGCTTCGTCGAAGGAGGCGGTCTGGTAGAGCGCCTTGATCTCGTGGCTGTTGGCAAAGACGATGTCGACGGTGCCCGAGCGCATCAGGTGCAAAAATTCGTCGCGGTAGCGGTCGACGCAGAATGAATCCGACAGCGTCATCGACACTTCGCGCCCGGCGGCATGGGCGAGCTTCGCCGTCTGCCGGAACGCTTCCTTGGCGCGCGGCGGGTCCCACAGATAGCCCTCGAAATAGGTGACGGCGGCGCCCGACGCCTTGTCGGCCTCGACGTCCTCCGGGCCGAGTTCGACGCAAGCGCCGAGATAGGTGTTCATCGAGCGCTCGCCGTCGGGCGTGACGAAGATCATCGAGCGCGCCGTCGGCGGTTCGCCATTGAGCGGCTTGGTGTCGAAGGCGACGCCCTGGGCATGCATGTCATGCGCGTAGATCTCGCCGAGCGTATCGTTCGAGACCTTGCCGAAGAAGGCGGCGCGACCGCCGAAGCTGGCGACACCCGCCGCCGTATTGCCGGCGCTGCCGCCGGAGGCTTCGATGGCCGGGCCCATGCGGCTGTAGAGCAGTTCGGCGCGCCTCGTGTCGATCAAATTCATCGCGCCCTTGATGATGCCGTTGGTCTCGAGGAAGGCCTCGTCGCATTGGGCGATGATGTCGACAATGGCATTGCCGATGCAAAGCACGTCATAGTCCGGCATTGCGCGAGAGGGACGCAAATTTGGCCTCGGCTTGGTCCTGTCGTCGCAACGACCTTCTGAGCTTTCGCCTACTGTCTTGGCGCAGTGTAATAGCTTCCTTCTTCATCGGATCGTCAATGACATCGATCAGGGACTTGTTCGAAAACTGGTTCCAGATGCGTTGGGAAATTTGCTCGGTGAACTTCCTATTTTGCCCTCGCAACAAGCAATCCTCCTCGGATGGGCGGCTGCAATTCCGGTTTTAGTGAAAATGCGAGATTTGCCTAAGGCCCATCGGCCACAATCCGATGATCCTGATTTCTGGGACGTGTGGACACATAAAGAAGCCCGCGAGATTGACTGGTTTCGAATAGCAGAAGAATGGCTTAAAGGAGCGTCGTGATCGACAACGAGTTCAGCAGCCTTGGGGGAGTTGTGGGTACACTACTTGCAATTTTCTGCGAAAATAAGCAGAAATTCTTTCAATGCGCGCACAAACTTGAGCTCAAACCCGACGCTGTCCGCAGGGTTCGCGCTTCGCGTTAGCGATATTGCCTCGGAGCGAACTATTTCTACCTACCAGCCGAGCAGGAAGGTTTGGCAGAGACGACCGGGTTTCTGGGTACGAGATCGCGAGCTCTACTCACTGGCCGCACTCGATGAGGCGTACAGTTCTGGAGATATACATCTAAGGAACGTCATCAGGCTAATCTGCTCGGGGGGACCACTTCGCACACAAATATGATCCCGATTTCCCCGTACTCTTGTCAGATGCAGGAGAAGCGGCTTTCAGTGACGTTTCATGTATCAAGCGCTCACCGTGGACAATCTGACCACCACAACGGATGCCCACAATAATTCATATTGGATGTTCGACCCTTGCGAACCTACGCCTCTCGGTATATATATTCAAATATGGATTTAAATAGGGGTTTGAATATGCCGGGTTGGGAGCTCTCTCCCGATAAGCGAGAAAAGATCAGACGCTTGAACGACGCTCTCCTCCCCGTCCGGGACCAGCTCAATCTAGCTCACCTCGCCAGCCTGTTGGCAATTGCGGCAGAGCCCGGATTGTCAGTCAACGATCTCGCGGAGCGGGTGGCCGTTCCGCAACCGTCTGCAAGTCGTTTTGTGTCTGTTCTGATTGGAAGGTATCAAAGCCCAGAGGGTCTCCCACCCATACCGCTGATCGTCCAAGAGGTAAGTACAGTCGATCCACGGCGACGGGCACTTTTCCTTAGTGATCACGGGCAGGAAATCATCCAGGCAATGATGGTCGCTTTCGACCAGCCGGACAAAATAGGGGTAACAGAATGACAGCGTCGTCTAAACTCAAAGATCTAGTTTTGGATGATGGCTGGAAAATAACTAATGCCCTTACAAGGCCAGCAGGAAGCACCGGCGGGATGTTTTCCCATAGTTACTTAGCAGAAAAGGAGGGCCGTATTGCGTTCCTAAAAGCGTTCGATTTTTCCGACGCCTTTAAGCCGGGTGTGGACACGCTACAAGAACTGAACACCATGACGGCATCATATGAGCACGAACGCAGCGTTCTAGAGCATTGCCGTGGGCGACGAATGTCGCACGTGACATTGGCAATTGCTCACGGGCATGTGGCGGTGCCAGGGCTAAGTGCTATGGAAGGTCGCGTCTATTACTTGCTGTTTGAGAAGGCTGACGGCGATATTCGAGTGCAGATGGATGAAGCGGATGCATCCGACGCCGTTTGGTGTATGCGTGCTCTGCGCGATGCCTGCCTGGGCTTGGCTCAAATCCACAGAGAGCGCATCGCGCATCAGGATTTGAAACCGTCAAATGTCCTCTGCTACGGGGAGAAGGGGTTCAAAGTCGCTGACTTCGGGAGGTCCTCGATGGGCGGCAATTCCATTTGGCACGACGACCTCGCATTTCCAGGTGATCGCACCTATGCCCCGATGGAACTGCTGTATGGCCACTTACATCCCGATTTCGTGCCACGCCGCATGGGGTGTGACTTTTACATGCTGGGAAACTTGGCGGCATTTTTGTTCACTGGCACCAATATAACCGGTTCCATTTTGTCTCGACTGGACCCACAACATCATTGGACACGATGGCGATCGGATTACCAGTCGGCTCTGCCATATCTGCAAGAGGGCTTTGCTCGGGCGCTTGAGGAACTCAACGGCCGCCTGCCGATTGAAGTTCGTTCTGAAGTGTTAACGCTGGTAAGAGAATTGTGTAATCCCGACCTGTCTCTCCGTGGAGACCCACGCGCGCTCGGCAAGCACGATCACTATTCTTTGGAAAGATATGTGTCGCGGTTGACCCATGTAGTAAAGGTGCTGGAAATTAAGACGCGCATCGCCAGGCGAGCGGCATGATACCTTCGGTTTGGACCACTAAACGTCGTCTCGTGCCGCGATGGCGAAGTCTCGCCATCACGGTCGCAGCCAGGGAGCTTTCCTCCCCGCCTAAGATGGGAGAAAATCCCGCCCTGGGCATTATCCCTGACAGTCTGATTGAAAAACTGACAATTTGGCGCACTGCTCACGACGTTATTTCGGCGGGTGAACTGGTCGAGGCTGCACTTGTAGAGGCCAAGGAAACTGAGGCGGCGAACGCCGCAAGGTTTCTCCTGTCACCTCAGTCAACCGCTACACTGTCGCTTAAACGCCTGGCGGGGCTTGCCTTAAAGCGAGCCGGTTTCGATAATGAGGTTCCTGCCGCATTGGCTATTCTTCCAGAAGTAGCCAAAAAGGTCTGGCGAGATAGAACGCGCCTGTATCCTCAGAACCCTCTTGGGTGGGTAGAGCTTGCGTTGTTTGACGTGGCGGCGGGCCGTCGCGCTGAAGCTCTCCGCTCAATGCTAATCGCTCTTCAACTGGCACCGAACGACCGTCACGTCCTGCGTTGCGCGTCCCGCCTCTTCCTTCATCTTCATGATCCGGACCGAGCTTACGACCTCATCGCGAAAAACAACGCCACCCCATTGGACCCTTGGCTGATTGCAGCCGAACTTTCAATTGCGGAACTCGCTGAGCGAAAGCCCCGGTACTTTGAGGAAGGTCGGAGGATGGTCGAGCAAGCTCAATTCTATCCCCGGCAGATCACCGAGCTATCGGGAGCTCTTGCCACCCTGGAGCTGGAAGCCGGTCGAAGAAAGAAAGCCAGGGATTTCTTCCGCCACAGTACTATTGACCCGACCGGCAACGCACTGGCTCAGGCTGAGTGGGCATCGCCTGCGTTCGGCGTAGAGATTGTGCCTCCACAGAGCCTCGCAACAGCAACCGAGGCAGATGAGGCAACTGTGTTTCACCTACTCCGCGCAAAGAAATTCGAAGAAGTGTCCGATGCATGTCAACGGTGGTCTGACACCGAGCCATACTCGATTCGACCATTTGAAATCGGTTCTTCAACTGCTGCTATGATCGGCGACTATCAACGTGCCTTGGAGTTCGCTGACAAAGGATTGCTTGTTCGACCGGATGGCGCGGTGTTGTTGAACACCCGTGCGTTTGTTTTGGCAAATCTGGGGAGATTGAAAGAAGCCGAACAATGTCTTCGTAATATAGGGCAGAGCGACGAGAGGGTCTGGTGCATACGGCAAGCAAACATGGGATTGATTGAGATGCGCCGTGGAAATTACGAGGTGGGAATTGCTAACTATCAAGAAGCGGTAGATGGATTTAACAAGGCGCAAAATCCGCAACTTGCTGAGGTGGCGAAGCTCTTCCTTGCCCGTGAAGCCTCGCTAGCGCGGCTGCCTCAAGCCAAAGAGTTGGTTACGGCATCTCGTGAAGGATTGAGAAAACTAAATTTGACTGCTCACGAGCGCGTCCTCAACGAAGCCGAGAACGCTCTAGAAGAGACGGCCAGCCAAGTCGCCAATGAAAGTTAGCGGCCAACTCGGACCAGGCCAGTTCGCAAATGCTCGTAGTTTCATGTCGAGCTGTTGTTGCTTTGCCTGATAACTTAATTAGATTGGACCCTTGGGGGAGTTCGCACATGTCGCAAGCAAGTTTTCCGGCTTTAGAGTATCTAGCCGTGATCGTTTCATCGCTAGAAAAGGTCGGAAAAAAGACCCTTAGTGCAACAAAATTGAAACGGACCTATGGTTTCAATGAAAAACTGTTCTCAGAAGCAATAGAGTACGGAACAAGCAATAAAATTATAAAGCGTCATGATAGAAATTTATATTCGTTTATAAATCAATTTACGATCCGGAAGAGGCCTACTACCCCAGTGTAGAAAATCTTTTAGATAAACTTTGGGTTGGTGAGAAATTTGATAAATCTCAATTCTACATAGAGAGAACAGCGCGAAAGAATTCAAAAATCGCCGGACCGTGGACCCGACCAGACTTCACAATGGTATCTTACAAGAAATTTCCTTGGACCATCGGTTCAGAATTTGACGTGGTCACTTTCGAGGTTAAGAGAGCAGACACATGTAACGTTCTTGCTGTCTTCGAGGCACTCTCTCATGTAAGCGTTGCAACGCGAGCCTACGTAGTATTTCCAAAGAGTGAGGCCGAGTGGGTGAAATCAGACCCGGCTCAAGCCCAGCGGGTCAAAGAGGAGTGTCTCAGACACGGTGTTGGCCTAATTCTTATCGACGATATGAGCGACAATGGGGTACCGGTCCATCTAATTCGAGCTCCTCGCAAGGAAATGGACCATGCACGTTGCAGCAGTTTTTTGGCCGCAGTTCTTTCCGAGGATGGAAAGGATCGCATTGCCCAATGGAAGTAGGTGGTCGCCCCGACCAAAATGGTGCACAATGCTGGTACCTTTTGGTACCTTAATGCTAGAGAAAACCGTTTAAATTCAGGACCCCGTCCACGACCCAAACCATGTTTTCGATAAAACCCTTCGCGTGCACCTTTCTCTTGCAAAGGCAAATGCGAGTGCTGGAATTCAATGACAAGACCATTTTCGGTCATCACATCCGCGATGTGCTTCTCACCTTTCTGATCGTGCCTGATTATTTCCTGCTGTTCCGAAGGAAATTGGTCTTTCCACCCACGGTGCCAAGGGGTTTCCGGCTCCCACCAAGGCTCGCAGCTCCTGTTGCCGTGACGTGCCCAATGCCACACCCTCTGCGTGCCGCACTTTGCTACCATCTGCTGCGAGCAACCCTGACAGTAACCTGCCAATCCAGGTGAGGCCTCGCGCCGCTCGTCATTCACCAATGCGAACCGCGTACGCATCCGGTGAAGATCGCAGACGTGCGTATCCGGCGGCCATGAGCACCTGAGCACAGCGGTGCTGGGGTCAAGCTTTCGA
>NZ_JAMYLQ010000057.1:0-18018 GCF_040318115.1 Mesorhizobium sp. M1312 | reverse complement strand
ATCATCTCATTTGCCTTGCATTGGTGGGCGAGCCTGGCGGCCGCGAACGAGGAGGCGCTTCGGCACGGCGGCGAGGTTCAATCCCCGGGAGACTATCTTCTCGACACCCAGCTATGGTTCGAGTCCTTTCAGAACTGGCAGTCGGAATTCATGTCGACGGCCGTCCTGGTCCTGCTGTCGATTTTCCTGCGCCACAAGGGCTCCCCGGAATCAAAGCCAGCCGGCGCGTCAAACTCCGAAACCGGCGCATGAGTCTCCGCGTGCAGGCAACGATCGCTATGCTTCGGCAATCAGGGGTGCCGGAAACGGTCGCGAAAGTGGTCGTTGAAGAACCGGCCCTTTACGAAGGCGTTTCGGAACGCCGCATAGGTCTCCGGCGGCACAGCCTCGTAGTCATAACGCTTGCCGCTCGCGACGAACCACACCGAGAGAACTTGTCTCCGGACCGTACTCGGTCTTCCGGATTGACGTTGATAGCGGCCTCTATACGAGCGCCATCGGCATGTAGCGGATGATCACCGTGTCCTGCCGGAACCGCCGTTCTGGTTCCGCCCGCCTTTTGCGCCAGTCCGGCAGGTCGATGTCCTCCACCATCACTTCGATGATGACGATGTCCTCTTTGCTGGACCGCTCGCCATCCTGCCACTGACCTTCCGCGGGCGCCCGCAGGTAGGCCGTGACGCCGTCGAAACGGCTGGCAAGGTCTTCCTTCACGCGGTCGAAATCGTCCCGGCCAAATGGCTGGCCGGTGTTGTCCGCTCGGGGAAGCAGGATCTGGACGAGGTGCATGACGACCGCTCTCTGAAAAGCGGTCAACGATTGCAAGACCAACGCGTTCCTTTTCGTTGGTCGAAGCCGCTTGACCTTCGCGGGCCGGCGGTACAGTGGGCGAGCGATTTGCGCCGTCCGCCTAGCGCATCAGGCCCGCTGCCCGCAGGGCATCCTCGATGATCTTCTTCACGCCGGGTTGGCCCAATTCCGTGTGACGCGGGAACTGATGGATGGCAGTCGGCTGCGGGGGCTTCGTCTTCGCATTTTGTATACTTGGCGCCGGTGACTGGGGTAGTTGCCGTTGGCTGGCGGGCACTTGCGGCCTCGATTTCCGGGAGGCGCTATCCTCGGTTGCCGCTATCCCCCAAAACTGCGCGATCTCGCGTGTGGAGGCGATGCCGACATCAAGCATATAAGGTCCCGGAGCGCCCAGACCGTTGCCGAGCGGCGTGCCATGGCCCATCCCGGCGATCATGTTGATTTCGATCAAGGCCTCTCCCGCGCCGTTACGCCAGACCTGCTTTGCGTGCGATCCGGCAACTTCGCGATGCGTCGGCTCTTTCTCAAGCCGGTGGACTCCCCGCCATTGGCCTGCGATCGCTTCCGCGTTGGAAGGCGAAACCGTGTGGTCAGCGGCACCGTGCCAAATCGAAATCCTCGGCCACGGTCCCTGATGATCCGATGCGCCGCGGAGGGCCCGTTGCAGATCCTGTTCCGAAGGACCACCGTGACCTCGCATGCGATCGAAGGCCTCCGGGATTGTCGTTGCGCTGCCGTAGGGCAGACCGGCAATTAACGCACCGCCGGCAAACACTTCCGGATAGGTCGCCAGCATGGCCGCCGCCATTGCGCCTCCGGCCGAGAGGCCGGTGATGAAGATTCGCCTTCGGTCGAGACCGTGGGTGACGACCATCGTCTCGATCATCTGGCGTATCGAAAGCGCCTCGCCCGAACCACGCTTGGTGTCGCCAGGCTGGAACCAGTTGAAACAGAGGTTCGGATTGTTGCCGCGTTGCTGTTCGGGAAAGAGCAGCGCGAAGCCAGCCTCGTCGGCGAGTTGGGACCAGCCGGAATGATGGTTATAGCCCGCAGCATTCTGTGTGCAGCCATGCAGCACGACGACGACTGCGGCGCCCGTGGATAGGTCATTGGGAATGTAGAACTTCGCTCCCAACCCGCCGGGATTGGTACCGAAGTCGGCCAGCGTCCGGAGATGGTCTGACGCACCGAGGTCGGTGGGATGTGCCGCATGTCGCGCCTGCAGCGCGGCGAGGCGGGCGATGGTATCGGAGATTTTTCGCAATGGGCCGTCCCTGTTCTGACGCCCGGAATGGACGGCAATCTGTGTAACGCAGTGCAGCAGTATCGTTGCTGCACTGCACAATAGCAAGGGAGCGCGGCGGAAGATGGAGTCCGGCCGACCCTCTGGATCGGCCGGGAGTAGACGTCTTCAGCCTCGACTTGCTGTGAGATAGAGCGCGTCTTCTTCGTCGTCGCGCTGCTTGCCGCCTAACGCTGCTGCTGCGCTGGCGATGGACGCACCGATGATAAGGGAAAGCGCGCCAACCAGCGCGAACGTGGCGCCGGCTTTTCTAGCTGTGTCGGCTGCTTGCTATGCTTGGACTTTGGCCGCCTCGACCTGAGCAAGCACCGCATCAACCCGGGCAGTAGCATCCGCTTGCGACAGGCCAGTGCGAGCGGCCACGAGTTGGCCCAGATAAGTCTTGTCGTCGGCCGAGACTTCGCCGGCCGCCGCACTCGTAAGGAGGATGCGGGAGGCTTGCGCGGCTGCTGTCGCATCGCCCTCCGCGCCCGGCGCCGCCAGCCTGGAAGGATCGGTCGGGCGGAACAGCGCATCGACGAAATACGAAGTCGCGTCGCTGCCTCCGTCGTTCCCGGCGTTTGCGGTCGCCCCTGCCGAGGCACCCATTGCTGCTCCCGAGGCCACTGTCGAGGCCGCCTTGACGCCGGTGCCGATTGCCGTGGACAGCGCCGAACCGAGCACGAACACGACCAGAAGCGTCGCCAGCGCCCACGCCATGAATCCGCGCGCGGTATCCCGGAAGAACGTCTCGTCCGTATGAATGCCGACCCATTTGGTGCGAAGGCGCCCGGTCAGGTAACCCCCGAGCCCGGATGACAACCATTGCACGATGACCAGCCAGATTGCAGTGGACACAGCGAAGGTTGTGACGCTGGCGCTTTCGTTGGACCATGGAGACACCATCGTGAGCCCGAGGCCGGACCCGAGAAGCATCAGGATGAACGTCAGGGTAGAGGCAGCGAAGGCGCCGGCGATGATGGGTCCCCAGTTGACTGCGGATGACGAGGACTCGACCGGCGCGGCGACGTCGGTCGCCAGGATGGATGATGCCATGGATTCCTCCTACCGCATGAACAGCGCGAGAAGGATCATGATCGGAATGGGAACTCCGAGCAGCCAGAGTAGAAGGCCACGACCCATGATTGTCTCCTAGCGAAAGACGGATGTTGGGGTAAAACAGCCACCCCAACACAGTTGGGGGCGGCTGGAATTCAAGCGGCCTTGGCCATTTCGTTGGCCGAGGCGTCCGCCAATCCGGTGAGCACCTCGTCTGTCATAGACTCTTCGCCGAGCGTCTGTTCGAGCAGCTTGGCGGCGTCGCTCATGCCCAAGACCTCGGCCCAGCGCTTCAGCGTGCCATAGCGGGTGATCTCGTAGTGCTCGACAGCCTGGGCAGCGGAGATCAGACCGGCGTCCAATGCGGGAGTTCCCCTGAACTCCTCTATAATCTCCTCGCCCTCCTCGATGATGCCGTCGATCGCGGGACACGTCTTGCCCTGTGCTCGCTTACCAAGGAGCTCGAAAACCTGCTGCAGGCGCTCGACATGACCGTCGGTTTCGTCCTTGTGCTTCTCGAAGGCTGCCTTCAGATCGGCCGATGAGGCGGCGCGCGCCATCTTGGGAAGCGCCTTCAGGATCTTCTTTTCCGCGTAATAGATATCTTTGAGCGTATCGAGGAAGAGATCGTCCAATGTCTTTTCTTTCGCCATGGCGGATTTCCTTTTGGTTCCAGCGTTTTTTTGTTGGGTTCACGGGGTGTGAAACGCATGCTCAACAAGCGCACACGCCGGAAAGGTTCCCTTGAGACGTCTCGTTGCACGTCACTCTGACTTCGTGGGGTCAAACCCTGGTTCAATTCACTTCCCGCTCGCCGGCCATTTCGCTATCGAGGGATCGCATGATGCTCTGATACTTGGCGTCTCCACCTATCGAGCTTCTTGAGAACATTTTTGTCGGCGCAGCCATGAATGAGCGCGCCTGAGGGGATGCTGCTCGCCAAAGTCGCCGGCGGCGAGATCAGCCCTTCCACCTAAAAGAATTCTCTCCGAGAACGATGTCTCCCGCCAATCGTGACGCCGCCTGGCCCCCGATCCGGTTGCTCCAGGCGGCCAACAATGCCCACGGCGAAGTGAGCGTCATCGGCTTCGGCAGCGTCGCATGACAAAGCCGGGAGATCATGACGTAGTCGCCTTAGACCTTCCAGCGAGACGAAAATCGGCTCAGTACTCAGCCTGTCGCGGGGTAAGATGGCGATCCAAGACGACAGGGCGACTATCCCGACCGCGGTAACTTCCCACACAGGCCTTAGAAAGATGGATCTTTCCCAAGCCGTGCGAGGATTGCCCGCGCCTCGTCGCTGATTTCGCGGACAATCTCGGCGGCCGGCTGGACCCGACGGACGAGGCTGACGCCTTGGCCCGACCATAGGGCAAGGGCGTCGATATCGCCCTCGTCACCCGATCCCGGCGTATGAGATTGGTATGCAACCACATCGCCATATGGCGACTTTGCAACGACCGCGCCTTCGTGGGGACGCCTACCCGCCGGCGGGCGTCCGGCTGCCTCCCAAGCTTCAATCGTTTTGTTTCGGAGGCTACGGTGCGGAGCGTCGGGCCAGCCGACATCGAAAACAGTCCCGTATTCTGTGTCCGTCTCCTTGGCTGTGAGGATGCGGTCGCGATAGCGCGGGTGGATTGGTGCTTCGATGCTCGCGAGAAAGCGGGTACCGATCCAAGCGCCCGCGGCACCAAGTGCCATCGCCGCGGCTAGACCGCGTCCGTCCGCAATGCCACCGGCAGCAAGAACGGGGACTGGCGCGACCTGGTCAACAACCGCCGGAACCAACGCCATCGTGGCAACTGTACCGTAAACGTGGCCACCCGCCTCCCAGCCCTGCGCGACGATTGCGTCGGCACCATCTGCGGCTGATATCCGAGCCTGTTCGGCGGCTCCTGCCGTATGCGCCACGATGCGCCGCAGCCGTCAACGAACCTGCCTGGCCCCAGAAAAATGAGACTACCGGCACGCCTTCTTCCATGCAGATCGCGAGGCGCTCCTCCTGCGGATAAGTCAACACGAGATTGACGCCGAACGGCCGTTTGGTCAGGGCCTTGGTGGCCCGAATGTCTGCGCGTACCGCTTCAGGCGGACTCCAGCCGAGGGCGAGCATCCCGAGACCCATTTGCCAGCGTACGCGAACCAGTGCGAGTTGGAGAAGGTTGGATCTCAGGTGCTCTCCCTCTACCACTCAATTCTCCCAGAACGTTCTCTGCGTAGACTTGGCGGCTCAGAAACCCCGCAGAACTGCTGGCTTTTCGGCCGAAAGCTGGGGACTGTTGCTGGTAGTGAAGGTGCCTTTTTTGCTCTCTGTCGGCCCATATTCTCCAAATCTGGGGAGTGGCCTTTTTACTCCCTAGCTTTCCCCCACTGAAATCACAGGGTTTTCCGGCTCGAAAGCTGGGGTCGTTTGGTGCAATGCCGCTATGCGGAGAACACACAAAGCAAACCAACCGGTCACCAAATTGGTCAGCTGCTTCGGCCTAGGAGCGGTCTCGAACTTCAAATGTCTGGAATGGGCCGAGAGCAGACCGGCAGCTTTGGGCTGCGAATATTCAAGATCGGACATTCAGGTTGGTGTAGGCATCGTCGTGACCTGACCCATGGGAGACCTTCATCATCCGCGTTGCGAATGGGCAACAATGCGCCCTCATGTCGGTCATGTCACGCCGCCGACAGCTCGCCAAAAGCTGCCGAGCGAGTATTGCGTTGTTCGCCTCCTCGCAGAGGCCATTCGCTAGGCTGTTACTTCCCAAGCTACGGAATGAGAAAAGCGCTTCTAGCATCCAAAGATGCAGCGGATGGTCCGCTCAGCTTCCCGGCGAATGTTATCGGGAGCTCTCTCGACCTCCCTTCTGACATTATCCAGCCCGCGTCCGGCTTCTTCGGCTGCCCGTCGTATATCGTTGTTCTCACCAAACCCGTGCTCGAGATCATTACGGATCGTGTTCCAGGCCCTGACACCTTCGCCATTTGGGTTGAACGGATCTTCGAAATCGATGCCGATTGCTCGATAGTAGCGGACGATTTCGTTGTTGCGTCCAAAGCAGCCGTCGCCGCCGACGCCATCAGTAAAACATTTGGTGACTTCTCGTGCCGTCAGCCGCCCGCCTGCGCAGACCGCGAAGGCGTATGGTTGCGCGCCACTAGAAACCGCGCACTCGACTGCTATTTGTTGTTCCGGGTTGAGTTCCAATCCGCCAGCCACGTAACATCCGGCCATACCTACATAGCTTGGGCTTCCCCCCTGCAGCTGCTCGCCTACGCATCCCGCAGCTCGGGCTACGTCCTCGTTGCCATATTCGCCAAGAGCGCAAGTTGCGACCGCTGCGTAGGAAGAATCTCCGTCCGCCAAGCATTTTTGGGCGGTCGCTACCGCTTTCGAGACGTCCTCGTCGACGCCAACAGCTTCGAGGCATGAGGCATCAATTTCGTCTTCTGCCGCGCTGGCGACACAGTCAAACATCGCCTTCTGATCGTCATCGAGCTGAGACTCCGCGACGCAGGCGATGGTGTCTCCCGCGTCGCGACACTCCTCCACAACATCCAACAATTGGCTGGCTTCTGGAAAGGCTACACGGGCCAGGCAGGCCACCTTCGCGCGGTCAGCGCCGTCCTCTTCGGAGACACATTTTAGGGCCTCCGCGGTCTCATCATCCACCTCTGATGAGACTATGCAGCTATAGTCGATTTCGCCGTCAACGGTACAGGCTTCCATCGCCGACGCTACATCCGCAACATCTGAGTCAAGAGACTTCGCCAAGCACGCTCCGCCCGCAATTAAGTCATCGCTGTTTTCTTCAACGCAATCGACCAGTTCTTTCTGGTCTGGTTTCAGCATCGTCCGTTTCAAGCATTGGCCAAATTCGGTGTCGACGTCGCCACCCGCTTCCTGCAGGCAATCTTGAGCCTGCTCTTCCGTCACATTCATTTCCATTGAACCGTGACTGGAGACGCTGGTTCGCTCCTCGTTCCCGAATTCGTCTCTATAGGTGACTCGCTCGCCTGGACGGTCTGGTGGGTCCCGCCTGTCACTCACCTCTCCGCGCACGTTGCGGCGCTGTTGCGGTTGCATGGGCAGTACATCCGGGGCCCTGACATTCTGGAAGCCACGACAATATCCGATAGGTTGCAGCCAACCGGCCTGTCTCAGGATGACGCCACCCTCATGAGTCACAAGTAGTCCGTTGCCTAAAGGATCAAGCGAAACCATAGCTACAATGGGGTCAGGCACCGCGAAGAAAAACATCGGCGGTCCCGGGACATTTATTGGTCGCATCACGAACATTCCGGGTGCCCCGGGATTACGATCAAGCGAGAATGCTCTGCCCCAAGCGTCCTGACATTGAGACTGGGCGTGCCCAGCAGTCGAACAAAAAAAGAATAAGATGGCAAGTGAAACAATACGATGGAACCAGCACATCGCAAAACCTCACCAAATCAGCCAACAATTAAGACACTTTTCTTGAAGTTAATCAAGTTATTTTGACCCTCTGAGGAAGGCGACCGTGTGAGGTCGTCCACCGGGCCTAAACGAAGGGCAAGTTTCGGGTCGTGGTGGAAGTTTCTTGAGCGCCGGAGTGGGGAAGCCGCCGTCGAGACCAGGCCACGCTTAACGGCAGCTATTCGATCCTCAACGGGCCATAACCAGACCGTCCGGACACGGCCCCATTGCGGTCATTCAAGGGCTCGCTACGGAGTGACCGCTTCTGGCGCTCCTTGCTCCCTCCGATCGAGGTAACGTACGGCAGGAAACCACACTGAGCGGGCCTACGGTTCCGGCACCAAGAGTCAGAATTTGACCACTAGCGAGGCGATTTGATCGGTCAACCATCCAAGGATCAGGGTTTTGCGAAACGAGCCATCTTGTTCGTTTAACACAAGGAACTTGGATCGATGCGCAACACGCAAGAAACCCGCCCGACCCTGCTCAATGGCATGGATATCAAGAAACTCGCGCCCGTCAGCGACATGACGCTGTGGCGCTGGATCAAGGCTGGAGCATTCCCGAAGCCGATAAAAATCACAAGCCGGAATTATTGGCGCGCCGACGAAATTACCGCGTGGCTGGACAAGAAATCTGCCGAGCGCGCCGCCTGACTGACCGTCTCATCGGGGACCAAAAGAAACGGCCCCGAAAACGAATTTCCGAGGCCGGTCAGTCAGCACTAAATATCCAAGCGCGTTATAGCGCTGACTGCCGTCCTTCGCAACGCCGAAGGGCATGAAAATGAAATCAGATTATTCTCCGCGCTTCCCGCGCTCGATCAGCGGGAACGATTTCCGCCTGCCACTCGATCACCCTGAAATCGAGGCGGTTGGTCGACGTGCTGACCGGCTATATCGCACGGCGAAATTGAGTGATGACGAGCGAGCGTGGTTGCTGAAAAAATACGCCGGTCTGGAGGTGGCCGATCTTTACCTGATGGGGGCGCTTGGCGATCGGCCATTGCCGAAAACCGATCTACGCCCTTGCCGGCCTCGCTTGGGCGGCGGAACGGCTGGACCCACGATCGAGGATCACGCCGGCTTTGTGACGCGGATGCTCGAATATGTCGAACGGTTGGAGCGAAGCAATTCTGGCGCCGCCGCTATCGTCGACGACATTCCGACCGCGCTTGATCCTGCTGCGTCCGAACGCCCGGTTTCAGTCGATGACGATCGCCTCGGCGATCCCGGCGACGACATATAGGTGGGCGGCGTGAACGATCAAACGCCACCCTCATGGCTCAAGGAAGCGCCAGCTGTTTGCGACCCCGACGAATACGGGGCCGTAGTGCTGCCGTTCCCTGGCGGTGAGGCGTCGACGCCGGCAATGGAGCCATCGCCGTTCCGCTGGCGCGATCCGGCCGCTATCGAGCCGCGAGAGTGGCTTTATGGGCATCACCTGATCCGCAAGTACGTTTCCGCGACGATCGCGCCCGGTGGCGTCGGCAAGTCGACGCTGACGATCACCGATGCGGTTGCTATGGCGTCGGGCAAGCCGCTGCTTGGCCTCAAGCCTCACGGTGCGCTCAGGGTGTGGCTCTGGAACGGTGAAGACCCGCGTGACGAGATCGAACGGCGCGTGATCGCGACTTGCCTGCACCACGACATCGATCCCGACGAGATCGCTGGCAAGCTATTCATCGACAGCGGGCGACAGTTGCCGATCAAGATTGGCGAGCTGCAAAATGGCAAGATCACGATCGCAACGCCAGTCGTGGATGCGCTGGTCGAGGCGATCCGCGATCTTGGCGTTGACGTGCTGATCATCGATCCGTTCGTGTCGGTTCACAGCCTGCCGGAAAACGACAACGGGGCGATGGATGCCGCCGTGAAGGCGTTTGCCCTGGTCGCCGATCGCACCGGCTGCGCGATCGATCTTGTGCACCACAGCCGCAAGCTCAACGGCGTTGATGCCGATATCGACGCGGCGCGTGGTGGCTCTGCCATCGCTGGCGCCGTGCGGGCCGCGCGGGTGTTAAACGTGATGAGCGGCGAAGTCGCCAAGACGTTTGCAATCGCGGAAAGTGATCGGCGGTCGTATGTCCGTGTCGATGATGCAAAGGCCAATCTCGCGCCTCCATCGGCGGCCCGGTGGTTCAAGCTGTCCGGTGAGCCGCTCGGCAATGCTACGTCGGACCGACCGGAAGATTTCGTGGCCGTCGCCGAAGCATGGACGCCGCCGGATAAGCTTGAAGGGATTGGGGCTGATGAACTGCTCGCGGTCCAGAAGGCCGTGCACGAGCAATGCTACCGGGAACACTTCAAGGCAAACGAGTGGGCCGGGCATGCCGTCGGGCGCGTCCTTGGCCTGAACTCTCGCGCCGATCCCGGTCAGCAAAAGATCAAGAACGCGATCAAAGCATGGATCGCCAGCGGCGCGCTTGTGATCGATACGGCCAAGGATAGCAAGGGCAATCTTCGCCCGATTATCGAGGTCGGCGAATGGGCAGATGCATCATGACCCCCACCTTGAAAAGTGAAATGGGGAAAGGTGGGGAAGTGGGGGGTAACGACCCCATTGTTCTCCACCCCCACCCCACCTTCTATAGGGGTGTGGGGTGGTGGGGGTTGCCGAAAAACCGGGCATGTGGGGGATGGTGAAAGGTGGGGAAATCTCGCGCTCGATCCTGCCGGCCTGCTGCCGTCGCCGCGGTCGTGAACCGGCAAGACGATGCGCGACGCGGTGTCCACCCGTTCACTCCAGCAACCATCGGTCGCTACTGCTAGCTTAGTGAAACTTAGTCGCCGGGGTGGTCCCGGTCCCTAAAATAGGCTGGTTTAGAGTGACCCCGAAGCAAGAGCGATTTGTCGAGCAGTACCTTCTGGACTTGAACGCCACCCAGGCGGCAATTCGCGCTGGCTACTCTGAAAGGACGGCCAACGAGCAGGGCGCTCAGCTTTTGAAAAAACCGGAGATCGTCGCCGCGATCGATGCCGCAAAGGGCGAACGCTCCGAGAAAACCAAGATTGACGCTGCATGGGTCCTCATACGGCTCACGGAAGAAGCAGAGGCCGATATCGCAGATATTTTCGATGAGGATACGGGCGACCTGAGGCCTGTCCACGAGTGGCCTGAGATTTGGCGGCGAGGCCTCGTTGCCGGCGTCGAGATTGAGGCGCTTTTTGATGGCCGGGGCGATGAGCGCCGGCAGATCGGCCATGCAAAAAAGGTCAAGTTTAGCGACCGTATTCGCCGCATCGAGCTAATCGGCAAGCACATAGGCGTGAAAGCGTTCGAAACTCAGCTGAGTGTCAACGGTCTGGACGGCTTAGCCGAACGCCTGGAGCGAGCTGCGGCGAGGCGGGCGCCGCATGCCGTTGTCCACTATGACTGCCGCGCCCGCCCGAGCGAACCAGTTGCTAGAACTGGTTGACCGTGTGTCAGTCAAACCCACCCCTGCCCGCGAGCCGGTGCGTGAAGCTGCCGCGCCTGGGCAGAAGCCGATGGCGGACCGCAAGCCGGCCCCCGGACCTATCGCCCGATTCTGCCACGGCCTGAGCCCAAGCAGTTTTCGGGCCTGATGGACCCAAATTATCGACCATTCAAGGATTGAAAAAATGCGAACGATAGCTCTAATCAGATTTCCAGGTGCAGATTGGGGCCGTCCGACACCCGGCAGCCGATGGGTGACTTGGGCCTTGTCCTCCGGGGCAATGGCCTCAGCCGATTGCCCGACCATGATTTCGGCAGCGGCTGGAACACTCTTTTCCAACTCAAGGGTCAGGTCGAGGACCTTGGACCGCACTGTCTGCTGCACACGAACAAATGCCCCAATGTCGATTGAGCTATTTATAGATATACATGACATTCCATCGTATACTTTTCCTTGAAATAGTAATATAAGATTGCGACAATCTATACCGTAGGTTTCGCCTTTTTCTGATCGTGAAATCATGGCGTCAATAACTGATAGACTGTCTCTTATTTTGAAATCGACCCAATGATCTCACCATGCTTTCTGATCAAATGTTTAGGCATTGGAACATTGTTAAGCTGCCTGGCTATGTCGACGAAGGTCCCGGTGTAGACCACGCCTGTGGTGCGGTAATCCGGCACTTCAGCGCCCTTCGGGTAGCCATCCGCCTCGTGCTTCACCCATTCTTCCAGAACGTCGCTGCCAAGCTTGGAGGCCAAGAACCGGAGCTTTAGCAGTGTCGAGCCGACGCCCACTTTCTCGTCCAATAGCGCCGATTGGATATCGTGCAGTAACGCCACGCCCTTCTCCTCATTACCTCGCCGCGAAAGTCAGAAGCACACCGGCCAACAGCACCAGCTTGACTCTCGAAATAGTGGCGCGCGCCCTTGGCTCACACTTTCTGTGCCAAAAAACATAAGCATTGCCACATAAGATGTCTCGATCATATCCATCGCTGCCGACGGACTTTTGATGCCAGATTCGATCAGAAATTCCCGCATCTTCTCGCGGCCATCGGAGAATATGCTGATGACCTCTGGTTCATTCGCGCGAAGCAGCTTTACCTCGGTTTGACCCTTGGATTTCCCAATCACCTCATCGAGCAGTTGCGCTGTCCCAAGGGCGCGGCTCACGTCGTCAGGGCGCTTCTTCCGAAGCAATTCGACGTAGAAGGAAAAGATGACGCGCTGTTGCGTCACCAATTCGGGCGATTGAAGGGATTCTATGGCTTTGGCGATCAATTCGGCAGTTCCCAGAGCATCTTGTGCCTGCGCGGGGCGGCCGATTCCTAACATAGTAGTGGTAGCTAGAAGGCCTAAGGCCTTGCGACGGTCGACGATCATTTCGGTTTCCCCCCTTGTACGACTCTGTAGTTGCAAAAAAAGAAAATAAGGATCGCAACGAAGCCAAGTGCAAAAAACAGCATTTGCCCGAGAAAGAAAAATTGCGCATCCCCCAACCCGGCGTCCCGAAGCTTACTACGGAATTGATCGGGAGTTATTTCAGGCGTTTTATCTATCAGCGCGAAATCAGGCATAGAGTGAATAATGTTGCCATACGCAAGGTAGAATAGCGCTATTGATATACTCATAAGGACAATGGCAGTGAAAATGAGGAACATCGCTCGAAGGCGCCGAGCTTGCGGTAGCTCTCCTTGTGTGACTCGCCAGCTAATGAGCGCGATACAGCCACCTACCACAGCAGTGGCGAGAGACGCGGCGAATTCACCTTGCCTGATAACGGCGTCAATCAGTGCTTGAACAACACTATCCATGCTCCCCCCATGAGGAGTTCAATCCTCACTTCAGATATACCTCTCGACAACCCATGGCTGTCAATGACGGGAGGGGGGCAATTCTGATTTGTATGCCGGGCAGTTCCTACGTCCCGCCGGGAAGTCACCGATGATCAGCGCCTCGGGCCGCTTGACCGCCAGCGCGACGCGCTCCTCGCCGAGCAGCGTGATCAGGTTCTTGGAAAAATCGTCGTTGGCGTAGCCGGCCTCGACTGTGGTTTGCATCCGGTCATAGAGCGCGACAGCGGTTCCGAAAGCGCCGACGAGGAATGAGCCGGCCGCCATGGCGTTCGTATAGCCACCGGCAAACGCCAAATGCGCTCGGGCACGTCCGCCAGCGGCCCGCCGGAGACGTAATTGCCGTCGCCGTCCTTGATACCGAGCATGCCGTACCAATCGGACGTGTTGACGATGATGCCGCTTGCCGGCAGTTCGGCGATCTCGGCCTGTTCAAGCGCATGAAGCAAGGTGTCGAAACGGGTAAGGGATGCACCGAACGCCGAGACGGCAGCAGCTAAACTTTCATTCACCAATTACAACTCCAGTGTCTGGCTGTAACCTTTATCGATGCCCTACATCCTCTGCCGGATCGCCGTGAAGGCCGAGCGCTGCTTGGCTGTATCCGACACCGGACAAGCCGGCAACGCTGCATCCCGATTTCTCTTTGGTTGCAGGCGCCCTCCCTCTCCAAAATCCGGTGGCATTGGCTGCGGTCGCGGCACTGGAGGTCAAGGCGAGGGGGCGTCCTGCTGGCGAGATGAATTGATTTTCGGAAGCCTGTAGGCAGCGAATGCGAAAAGAGCCGCGGCAAGCAAATCGAGCGGCAACCATATTTCTCGCGTCAGATACACCGGAAGGATTGGGTTGAACACCAGTGCTACGAAAAACAGCCCTAATGCCAGTTTGTCATCGCCCGACGATTTCGCCTTGATCCCGCAATAGATGCCAGCCGCGAAAATGGCGAGGCGCAAGACCTGGTAGTACCCGTACGGCAACGTTAGAATGGCGACGATGAGTGCGACTGATGCGCCGATAGCGACAATTCGGGTCATCCGCGTACGCGCTCCGCTACCCCGCCGACAGCAGCGATCAGCAAGCCAGCAATCATGAACGCAAGACCTGGGAAGAAGACCGGGACGACGATCCAAAGCGGCCATTCCCAAGCATAATAGGCTCCGTAGCCGCCAATCACCATAGCGGCGGCGATCAGCAGCCCCGAGCGGAATATCATTACACCGACGAAAAACAGGACTGGCACCCACCATCCATTCCAGCCGAACCGCTCATTGGTATCGGCTTCGAATGCGACAGTGTAGAAAGCGAGTGCCGTAAGCCCGATCGCCATTGCGCCGAAGACACCGACGACCCCGAGAATCGTCGTAACGAAATCTTTCATGATGAGAATCCCCAATGCCCGATGTGAGGATCGCTCAAGACGAGTGCGACGGCAAGCCTGCTTCCAGAGATCATTCTTGCGACGGGCGGATGATCGGCGCCTGGCCCTGAACGACGATCGAGCACCGATCGGCAAGTTTGTTACCCTCAGCGTTACCCCGGAGCCATTTTGGACCCGAGTGACCGGCGAAATATCAGCTAAGTGCTTGAAATTGTTTGGTGCCGCTTAGGTGACTCGAACACCTGACCCCATCATTACGAATGATGTGCTCTACCAACTGAGCTAAAGCGGCCCGGGAAGCCAGGGCCTCCAAGATGCGCTGGGTGATAGACGCAACCCGCCATAAATTCAAGATGGGACTTGGCATTTCGTGTGGGCTCATGCCGGGCCTATAAGCGGCGGCTGCGCCGATCCGCCATGCGGTCGCGCGATGCCGCACCGGCAGGTTGCGCGCGGTCGCGTTGGCGCTGCATCGGGAAACCGGCGAAAAATGTTGATTTCTTTACCGAAAACCGCCGAAATGGGCTTTGGATGCATCGCGAAGGCAGAATGCGGCCGCTGGCCCGTTGATTGATTGATCGCCTACGGCTAACGATCATAACAATGTGACCGTACGTGCAGAGGGGTCCCGTTTGGACGCGATCGAAAAAGCGATCCGCAATGCCTTCGAGAAAGGCAATGCCGAAGACCGCGCGTTTCGCGAGCGGGTCTATCGATCGGCCTTCGCCGCACTTGATCGTGCCCTGCAGGCCAACCCGGGTGTGACGGTGGAAGTCGCCATCAAGCGCCGCAAGGCGGTGCAGGCCAAGATCACCGAAATCGAATCCGAGTTCCTGCCGGCAGTTCCCGATGTCGGCCGGCCGACTGATGATGACGCTGCAGCACCGGCGGTGAAGCAGCCGGCTGACAGCGAAGCCGAACCCGAGGCCGAAGCCGAACCGGATGCCGGCGCAGATGCTGAACCCGCGTCCCCGCCTGACGTCGTTATCGGCGGTCCGGTGAAGCCCGCTGCTTCCGACGCGCCCCCCGCTTCCGACGCGCCTCGCTCGCGCGTCTTGCCGGTTGTTCCCGATATCATGCCCGAAGCGGATTTTCCCGGTGCGCCGGAGATCGACTTGTCGTCCCCTCCATCGACCGGAGACGACGACGCAGAGGTGATGCCCGACCGCGACGACAGGCGGGTGAGAGGCCCCCGCCTGCCTCTCACCGCGATCTTCCTCGGCGTGACGCTGCTTGCAGCTGTCGGTATCGGCCTCTATTTCGCTGCGCAGACCGGCGTCTTCAAATCGGCGGCCGAACTCGACACGGCGCCGCCGCAAACGCCACCGACGGTGGAAGACGATGATTTCACGCCGCCAAGCGACACAGCATCGCCGCTGGACCCCGGCTATGCGGAGCGCGACTGGATCAATGTGTTTTCGCCGAGCGACCCGACGCTTGTCAGTGCGCCTTCGGATGCCAAGGCCGAAGTCATGCAGGACGACAGCGGTTCCTTCCTGCGCATCCGGTCGGGCGCCTCCGGTTCGGCGATCAGCTTCGACGTCGGGCAAGGCGTGCTGGAAAGACTCGCCGGCAAGCACGCCACGTTCGACATCATCGCTCGCTCCGAGGAGGGCCAGGAGACGCAGATCTCCGTCGACTGCAATTTCGGCGAACTCGGCGACTGCGGCCGCAAGCGCTACGCGGTCGGCCACGAGCGCAACGAATATCTGTTCGACGTGCGCTTTCCCGACAAACATCCGGGTGCTGCCGGCACCATCGCCATCAATTCCGACTTCGACAAGCAGGGCAAGTCGGTCGACATCTACGAGATCCGTGTCTCGATTATTCCGTAGAGCGTCGGACCCAAAAGCATGCCCACGGGACTTGACCCGAGGGCGGAAACCGGTTTTGGGAAAATCCGATGCTCAAAACAAAGGTCTAATTGTCAAGCAGCGCCTGCAGCGTCTCGATGCGGTCGGCTTCGGCCGCCGGCTTGTCCCAGCGCAGCCGTGAAATCCGCGGAAAGCGCATGGCGACGCCGGATTTGTGCCGTGTCGAGCGGTTGAGTCCTTCGAACGCCACCTCCAGCACGAGCCCTTGTCTGCGGTCGGCCCGTACCGAGCGGACCGGGCCGAAACGCTCGATCGTGTTATCGCGGACATATTTGTCGATCTGCCTCAGTTCCTCGTCGGTGAAGCCGAAATAGGCTTTCCCCACCGGCACCAGCTCCTCCGATCCTTCCGGACCGGACCAGACGCCGAACGTGTAATCGGAATAAAAACTCGAACGCTTGCCGTGGCCGCGCTGGGCATACATCAGCACGGCGTCGACCGTGTGCGGGTCGCGCTTCCATTTGAACCATGGACCTTTCGGCCGGCCGGTGAGATAGGGCGAATCCCAGCGCTTCAGCATTACGCCTTCGATGACCGGATGCAGCGGCTTGCGGCGCAATTCCTCCAACGCCTGCCAGTCGGTGAATTCAACTAGCGGCGAAAGATCGAAGCGGCTCGGATCGAGCGTCTGCACGAAGGCTTCGAGGCGGCCGCGCCGCTCGCGGAAAGGGCGCGCGCGCAAGTCCTCGTCGCTGATCTGAAGCACGTCGTAGCAGCGCATGAACGCCGGGTATTGCTGCTGGATCTTCGGTGTCACGCTTTTGCGGTTCAGCCGCTGCTGGAGGTCCGAGAACGTGCCGGTCGCCTGCCGGGGATCGCCGACCAGAAGCTCGCCATCGAGGGTGGCGGAAAAATCCATCGCCTCTACGAGGTCCGGAAAAGCCCCGGAGACGTCGTCGCCGGTGCGCGAATAAAGCCGGCGAATGCCGCCTTCCGATACGGCCTGGACGCGGATGCCGTCCCATTTCCACTCGGCGGCGTAGTCGGCCGGGTAGAGCTTTTCGAGATCGCCGTCACCGATCGGGTTCGACAGCATCACCGGCCGGAACAGCGCCAGCGCTGTTTTTCTGGGTTTTTCTGCCTTGCCTTCCAGCCAGGCGAACAGCTCGGCATAGGGCGGCGTCAGCCCATGCCAAAGCTCTTCGATCTCGGCGATGTCGACCTTGCCGAGATCGGCCAACGCCTGCTTTGCCAGCCGCGCCGAGACGCCGATACGCAGGCCGCCGGTGACCAGCTTTATGATGGCGAAGCGCGCTGAGATGCTGGCGCTGTCGAGCAGTCTAGCCAGCACCTTCGGCCCGTCGGAACGGCTCGCCGCCTGCAGCTTTGCGACGACCTCGGCGAGCGTCGGCTCATGGTTGGCGATATCCGCGGGCGATTGCGGCCAGACCAGCGACACGGTCTCCGCCAGGTCCCCGACATAGTCGTAGGAATAGCCGAACAGCACCGGGTCCATGCGCTCCATGACCAGCATGCGCAGCATCGCCGGCTTGACCGCCGCGATGGTGAGGTCGCCGGTGATGGCGGCCAGCGCGAGGCCGCGATCCGGATCCTCGACGCTGCGGAAGTGATCGGTCAGCAGCGTCAGCTTGCCGTTGCGCGACGGCGTCAGGACGAGGTGGTCGAGGAGTTCGGCGAAGCGGTTCATGAGGGTACGCGCCAGGCCAATCGGGAAAGCTTGCGATCCTTCGCGCCCCCCTCTGTCCTGCCGGACATCTCCCCCACGAGGGGGGAGATTGGCAGTTTCGTCCTTGCCGCCCGTCCTGCGACGTCAGTGATTGGCGAAAGCCGGCGCGGCATCCGATCTCCCCCCTGTTTGGACCGGGGACATCGCGAACAGGTGTGCGAGGACATCGCGAACAGTTTGGCGCGCTTTGCGCTGGGAGGTTCGGGATGCC
>NZ_JAMYLQ010000056.1:0-18202 GCF_040318115.1 Mesorhizobium sp. M1312 | reverse complement strand
GCCACCAATAGGGAGCAATACGATGCCGCCCTAACACACCTCTTGACCTCAGCATCGTCATGTGAGCCTGGGATCAAACAGCTAGGCGACCGCGCCGGCCCCCGTATATGGCTAAATGGGTTTTGAACGACTTTTGGAGATGGGCTTCGAGCGAAGTTCTTGCGATCAGTTTGGATCTGGTCGAGGCTATCGATCACAACCTGTCAGCCTGGCGCCCCAGGCCAGCGGTTGCCTCATCGTGAGTACCTACTTGGCTGCGTGGCCGAGAAGGATGACATCACCATGCCGGAGCTGGCGGCCGAACAGGATCTCGCGCGGCTTATGAAGAAAAGGTGCTCGCTGCTGGCCAGCCAACAACTTTGCCCGACGTCGTGTGACGATTGCTAGAGCGTGCCGACGATCATCATCAAGCCAGCTGTGGCGGTCGCCGCGCCCGCAAGTCTCACGAGGGCACGAAAACGCTGGCCTGGTAACAGACCCAAGCAGATACCTGCGCCGTGCAAAAGTGCTGTGGCAAGGGCAAAGCCGGCAAGATATACGAACCCCCCCGCGGTCTCAGGGATCTCGGTGCCATGCGCGTGACCGTGGAAAAGCGCAAAGAAGCCAATGATGATCGCGCCTGCCGCCACCGGGAGGTCTACCGCAGCGGCGATCAGCAGGCCCAGCGCCACAATCGAGGCGAGGATGACAGGGTCTACGAAGGGGACTGGCACGCCAGCGATCCCCAGCGCACCGCCCGTAAGCATCAAGCTGAGAAACGCAACCGGCCATGCCCAGAGCGCGCGTCCGCCCTTCAGCGCCGCCCACAGACCGACCGCGACTATCACCGTTACGTGGTCAAGGCCGGAGAGCGGGTGTGCAAGCCCAGCCCCGAACGAACCAACTGAGCCGACCGCGATATGGGAGGAGGCCGGCCCGCAGGCAGTGGCAAGCACTATTGCTGCAAAAGCTATTCTGGCGAACTTCCTTCTGATTGTCGGATTTTCCATTGGCCTTGCTCTTTGAAAAAAACCGTGTCCGCGGTTATGGTATTTTCACTCATCATGCTCGGAATGGTGCGTGCCGGGGGTATGCGGATGATGGTAGCCCATTTGATGCATTTGATTGTGCAGGCGATGGTACGCCGACTGGAGCACAAGCCGCATCTCCTTGTACCGCTTGGCCTCGGCACGGGTTCCGATCGTGTCGATGTAGGCCATCGATCCCTCGATCTGGTCCAGGATTGTGAGCGCGTCGGCCGCGGCAAATAACTGAGATCCCTCGACATCGATCATGACTGCCGACGAGTGAGCGGCGATCACCTCAGGTTTGTCATCGTATTTCGCGCGAACAAGTAACGCGATCCAGGAGCTTTTCTGGACACGCACCGACCAACTTCCGGCATCCTGCCACGGTTTGAGGGTACGGCTTTCTCTGACCTCGCCATTGACGATAAGGTCGATCCTGGTCATCGGCACGATCACACTTGCGACGTTCCAGCTGATGTTGACCGTTCCACCCGACGAGGAAAGGCCAATGCGGCCGCCCATGGGTTTTCCGTCAACATTAAGATCCATCAGAGGGCCATAGGTCACAAACGTATGGCCTGCTCGGACAGCGTCCATCCACGTTTCGTAGGAGAATTCCCGATGACCGGGGATTCTTGCGTAGGTCCGGGTCAGGCCTACGGCAAACTCGGCCGACATCTTGTCTGTGCCAGCCACCGCTGGGATATGATACCCGTTGTTCAGGTAGCGATACCAGTCGGAGAGAGAGTAGGCATCGATGCCGCTATAATAGTCAATAAATGACATCATTTCGACCGCGTCTGCTTCCCCCAGGACGATCGTTGCGGCGCCTTCCATCCGAGGATCGGGGAAGTGCGGCAGGACGACGAGGCCGCCCTGCTTCTTACATTGCCGCGCCCATTCGGTTATGAGAACATTGACCGTGTCGCCGACGGCCGATTCATCAGGGCCGCCCGCGGCAAGGGGAACAATCATGTTGCCGGAATAGCCGAGCAGGGAGATGTGACCGAGGACGCGTTGTCGATTCTCGGTGCCGATGCGGACAAGAAACTCGCCGTCACCTCCGGCCGCTCTGCTTCCAAACGTTGTCCTGCCGTCAAAATCCCCGACATTGGACATCATCTCTCCCCATTGGCTCGCGAGGAGATTGATGACGTTTACGCCTTCAGCGGCGCCCTCCAGCATAGCTGTTGCGGGAGCCAGAAAATGTACATGCGTATCGGCGGTGACCCAGCCTTGTTCGCGCCAATCAAGGACCTTCTCGAGCTCTACGGTAATAAGCTCAGTTTCTCGAGTGATATGGAACTTCCGCCGGATCGGCTTGACCTCAAATCCCTTCGTGATCTCTAGGTAAACGTCACCTAACGGCAATTCGATCGTGGTCTGTCCTGAGATGTAGGTCGACAGATGCAGGCCTTGCCAATGCTCGGTGCTGTAATTCTCGAACCATCGCGGATTTGGGTTGCGGTTTCCATTTGATGGAGCAAGATACTCACCTGTCGAACCATGCACATGAAGCTTTACGGGGACAGGCTTATTCGTTGCCTGCTCGACGACGCGCAGGATCACGCGTTGATTGGCCGGCAGAATGCTCTGCAGCACCGGTTCGCTTTGCGGGGCATTGTTTTCAAGATCATTAACCAGGATCGTTCTGTCCCCAAAGAGGTGAAAACAGGCATCGGAATGCGCCGCATATTCGATGACGATTTCGGTCGGGCTCGCTTCCGGTTGCAGATTTTGACGCGTCTTTTCCCAATGCTCGGTAGGATAGACCAACCGTGGGCTTGCAGAGATAACCTGGCCGAGATCGAGCTGGATCTGATTGAAGAGACCATGCTCATCGAGCGTGGAATCGAAGCTCACTTCGGGCGGCATCCTGAGCAGCGCTTTCTTGCGCTTCTCCCAACGGAGCGGCATTGAACGGCTATCGCCTGCGGAAACTCCGGAGATGATCAGACTGCCGGAGACAGGTTCGAACTTGATCGCCTCAACGGCTTTCTCTGGATGCGGATTTTCGAAGGCCCAAACGAAATTCATCCAGGGCCCCTCCTCGAACAGCGCCTGTTGCTGGCGTATCCCCCACCCGATGGGCCACCGATAAGAAGCGGCATTGCTTATTGGCTTTGGCTGGTCGGCCTCACTGAGACCTAGCGGGTGAGGCTTTCTAGCCGCAACCGCTTGGGTGCAATGCTCCCCCCACCGGAAGAGCAGCGATCCAACCTGATGTCGCCGCCGGACTTCTGCCCTTTGCTCGGTGCCATCCTCGTAAATCAGGACGTAATTCGCCGCATGCTCGCCGAGTTGACCAATCCCTCGCATGGGAGAGATCAATCCATTCTGATCGGGGGACAGCGGACGAACATCAGAGGCGTGCAGGAATACGAACCATCGCGCGGTGGTTAGCGGAACCTCGACCGTAACCGCCTGACCCTTGAGAAAAACCGGGCGCCCGATTTCGAACGGAATGCCCCAAGCGACGCAGGAGCCGGAATGTGCGAACGGAGCTGCCCGCGCCAGCTCGGCTGAGACGTCTTGATGGCCTGCAAGCTCCTCGAACGTGACGTTACCGTCAAAGCTGGCAGGCCGGAACAGTGGCGAAGTGGGGCCGTCGCGGTAAGCGGTCATGCTTGGTATTCCATCTGCTTGGCGTGAGGTTCGCCGCCGCCGTTTCTGAAACTGTAGTCCTTTCCAACGGGCCATTTGGTGCATTTTATCAGCCTGGATAGAGGAACTCAGCGTTATGTAGCCTCTGCGCGCATAAGCAAAGCTTTTGGGCTCCGCTGGCGATCCGCATCGGTGAGACGCGGGTTCTCGTTGCCTGACGGATCGCAGTACATGCTGGGACGAGGCGACTGCACTCTGCTGTCCTGGCGCAAGCGCAACGGCTCTCTTCCTTTCCGAACATGCTGGGCGGCAAGGTCAAGCGCCGACCGCAGCGGCCTGCAGGGGTGGTCGACCGCGACGATGCAGTGGCCTCCGGTGCGGATACAATCGATAAGTCCCAGCTGTGTCAGAATAGGCCTGCTGAAGTGAGGATGTGCCTCGCGGACGGATCATCTTGCAGGAATTATACCTGGCAACCCATACCTTTCCTGCTAATCGCGCTCAAGCAGGATGGCATCAGACATTTTCTCTGCAACCATAATCGTAGGGATGTTCGTATTCGCTCGCGGGCAGAAAGGCATCACCGATGCATCGGCGACTCTTAGGCCCGACATTCCATGAACGCGGCCTGACGGATCCGTCACGCTGGTCGGATCGTCAGCAGATCCCATTCTGCAGGTCGAAGTGGGATGAAAATTCCCAAAAACGTTCTGTCGTACAAAGCGATCAAGTAGCTCGTCATTGTTTACAAGGTCTGCAATGCCGCGGCCATCTGTGATTGCGAATTTAATGAGGCTTCGGCGAATCAAAGAAGAGCTATCCATAAGCGCCGCCAAGATTGATGTGATGCCGTAGTTCAAACTGTTGTACTTTCCGATTAGCTTCGCTTTTCCAGTCCAGGTAGAAGGAAAGGGGTCCAAGGCAGTATTCACTAGGGCTTTATGATCAACCAGCCTCGCCACGAATCGAAACGCTTTTTTCAATCGCTCGGCGTCGCGTTCGTCGCTCAGCATATCGAAATTCACCTCTGGCTCAGCTAAATGAGAGCAACTTTTGAGGGAAACCGTTCCTGTCGAGTAGACGCGATTAACCCAGAAATTGAGGGTCCCTAGGCGTTTGCCAACTGGATGCCAGGCAGATTTTGCGAGAACTGAGATGGCCATATCGGTAGGGGGGCAATCGTCGTGACCGGATGAATACCGAGCATGCATCTGGATGTATCCAGTCGCGGTCGGCAACATCCGATCCTTCGGTTTCAAGTACGCCGAGATGGCTACCCCAGCGTGCTCTTGAAGATTTTTTCCAACCCCGTTTATATCTGCGACAACCTGAATGCCGAGTTTTGACAGCTGATCGCCCGGGCCAATCCCAGACCGAATCAACAAGGCGGGCGAATGAATAGCGCCAGCGCACAGGACTACCGTAGGCGCGCTATAGGATTGGCAACCAGTCTTGCTCTCAGTAACGACGCCCTTTATTTGACGCCCTGAAGAGGTTAATCGTACAACAGTTGTTTCGGACAAAATTCTGAGGTTGGGCCGAGCGCGGACGCTATCCGGCAAATAAGCCATCGCAGCTGACACGCGACGACGATTGCGGTTCGTCAATGGAACAATTGAGTGACCATCGCGAAATTCGCCATTGAAGTCTGGCCGGTAGGGAATATTCTGATCTTCAAAAGCGGTCGACACCGCCCTAACGAATCCGGACCACTCTCCGATATCGGCGCGGCTAATAGGCAAGGGCCCTTCATTGCCGTGGAAGTGATCGCGAAAGTCGAGATCGCATTCGAGTCGGCGGAAATATGGCAGTACGCCATCCCAATCCCAACCCGTTGCGCCGATGGACGCCCATTCATCATAATCGGCTGGGCCACCCCGGTTGGCGACCTGGGCATTGATGCTAGAGCCTCCGCCTATGACCCGAGCTTGCTCATAGTGCACGCGTCTGTTGGTGTTTTGCGCAATGGCTGCTGAGAGTGAGGGCCACTGATAGCCCTGATTGTAGTAAGCCCGCGTGGGGTTGCCATCGAGTATATCATCAGGAATCGCGTGCGGGGGAAAATCAGGACCGGCCTCTATGAGCAGGACGTGACTGCCATTGGCCGATAACCTGTTCGCCATCACGCATCCGGATGAACCGCCACCTACAATTATATAGTCGAAAAGCAACGGCGGTTCCCTCCATCTCCCGCCGGAAGCTAGCAGAATTATGATGCATACCTCTGCGAAATGAGCCCTGTTTGCGCACGAAAGCTGCAAAGTCGCGGCACAAGTGCGGCTGTCGAGGAGGTATTGCGGGTTGCCCCGGCTAGCAACACGGGACGCGAACTCCCGTGTCAACAAACCCGCACAATCCGTCCGGCGTTCGGATTTCGTCAATGCTTTGCTTTACCGGCCCGCGCTCGGGGCCGACACATAGTGTTTCGGAACAACCGTTCCAGGCTTCCGAGACTTGGGGCAAGACTCTAGACGACGGTGCCCCGCCCGGCTGGGCGGGCGCAGCAGCCACTCGAAGGCTGCCGATGTAGAGGTAGGCGATCGGTCGCGCTTGGCGATCTTGTGAAAGGACGCCGCCGGCTGATCTCGTTGACCGCCAAATGCGGTGCCCCGATTGTCTTTGACAGCGCTTCAGATGTCGCGAGTCGCCACTTAACAACCGCTAGCCCTTGCAGCGCCTCGGCGCTTCAATCATCCAAGGTTCTTGCCGCCAACACGAACCAGTTGCTGCGGGTCGCGCTTGCAGCCGGGCAGACAGCCGCTATCCTTTCCGCCGTCGTCACCGGGTCCGACCCTTTAGACGGACCAGCACTATCGCCGCTTTCCTTCGTAATGCGTGTCAAAGGGAATTTTTTCTGCGCAAATGCCGGCCAATCAGCAGCGAACCGGTCCTCACGGCGGGATAGCATGGGCGTCCGGTGGACGAAACTCTGTTAGAGGCCACCCGAATAAGAACCGGATAATGGGGAATAGCCATGATGGATAAAATTCAACGACGCTTTTCACGCTTTGGTCGCCTACTGTTTACTCTGGCGGTCACTGCTGCAGCGCCCTGCTTCGCAGTTGCCCAGACGTTGGAACAGGCTAAGTCAGACGGTGTCACAATCGCCATCGCCAATGAACCGCCCTATGCGTTTATGGGTGCGGATGGTTCACCCACAGGAGCGGGGCCGGAACTAGACAAAGCGATCTTGGGAGAGGTCGGCATCACACGGTTTTCGGGGCAAGTGATGGAATATGGAGCAATGATCCCCGCTGTGCAATCTAGACGCGCAACGTTCGCATCGTCTGGCAGTCTGATGATTACCCCACAACGATGTGAGGCTGTTATCTATTCAGAGCCCCTGATCTGCGACGGAGGTTCATTTGTCCTTTCCAATAAGCTCGCCGATACGGTGAAGAGTGTCAAAGATCTAGCTGCTGCTGGCGCCACAGTAGCTGTATGCGGGGGGTGCGTCGCCCAACAACTTGCTTTAAAGGCGGGCATTCCAACGGATAAGATTATAATCTTTCCAGATGCGCCTAGTGGTCTAAAGCTTCTGACAGATGGTAGGGTTGACGTCTATTTCCACGATACTTTGGCAACCCCCGGCCTATTTGAAAAGCTTGTAGATAAGTCGAAATTTAAGTATTTGCCAGTTCCCGACTTTCCAATTGGCTGCCAAGCTGCCGCCTTCAACAAAGATGATGTGGCGTTGAGAGACGCCTATAACGATGGCATTAAGAAGGTCCGCGAAAGCGGTAAATACATGGAGATTTTGAAAAAGTTTAAAATGGAAGCCGCTGCATTCGGGATTGATACGGCTACCGCGGAGCAGCTTTGTAAAAAGTAGTAGTCATTGTGAGGGGAGGCTAAGAACGCGTATCTTACTAGCCTCCCCCGCCCCTGTCGCCTATCAGAGAGTTAGTTGATGTCTCTTCCTGCGGTCCAATTCGATAAGGTTTGCAAATTGTATGGTGCTCATAGAGTACTAACAGACCTTTCATTGACAGTGTCGGCGGGCGAAAAATTGGCACTGATTGGAGCGTCTGGGTCCGGCAAGACTACGATACTTCGTATCCTGATGACCCTTGAAACGATTGAAGGAGGAAATATTACTGTAAATGACAGACCGCTTCTGGGCCCTGACATCGCCCAGCTTTCTCCCCGTCACAGGGAAGGGCACCTTCACCAGATGCGTCGGGACATCGGGATGGTGTTTCAGCATTTCAATCTATTTCCCCACATGTCGGTTCTGCGCAATGTCACGCTTGCGCCTATCCTTACACAGGGACTTTCCGAAAACGAAGCGCGTGACTTCGCGCTCGGTCTCCTTGAAATGGTTGGCCTGGAGAATAAAGCAGCGGCCTTGCCCGCCGAACTGTCTGGCGGGCAGAAGCAACGAGTCGCCATTGCGCGCGCGCTCGCGCTGAAGCCTAAGATTATGCTTTTCGATGAGGTTACCTCCGCCCTCGATCCTGAGTTGGTCGAGGAGGTCTTGAACGTTCTCCGGAAACTGGGGAATGAAACGGATATGACCATGCTCCTAGTTACTCATGAGATGAGCTTCGCCCGTGATTTCGCCGACCGCGTTCTCTTCCTCGACGGGGGCCGTATCGTCGAGGAGGGGCCGCCGGCGGAAATCTTTTGTAACCCCCAACAAGATCGGACGAAGCTTTTCCTTCGCAAGATCGTCGCTGCAGGACTGAGCCTGTGATGCCGGAGTCTGTCCAGTTCCTACCGCTGATCTTGGCAGGCGCGATTCTTACCGTGGAACTCACCGTGCTGGGCAGCGTGCTGGCGCTTTTGGTTGCCTTCGCCGTCGGCTTTGCGCGCCTGTCAAACACCGTGTGGCTACGCGTGCCGGCTCGTGTGTTCATGGAGTTCTTTCGAGGAACCTCGATGTTCGTTCAGCTCTTTTGGGCCTATTTCGTGCTCCCTCTCCTCGGTATATCCTTAACTCCATTTCAAGCCGGGGTGCTTGTCCTCGGTCTGAATGCCGGTGCGTACATGTCTGAAATAGTTAGAGGCGCTATGCTGGCCCTTCCTCGCGAACAATTTGAGGCGTGCATCGCGCTTAACTTAAAAAAGGTGCACCGTCTTCGCTATGTGCTTTTACCGCAAGCGCTGAGGTTGATGATACATCCGTTTTCAAACAGTATTGTCGAGATCCTGAAGGGCACCTCTATCGTCTCGCTGATTTCTCTGTCGGACATGACATTTCGGGCGCAGAGCGTACGAGTGCAGACCGGCGACACTGCTGTGCCATTCCTCACCATTCTTTTCGTCTATTTCCTTCTCGCAATAGGCTTCTGGTCGTTGATGCGATGGCTAGAGCGCAACCTGGCGCCTACCCAGCCCTCGGAGCGCGGCACATGACCTGGGAATGGCCATTTGCGTTTGAGATACTTCCGCACCTCCTTGCAGGCGTAAAGATCACCATTTTGGCTACCCTGCTCGCGTCGGCGCTCGCCCTGACTCTCGGGCTTGCGATCGCGATAGGGCGCAGGTCTGCAGGACCACGCATCTCGTCGGCGCTTCGGTTCTGTGTCAACTTCGTTCGCGGCACCCCGCTGCTCGTGCAGCTCTACTTCGTCTTTTATGTGCTTCCAGATATTGGTATCTACCTCAGCCCGCTCACGGCCGGTGTTCTCGCCCTTGGCATTCACTACTCAAGTTACACATCAGAAGTTTACCGCGCCGGCATTGAAAGCGTTGACCGGGGACTGTGGGAGGCTGCCAAAGCACTGAATCTGACCCGTTCTCAAACATGGAGATATATCGTCATACCAATGGCGGTCCCCCCCATTATTCCGGCTCTTGCGAATTATGTGGTTGGCATGTTCAAGGAAACGCCGCTGCTTTCCACGATCACGGTTGTGGAGTTGATGAACCAAGCCCGAATAATTTCGAATATCAACTACCGATATCTTGAACCGATGACGATGGTCGGGGCTTTCTTCCTGGCGGTCAGTGTGCCGGCAGTTATTGGTCTACACTATCTTGAGCGTCGTTTTGGAGTTGGAAGCGCGCGCCATCATAACATGTCGATCTTTTGACCTCCGCCGCCTGACCGCGTTCTGCGCTACGCATATCGACAGCTGCCCCGCCGGCCTCGCATACCAGTAAGGAAGAAGCAAGTGCTGGGCGTGCTTCATAGGGTTGGATCCGGCTCTCCACGTTGGTGACACAACTACATCAAGATTGGGGAATGACATGGTTTTGGATAACAGTCCCAAGCGCTGTAAGAGAATGGGCGCTATGGTGCCAAGTGACAATAAAATTCCGTACGAGCTGAGGGACGACAAATTTATCTCTAATTGGCTCGCAGATCGCAACCTTGGCAGCGTAGAATATATTTCTACCCCAACACGCGACGATGCCTTATACAATGGCGTTGATTATTACGCCAGATTAGCTGATGAGGACGTACTGTCAGCCGCTGCGCGTCAATTGCGGAAGCAGGGGTGCGATTCAGTCGTTTGGGCCTGCACATCTGCCAGTTTCTTCAAAGGCGTTCCGTACGCACACCGCCAAATCCAGCTTCTTTCCGACAATGCCGCGGCGCCCGCTACGAATACTTCAATGGCGTTTTTGGCAGCGCTTGACGTACTTGGAGCGAAAAGGGTTGACGTTATGTTGCCCTATTCGCCTGAAATCGCGAAACTTCTTGTCTCGTTCCTCTCAGAGGTTGGTATCAGCGTTGGAACAGTCTGGCATATGAGTTGTCCGGCGAGCGGAGAGATTTTTGACATCGACTGCGAAGCCGAACTGACTGAGTTTGTTTCGACGAGGCCATTCTCCGACGACCCAATCCTGGTTCCCTGTACCTCAATCAGTTCGTTAACACGCGTGGAAACTTTCGAGAAGATTTCAGGACGTTCAGTCCTAACCGCCAACCAGGTGACCATATGGCACGCACTCGTGCTTGCCGGCATGAAACCGAACATCTTAGACTGCGGCTCGTTCCTGCGGTCATACGCAAAAACAGGCGACCGATCATACCGTTTACCGCTGGAGCGTTAACGAGCGCGGACAGCCTGTGGCTGCCCTCTTCTCCGAAAGCAAAAATGCCTCTGGCCTGCATCGATGCTCGATACATTTCCAGATTTGCTCAAGGTACAACGTTCCTGTTTGTCAGGGAATAATATTGCCTCAATCGTAACCAATCGGTGTGGGCCGCGGCAGAGGCGCTTTCGTCGGCGTAGGCTGTGGTCCATGTAGGGGCCCTTACGCCCACCTCTGATTTCGCAGCGTCGCTGGCGCGGTGACTGCATGGGCGACAGAGACCAGGCCGGTCAGCATGGCCGCCTGCTAGGAGTAGAAAGTAATCATCTCGGCGAGGCCAGCCAGGAGTGTGGCGGCATTGATCGGGTCCGAGCTCGGGATCGAGATCACCGTCTCGGCTGGACAAGTCCTTACACCATCGATGCCAGCATAGACCGCAGGCATTGCTTTTGATGCCGACAATACCTTGCCTCTGCATGCGGGACTGCTCCCTATCGTCCGTTCAGGACCAATACAAGAATGGACCTTGCTCAGCGACGGTTCGCGCCAGAGGGGTACGGTGCCACTCGCCCACTCTCCGGCTGACGGCATCTGTCGGGGAGTACAGCTATTAGCTGCCTTGCCAACATGCTAGGGGAATTGCTTAACTCCTAGCCTATGTTAATTGCTTCAGAAGCTGACCGTGTCCCAGTATAGGCTTTTCATATCGCGCAAGTCTCAATGCGTCCCACAACATAGCCTGGTGAGCAGTGATCACAGGCTTCCCGAGCCGCTCCTCTAAACGATCGATCATGCTAGATGTGCGAAGGAGAGTGCACGGGATAAACAGTGCATCGGCTTCGGAGGTGACCATCGAGCAGGCAGCTTCAAAGATACTTTCGGGAGAGACTGCCGCAATTTCGGGGCCAGTTAACAAATTGAAAGAGGCGGATGCACGGACCGCGAAACCATATTTTTCAATACAATCAACAACAACGGCACCGACCTCGTCTACGTAGGGGGTAAGCATATCAATACGCTTTATGCCAAGTTTTTCAAACGCCCGCAAAGCTCCCGTCATAGGGGAGGTCAATGAAGACCCGGGCCGAGCTCGATGCAATTCCTGTTCCAGCTTTTCCTGCGAAATGACTGCCGATCCTGACGTGCACGCATACACAAACACGTTGACCTCACCAGGAGGATCGAACAATTCGCCGGCTCGGGCTATACTGTAGACGTGGCTATAAAGGCTATCGACTGAGTCCTCGGTCGAAGCCACATCCTCATGCTTAATCCTCGTTGCCGAGAAGTTAATGCTGTCGTCCTTCAACATCCTGCGCATTTCGAGTTCGGTGAGTGTGTCCGTCGAAGGAATGATCAGTCCAATTACGGTCTCAGACGTCACAGGGGGAAACAACGGTGCCACATGCACGGCCGAGAATGTTGTTTGATTCAGCATTCGGAACTCCCCATTCATATCAAGTTGGTAGCGAAGAGGATCGATCTCAGCGGACATAAAACATGTGCGGCTGACTCAGGTGGCGCTGTAACGAGAACTGCCGCCTCAGCGGGATATTGGGTGTGTGATGCGGATGCCAATGTTTCTGGTCTGAACGTAGCCATCCAGCGCTTCCTGACCCTTTTCTCTGCCGTATCCAGATTGCTTCACCCCCCCGAACGGCGTTTCAACGCCCCCGACATACCAGCCATTTACGTAGATTTGACCAGCCCATAGACGATCGGCACACCAAAGGGCGCGATCGATGTCCCTCGTGAACACCCCTGCTGCCAAGCCCTGATCTGTGCCGTTGGCCAGGTCGATACCCGTTGCCGGATCATCAAACGCAGTAACCGCCAGAACGGGTCCGAAGACTTCATTTTGGAAGAGATTACTGTCACGCGCGACATCAGCGAAGACAGTTGCGGCCATGAAGTAACCGCTTCTCTCTGACAGCACCTGGCCGCCGGTAACCGCCCGAGCTCCCTGTGATAGAGCAGTCCCACAGGCCTTTTCGACGGCCTGACGCTGCTTTTGGGAGATCATCGGAGTGATGTCACAATTGTCGCGTCCTGGGCCAACGGATAGTTCCTCAACGCACTTCTTGATTCGCTCCAGAAGTTCATCTGCGATCGACCGTTCCACCAGCAATCTTGTCAGGTTGTTACAATTCTGACCGGCGTTCAAATAGGTGCCGATGCGAACCGCCTCGACCACGGCGTCGAGATCGGCGTCGGAGTACACAACTGCAGCTGACTTGCCACCCAGTTCCATAATGCACGGTACGATCCGATCCGCCGCAGCTTTCAATACGGTCCGCCCGGTGGCAGGAGATCCTGTGAAAACGATGTGGCGAACATCACGATGCTGGATGAGTGCCTGACCAGCCAAATGACCGTAACCGGTGATCACGTTGACGGCACCGGCAGGCATCTCTGCTTCCTCGCAAGCGCGAGCAAATTCAATTCCTGACAGGGGAGCCAGCTCAGGAGACTTCACCACGACTGAGTTGCCGGTTGCAATGGCGCAAGCTAACGAACGAGCCGTTAGTTCAAGCGGGCCGTTCCACGGCACAACCTGGGCAGACACGCCAAAAGGACTTCTTACGGTGTAGTCCACATACTCGGCACCACGAGGTATTGAACGGCCTTCAACCTTGTCAGCTAGACCAGCGTAGTATCGCAGGTATCTTATCGCAGTCTTTACCTCGCCTCGAGCGAGATCCAACCCTTTGCCTGTCTCGACGCAGTTGATGATCGCTATCTCTTCGTCACGCCTCTCCAATGCGTCTGCCAAGCGAAACAACAGACGCCCACGGTCATAAGGATGCATGTCTATTAAGATTCGCTCGCGAAAAACTCGATCGGCGGCCGCAACAGCTTGATCAACTTCTTGATGTCCGGCTTCTGCGACGACCGCAATTGTTTCTCCCGTAGAGGGATCATCAACCTCGATCCGTCCGCCCGTGGACGAATCCTTCCACTCCCCATCGATGTAGTTCTTCATCACATTTGTGCCGAGCATCCACGACCCTCCCTATTCTTTCTTCATCTGGGCCAAAGGCGGTAGCTTTCCAGCCGACTAATTGCGGAACGACGGCCTGCGGTCCGCGCGGTTGAACCAAGCCTAGCGGACCGCAAGCCAAATCGTAGTCGCCCGAGGCCGCGCCTTTTATCGACCGACGGCCGCACCTTCGTGAACGGCGCGAAGGCTATCGCGAATAACTGACAAGCCTCGACGCAGCTCGGCCTCGTCGATTGTTAGAGCGGGCATAAACTTGAGGACTTCACCGTAGGAGCCAGCAGTCTCTAGCACCAAGCGACGAGAAAAGGCCTCCTTCGAAACGCGGGACGGCAACGAGTGATCCTTTGGTGATACAAGTCCGTACATTAAACCTCGGCCTCGCACACCCAGCCCCAGAGCCGGGTATTCGCCCGCGATTGCCTCAAGTCCCTTAGCCAAAATTTTTGATTTTAAGGCGATCTCTTTTTCGAATTTTGAGTCGGCCCAGTAAGTTTCGAGAGCCGCGCGAGCAGTTACGAAAGCCAGGTTATTGCCTCTAAATGTTCCTGTGTGCGCGGCAGGCGTCCAGACATCTAGGTCAGGTTTGATAAGAACGAGCGCCATCGGCGTTCCATAGGCGGACAATGACTTGGACAATGTAACGATATCCGGGACGATGCCAGATGCTTCGAAGCTGAAAAATGTTCCTGTTCGGCCGACACCTGCCTGGATATCGTCCAAGATCAAAAGGATTCCGTGCCGCGCAGTCAATTCGCGCAACCTCTGCAGCCATTTAACGCTTGCAACATTGATGCCCCCCTCCCCTTGGACGGCTTCAAGTATGACGGCGGCAGGAGTATCAAAGCCGCTGCCCGGATCCTCCAGAAGCTTCTCGAGATAGTCGATCGTGTCGAATGAATCGCCGAGATAACCTTCAAATGGCAAGGACGTCACATTAGCGAGAGGAAATCCCGCAGCAGCTCTCATCTCCTTGTTAGCGGTGGCTGCCAACCCACCGGCACTCACGCCGTGATACGACCCCGTGAACGACACGATGTTTGACCTGCGCGTTACCTGGCGGACTAGCTTCAGCGCCGCCTCCACGGCATTCGCGCCCGTCGGACCTGTGAACTGCAATTTGTATTTCAGACCCCTAGGCTTCAGGATGTAACGCTCGAAAGCTTCGATGAACGCCTTCTTGGCTGTGGTGGCTAGGTCGAGGCTGTGCACGATACCATCGCGCTCAATGTAATCTAGTAGTGCCTGCTTGAACGCTCGATTGTTATGCCCATAGTTAAGAGCTCCTGCCCCACCGAAGAAGTCCAGGTACTCCTGACCGTCTGCCGCCGTCAGCGTCGTGCCGACCCCGCGGTCGAATAGAACAGGGAACGAACGGACGTAGCTTCGCACTTCAGACTCGAGTCGGTCGAACAGCGCAAGGCTCACGTCTTTGGCAATTTGGTTCATAAGAGCGGACTCCTTAGAGATTTGCGACCTGCAGGGAAACGATCGCCTTGTAGTGCAAGATGACGTCGGGTAGCGGTTTTATGAACATAACTCTCCAAAGGGCCCTTGGTGAGCGAAAAAGGGGTTTTTCGCTGCAGCAATTCGGCATTCTGCTGCGTTTGGCGCAGTTTATGGACATCCGCACGCGGATAGCATGACCTCTTAAATCCGATGCACTGCCGATGCGGTGGACAGTTGTGTCATAGACCGGTTACCGCGACCGGCCGGACGATAGGGCGTGTTTACCGCAATACACTCCTGATATGAGGGCTGGAACGGCCTGAGGTTGAGCCATCAAATTGTAAACCTACGCTGCGGCGCCCAAGGCCGGACTGCTTTCAACACGCTATCTAGAGCCATCCGTTCGATGTCGCCTATCAGCTGGCATGACGTGCTGAGGCCTTTCTCTCTTTTACAACATTGTGCCTTTGCGCCGCCAGAAAGAAGCATTGCCGATCCGACCACGATCAAAATGCTCAGCTAGTTGGCCCGGTCGACCACACCGTGTCGTTGCCTCAATCGAGCACCGGCAACGTCAATCCCGTTTCCCGAACCGATTGACAGCTCGTCGCGCTCTACACGGACGTCGGTAGGCTTCTCCGGCCACCTTGATCGTCTTCCGCCAGAGGCGGATTAAGATTTCAGTCGAACAGACTTGCAATCATCCGGCTCTAGGCCTTTGGTCTTCCGCTTGGCCGCCGCCCTCGCGGCCGGCGCGTCGGGCGTTCTGATGCCGAGCCCGAACTCCCTTGCCAGTTCCGATCGCTTGGCGGCGTAGCTGGGCGCTGTCATCGCATAGTCTCCGGGCAGGTCCCATTTGGCGCGATAGGCCTCTGTCATGCCATGAGCGGAGCCGAGGTGGCGCCGGAGCGATCTGAACTTCCTGTCATCCTCCAGGCAGTAAAGTAACCATCCGGTGTGGGCCGCGGCAGAGGCGCTTTTGCGTGTTAGACTGCTTGCATGGAGATCGACACCGACAAGATCGACGATGCCGTTCTGGGCCTGCTTTGGCTGACGCTGCATGAAGAGAGGCGCGCTTGGAAGGGGTTGGATTGGGACGCTCTGGATCGCTTGCACCAGAAGGGGCTGATCGCGAATCCAGCAAACAAGGCGAAGTCAGTGGTTCTGACAGATGAAGGCCTGCGGCGTGCAGAGGAGCTGTTCCGAACCCTGTTCACGCGGCCGACGCCATGAGCGCTGGGCGGGCGTTCCAATTCCACGCCAAGAGTCGCGCAGTGCCCATAGGGCCAGGGCCGCGGTGGCTATGGTCTTAGGAGATTTCCTGCGGCAGGTTTGGGCGGAGCGTCACCCGTAGCCCTGCGCTCGTCGGCGATTTGCCGAAGGTTGTCGATGCCGTCTTCGGTGAAGACGACGATAGTTTCGCTTAATTCGGTTACGGGATAGCCGTCGTAGGCGCTCAGGCAACCGTCTTCCGAGAACATCTCGATCGAGCAATCGCGCAAAAAGTCTTTGTCCTCTTCGAGCATCTCGGCCACGTATTTGAGAGTGTAAGAGCGGAGTTGCGATATCCCATCTGACGGCCTCAACGATCCGGTTTGCATGTGAGCCCAATAATGAAGGCCCAGATCAGGCAGCTTTAGCTGCTGCGATCGTCAAAGGGCTCCAATTCCAGGGAAGCAAGTCCTCGAGCCGTGTGATCGGCGTGTCGGCGATGCGGGCGAGGACATCGGCCAGCCAGGCCTGCGGATCGACGTCGTTGAGCTTGGCGGTGGTGATCAGCGTCGCCATGAAGGCTGCCCGATCGGCGCCTCGATCGGAGCCTGCAAACAGCCAAGCTTTCCTGCCGAGGGCAAAGCCACGCAGCGCCCGTTCGGCGGCGTTGTTGGTGAGGCAGATCCGGCCGTCGCTGAGGAAGGACGTGAAGCCGTCCCAACGCTTCAGCACATAGTCGATTGGCTCAGCAACCGGAGAACTCCGGGACAATTTTGCCCGCTCGGTCCGCATCCATTCCTCAAGCGCCTCTGCGATCGGTCGGCTCTCCTGCTGGCGTCGTTGCAGGCGTTCGTCGGCGGCAAGACCGTTGATGTCGCGCTCGATGTCGAACAGCGCGTCCATGCGTTTGACCGCTCGAGCGCGATCGGAGAGATCGGCGCGGCATCCTTGCCGCGCCTGGCGTTGGTGGCGATGTCGGCGAGCACGAAGAACTTACGACGTGCATGCGCCCAGCACAGCGCCTGGGTCAGCGGACCGGGGCCACGATCTGCCTTGAAGAGCGGATTGTAGCCGCTATAGGCGTCCGCCTGCAGAATGCCGCTAAAGGTCTTAAGATGGCGCTCGGGATGTTCCTGCCGCCGATGGCGCGAAGCATAGTAGAGTGCCGCCGGCGGCGATTGCCCGCCGAACGGCCGGTCATCCCTGACATAGGTCCAGATGCGGCCCGTATCGGTCTTGCCCTTCGCCAGAATCGGCACGGTGGTGTCGTCGCCATGAAGTCGCTCGGCGGCAAGCACTTGCGTCTCGATCAGCGCATGCACCGGCTTCAGCGCCGCGGTACAGGCTCCGACCTGATCGGCCAGTGTGGATAGGCTGAGGTCGATGCCCTCGCGGGCATAGCGCTCGCTTTGCCGGTTCAGCGGCTGGTGCTGGGCGAACTTCTCGAACAGGATCATCGCCAAAAGGTTCGGCCCGGCAAAGCCGCGCGGCGTCACGTGGAAGGGCGCCGGCGGCTGGGTGATCTTCTCGCATTCACGGCAGGTGAACTTCTCACGCACCGTCTGGATCACCTTCCACTGGCGCGGGATCACCTCCAGCGTCTCGGTAACGTCCTCGCCAAGCTTGGCCAGCTTGGCTGAACCGCAGCACGGGCAGTTCCGGGGCGCGGCGATGACGACACGCTCACGCGGCAGATGTTCGGGGAAAGGCTTGCGCGACGGACGCTTGCGCTCGAAAGCTCGGACTGTCGATGACCGCGCGGCCAGTTCCGCTGCCAGTTCGTCCTGGCTGGCGTCGGCCTCCAACTCCTCAAGCTGCAACTCCATCTGTTCGAGAAGCCGCGCCTTGCGCTCCGAGCGGCTGCCATGGATCTCGCGCTTCAGCTTCTCGATCTCCAGTCGGAGCCGCGCGATCAGCGCATCCGAGTGCGAGTTCACCGCTTGCG
>NZ_JAMYLQ010000055.1:0-18674 GCF_040318115.1 Mesorhizobium sp. M1312 | reverse complement strand
CGAGAAAACCGCCCGCAATTACCGCGCCGTTGTCACTCTCGCGGCTATTGTCCTATGGTTGCGGTAACTGTCCACACGGCCTAGTGGCCCTCAATCGCCTTGGGGGTAACAAGGTATGGTATCTTGCCGACGCTACGCTTCGTCGCGCCAATGGAATAGGCCATTGGAATCTTGGGAGAGTTCTCTGGCAAGCCGTACATATCCTTGCCGGCCCTCACGGCAAATGAAAAGTGCTGCCACGAAACCGTGTCATGCTCATTGAGAAAATCGAGCGTCAGCCCAGCTGAAATCAGCGCGTTCACCACGTCACTGACCGGATGAATCCACTCATAGTAGCGCGGATGTTTCAAGATGCGCTCGTCACCGGTATAGGTAAGTTCCTCGTTCCATGCGAGTGGTCGAGCTATTGGCGTTCGCCAGTCGTGCTTGAACTCCAGCACCGCAGCCTTGCGGTCACACTGGAACATCAACGGATGGCCCTCGGCCAGATAGAGCCGGCCGCCGGGCCGCAGGAGATCGGCAACCACCCGCGCCCAGCGGAACACGTCGTCCAGCCAATTTACCGAACCCCAGGTAACGTAAGCGATGTCAAAGGTTCGGCCGAGCGCCTCGACTGCCTCGAACAGCGGCGCCTCAACGAAGCGCACATCAGTGCCTGCCTTCGCAGCGAAATCCCGCGCCGCTGCGATCGCCGTCGGTGAAAAGTCGAGGCCGGTCACGCTGCCCGCACCCAGATTCTTCAAGCTGATTGTGTCAAGCCCGATATGACATTGCAGATGGACGATATCCTTGCCGATGACATCACCGACCTCGCGCGTTTCCAGCTCATAGAGATTGGATCCGCCAGCCAGCACATTTTCTATGTGGTAGCTGCCCGTTGTGTCGGTCGAATGCAGCTCGGCCCGATCATCCCAATTAAGGCGGTTCGCACCCAGAAACGGTTCCAAATTGCCCCCCCTGCCGAGACTAATATTTGGTAAACAGAACGTTAATATACTTTGCAGCTAAAGGGTCGCGCGTCAATCCGAGGTGGGCGGGCCGGTGCACCACCGCTGCAGGCCAGGCTCGCCACCCTGGCCGAGGTGGAGGTGCCAATTACGTGTCCGTGCAGAACGAGCGCGCAATCAGGACAAGGCTGCTGTCATGGAGGTGCCGGCTTCTCGCCCTGTCAGCCTCGCGGCGCGATTTCACGCGGCTGCGTCGAGCCCCTGCGGCGGCACATAGTTGAGGATCGGGCCGAGCCAGCGCTCGACCTCGGCGAGCGGCATGCTCTTGCGGCGCGCGTAGTCCTCGACCTGGTCGCGTTCGACCTTGGCCACGCCGAAATAATAGCTTTCGGGATGCGACAGGTAGATGCCGGACACCGAGGAGCCCGGCCACATCGCGAAACTTTCGGTCAGGCTGACGCCGGCATTGCGCTCGCCGTCGAGCAGGCGAAACAGCGTCGCTTTCTCGGTGTGATCGGGCTGCGCCGGATAGCCGGGTGCCGGGCGGATGCCGCGATAGGGTTCGCCGATCAGCTCGTCCGGCGCCAGAGCCTCATCGGGCGCATAGGCCCAGAACTCCTTACGCACCTTCTCGTGCATGCGCTCGGCGAAGGCTTCGGCGAAACGGTCGGCCAGCGCCTTGACCATGATCGACGAGTAATCGTCGTTCGCCCGCTCGAAGCGCTCGGCGATCACCGCTTCCTCGATGCCGGCGGTGACGATGAAGCCGCCGAGATAGTCGGCCCTGCCGCTGTCCAAAGGCGCGACGAAATCCGAGAGGGCGACGTTCGCCTTGCCGTCGCGCTTGGTCAGCTGCTGGCGCAGCGTGAAGAAGGTCGCCAGTTCCTGCGATCGCTTATCGCTAGTGAACAATCTGATATCGTCGCCGACGGCGTTGGCCGGCCAGAAGCCGATGACGCCCTTCGGCGCGAACCATTTTTCCGCGATGATCTTCTTCAGCATCGCCTGCGCGTCTTCGAACAATTGCCGCGCTGCCGACCCTTGCGCCTCGTCATCGAGGATTTTGGGATATCGTCCCTTCAACTCCCAGGTCTGGAAGAACGGCGTCCAGTCGATATAGCGCGCGAGCTCGGCCAGGTCCCAGCCTTCGAAGATTTTCAGGCCGAGGAAGGACGGTTTTGGCGGCTCGTAGGCCGACCAGTCGATCCGGTGGGCGTTGGCCCGCGCCTTGGCGAGCGGCAGGCGCTGCTTGTCGGCTTCGCTGCGCGCATGCGCATCGGCAACCTTCTTGTATTCCGCACGGACGTTGTCGACATAGCCGCCCTTGGTCTCGTTCGACAGCAGCGCCGACACCACGCCGACCGCGCGGCTGGCATCGGTGACGTAGACCGTCTGGCCCCTGGCATAGCGCGGATGGATTTTTACCGCCGTGTGCACACGGCTGGTCGTCGCACCGCCGATCAGAAGCGGAATGTCAAAACCTTCGCGCTCCATCTCGGCGGCCATATGCGCCATCTCGTCGAGCGAGGGCGTGATCAGGCCGGATAGGCCGATGATGTCGACCTTTAGCTCGCGCGCCGTCTGCAGGATCTTCGCCGCCGGCACCATGACGCCGAGGTCGATGATCTCGTAATTGTTGCAGGCCAGAACCACGCCGACGATGTTCTTGCCGATGTCGTGGACATCACCCTTCACTGTCGCCATCAGGATCTTTCCGGCGGTCTGGCGCTCGCCGGTGTCGATGCCATTGGCGGCGTTCGCCAGCTTCTCCGCCTCCATATGCGGCAGCAGCCCGGCCACGGCCTGCTTCATGACGCGGGCGGATTTCACCACTTGCGGCAGGAACATTTTCCCCGCGCCGAACAGGTCGCCGACTATATTCATGCCGGCCATCAGCGGACCTTCGATGACATGCAGTGGGCGCTCGGCGGCAAGTCGCGCTTCGTCCGTGTCCTGATCGATGAATTCGGTAATGCCGTTGACCAGTGCGTGCGAAATGCGCTGCTCGACCGGCCAGTCGCGCCAGGCGAGATCGCGTTCCTGCGCCTCCTTGCCCGCCGTGCCCTTGAAGCGTTCGGCGAGTTCCAGCATGCGTTCGGTCGCCGTGCCGCCGCCCTTCGGCTGACGGTTGTTGACGACATCCTCGCAGGCTTCGCGCAGCTCCGGATCGATGGTGTCGTAGACGGCAAGCTGTCCGGCATTGACGATACCCATATCCATGCCCGCCTGGATGGCATGGTAGAGAAACACGGCATGCATGGCCTCGCGCACCGGCTCGTTGCCGCGAAACGAGAAGGAGAGGTTCGACACGCCGCCCGATATGTGGACATGGGGAAGCGTCGCGGTGATCTGCCTGGCTGCCTCGATGAAGTCGACGCCGTAATTGTTGTGCTCGTCGATGCCGGTGGCGATGGCAAAGATGTTCGGATCGAAAACGATGTCCTCGGGCGGAAATCCCGCCTGCTCGGTCAAAAGCTTGTAGGCGCGGGTGCAGATTTCGACCTTGCGCGCCTGCGTGTCGGCTTGGCCGTCCTCGTCGAAGGCCATGACGACGACCGCCGCGCCATACGCGCGGACGAGCTTCGCATGGTGCAGAAAAGCCTCCTCGCCTTCCTTCATGGAAATGGAGTTGACCAGCGGCTTGCCTTGGACGCATTTCAGGCCGGCTTCGATGATCTCCCGTTTGGAACTGTCGATCATCACGGGAACGCGGGCGATATCAGGCTCGGCGGCGATCAGGTTGAGATAACAGACCATCGCCCTCTGCGAATCGATCAGGCCTTCGTCCATGTTGATGTCGATGATCTGGGCGCCATTGGCGACCTGATCGCGGGCGACGTCGAGCGCGGCGGCATAGTCGCCCGCCGTGATCAGCTTCCTGAATTTCGCCGAGCCGGTGACATTGGTGCGCTCGCCGATATTGACGAACGGAATCTCCTCGGTCAGCGTGAACGGCTCGAGCCCCGACAGGCGCATCTTCGGCTCGATGACGGGAACAGCGCGCGGCGGATATTTCTTCACCGCCGCTGCGATGGCGCGGATGTGGTCCGGCGTCGAGCCGCAGCAGCCGCCGACGATATTGACCAATCCGTCGCGCGCGAAATCCTCGATCTGCGCGGCCATGAATTCCGGGCTCTCGTCATACTGGCCGAATTCATTGGGCAGGCCGGCATTCGGATAAGCACAGACAAAGGTGCCGGCGACGCCGGAAATTTCGTCCAGGTGCGCGCGCATGGCTTTGGCGCCAAGCGCGCAATTGAGGCCTATCGTGAACGGGTTGGCGTGACGAACCGAATGCCAGAAGGCCGTCGGCGTCTGGCCGGACAGCGTGCGGCCGGACAGGTCGGTGATCGTGCCTGAGATCATGACCGGCAGACGCACGTCCTTCTCGATGAAGATCTCTTCTGCTGCGAAGATCGCCGCCTTGGCGTTCAGCGTATCAAAAATGGTCTCGATCAGGATGATGTCGGCGCCGCCGTCGATGAGACCGCGCAGCTGCTCGCCATAGGCAAGGCGCAGTTCGTCGAACGTCACGGCGCGGTAGCCGGGATTGTTGACATCCGGCGACATCGAGGCGGTGCGGTTGGTCGGCCCCAGCGCACCGGCGACGAAGCGGCGCTTGCCGTCCTCCTGCTCAGCCCTCACCGCTGCCCGGCGCACCAGCCGCGCACCATCGCGGTTCAGCGCGTAGACCGCGTCCTCCATGCCGTAGTCAGCCTGGGCGATGGCGGTCGAGGAGAAAGTGTTGGTTTCAAGGATATCCGCCCCGGCGATGGCGTATTGATAGTGAATCTCCTCGATCGCTTTGGGCTGCGTCAGGATTAGCAGGTCGTTGTTGCCCTGCTGATGGCAGGCGCAATCCGCGAATTTGTCGCCACGGAAATTGTCTTCGTCGAAACCCAGGCCCTGGATCTGCGTGCCCATGGCGCCGTCGAGGATGAGGATGCGTTCGCGCGCCGCCGCCGTCAGCGCCGCAAGCACTTCCGAGCCGTCGGGCTTAGCCGCGACCGGGCCGAACAAGTCGTCCAGCGATGAAGGGTTTTGCGACACATTCAATCCTTAAGGCGACAGCCGCGTTTAAGTGACATAAAGACATCTTTATGTGAGTATACGGTATTTGTCTGCCGCTGTCACCCCTGCCACGGGGGAATGCTGCCCGCCGGCGCTACAACCCCGCCGGCGCTATCTTCGCTACCGCCGCCGCTCTCAGCAACATCCCGATCGCAACACACGTGAGCCGGTCGCGGCGACCACGACGGCCAACATCATCTATCGCGGCTACGAACTTGGGTGCGGCCTTCACCTATGTCGGGCTGAAGGCCAATGTGCTCGAATTCATGCCGCCGCTGACGCTGACCGAGGCGAGGTGGCCGAGGGCGCGGCCATCGTCGATCAGGCAATCGCCGACGTGATGGCAGCCAAGATCTCTGACGCGGACGTCGCTTCCTTCATGATGTGGTAGGCGGGTGACCTCGCGCGTCAAGAGAATATGTCTGCCAGTTCGTCGACGCTGGTGCCTTCCTTAACCTGTCGCAGCTCGACATAGCTGACAGCGGTGGCGATCGACATTATCATTGATGTTACACTCGTCACCAATGCGTCCATCACAGCACCCACTACCCGTCTCCAAACAGGGCGGTTGCCGTGCTGAGCGCCAACTCGATGGCAATCACGGCGACGATCATGACAAGGAACAGGCCGAACAGGGCCCAGCGGCTTCCCTTGGTCAGATCGCTACTGCGCGCCATCGAGCCGAACACGCCGAGCCGCTCCTGTACCAGAACCGGCACCGCGACCGACAGCGGAGCCACAATATAATTCGGGAACGACGAGCAGGATCAAGCCCAGCCCTGCGCCCAAGACGGTCAGCAGCCCGATCCCGAGAGTTGGCAGAAACAGCCGGCCGCTATCTTGAAGCAGTCGCCAACGGATGGCTGCTTACCGTTCAAATCCTCGATGGTTGCACGGACAAGCGCTGACTGAAGCAACAAATCCAAGACAAAGGACATCAACCAGACGCCAAGCGTAATCACAGACTCACGAGGCAACGTGCTGGAGCGACCGACGGTGGCACCGTCAGGATCACCCGGGGTGATGCCAGCCTCCCGGCGCCTGCATCCAAAGCAGGAAGACCAGGGTAGGCAAACCCGAAAGCAACACCGCAACCCGAGGCAAAGAACGGAATTTCGGCCGATGACCGCAAAGCTGTCGTTGAAAACTCTACCTTCCAGCACCATTGAAGCCATGACATGACCTATCCAGTCCAGGCCGATCCCAATGCGATTAAGGCGACAGAACCCGCTATGAGAAAATCTCCGCCAGTTCGTCGACGCTGGTGCCTTCCTTGACCTGACGGAGTTCGACATAGCTGACCGCGATGGCAACCGACATCAAAGTAGACACGACTGTCGAAACGAGCGCGCTTCCAATCGCGCCGACAATCAGGCCAACGGTCGAGAGGCTGCCGGTAAGGGCGAAAGCCAATCCAAACACCAAAGCGAATGCCATCTGGAGGGCAATCGTCACCAAGAACAGAATCAGCAGAAGACCGAATAGTGACCAACGGTTGCCCTTCGTCAGAGCGCGACTCCGCGACATCGAGCCGAACACCCCAAGCCGCTCTTGGATCAAGACGGGCACGGAAACCGATATACCAAGCAACAACCTAATACCGGGAACGAGCAATACCACGAACGCTATGATCGTCCCGAAGATCGGGATAATCAGCCCAGCGACAAACATCGCAATAACCCCCAGGAATATGGCGAAAAAAACTACCAAGCCAATCCCGAGCGTCGGGAATATGCAGCGCAAAGCTATTTGAATGCAGTCACCGATTGCCGGGCGCTTGCCGTTCAAGTCTTCTATCGTCGCCCTCACCAGTGACGATTGAAACAACAAAGCCATAACTAGAAATATCAAGCCAAAAGCCATCGATATTAACGAGTTGCGTAGCATCGCCGAGGGATCGGCAACCGCCATGCTTCCGGGATTGGCGATATCGAGGTTGGCAAAATTGCTGTAATTCCAGAGGTTAAGCACCAGTGCCGGAAGGGCGGAAAAAAGAGCCGCGACTGCGACCAACAGACCTGGATTGCGGCCGATAACCGCAAAACTGTTGCTGAAAACCCTGCCGATGCGAAACTTGTCCGGCCGTTCCAATGTCGTTGAAACCATGATGCGTCCCCGCTTAATCACCGCATATCGGCTGGTGATCCCCGCATTAAATGTGCCAACATTGGGGGTCGGCGTCTAGTCCACTTGCAATTGCCGTTGTGCATTGCCAGTGTCGGCTGGGGAACCAGAGGTTGCAGGGGAGCGGGTTGGCAGTGGCACAGCCAGGCATAGCGGAAGCCGAATGGCTGGCAAAAGCGCATGAGCAGTTGATCTCGGATAAGTCGATCCAGTTCGACCTGCCGGCCTATGTGCCGCCCCAGCCACCCGACTGGCTGAAGCCGCTGCTTGACGCGTTGTCGTCGCTCGGCCCCTACATGATCTATCTGTTCTGGGGGGCGGTGATATCAGGTGCCGCGATCATCCTGCTCCTGGTCTTTCTCGAGATGAAAGGTATCGCCTGGCGCCTGCCCTGGCAGCGCGCGCGGCGCGAAACCGAGGCGGCGGAAGCGTGGCGTCCCGACGCCGGTGCCGCGCATATCCTGCTGTCGGAAGCCGACGCGCTTGCCGCACGAGGCGACTATGACGAAGCGGTTCATCTCCTGCTTCGCCGCAGTGTCGCCGATATTGCCGGCCGGCTGCCGGATTTCCTGCGGCCGTCGCTCACGGCGCGCGACATCGCCGCCGCCCCCACCATCCCGGCGCGGGCGCGTAGCGCCTTTACCGAGATCGCACGCATCGTCGAAGCCGCATTGTTCGCACGCCGACCGGTCGGCGCCGAAGGCTGGCGGGAAGCACGCGGCGCCTATGAGCGTTTCGTCTTCCGGGATGCCTGGACATGAGCGCGACGACGATTGAACCAGCGGCACAGGAACCGTTCAATCGAAGAACGCTATTCTGGGGTATTTTCGCCAGCCTGCTTGCGGCGGCGGGTTTCTTCCTGCTGTCCACCTATGCTCCCGACTTCCGCCAACCCGGCAACGGCGGCGCGACGCCGCTGTCGAAAAGCGGCGTCGGCTATGCGGGCCTTGCGGAATGGATGCGACTGACCGGCAACCCGTCTTCCATGGCGCGGACCGATCAGGAGCTTGGTGCAGACATGTTGCTGATCGTCATCATTTCGCCCGAGAGCGATCGCGCGGCGCTCGACCACATTCTCGAACTTCGGCAGGACCAGGTTACCCTCTTCGTCCTCCCCAAATGGCAGACCCTGCCGCTGGAGGAGCACGAAGGATGGAACATGAAATTCGGGCGATTGCCCGATTCCGTGGTGAACCAATGGCTCGGCCGGATCGCCAATGCAAAGATCGGCGTCGGCCAAAGCACGATGCAGCGACTCGACGTCGAAGGCCGGCTCGTTGCCGCCCCCGATGAATTGCAGTGGGTGGCGGACGAGCATCCAATCATAGCAGCCGGCAACGACAAGGCTGTGCTCACCGAACTGGATGACAAGCCTTTTTATATCCTGACCGACCCCGACCTGATCAATAACGCCGCGCTAGGAGATTCCGACAAGGCGGCCGCCGCGCTCGACTTAATTGCATTGCTGCAACCCGAAAAGGGCCCAGTCATGTTCGATCTCACGCTGCATGGCGCGGGGCGAAAATATGACCTTGCCAAGCTCTTGGTCGAACCGCCATTTCTGGCGCTGACGCTGACGATCCTGGCTGCGGCGGCGCTGGCTTTCCTGCACGGCCTCGGCCGTTTCGGCCCGCCGCGCGCCGAATTGCGCGCCATTGCCTTTGGCAAGCGCGCGCTGGTGGATACGACGGCGATGCTGTTGCGGCGCGCCGGGCGGCTCGAGGAACTGGGAGGCCGTTACGCGGCCCTGGCGCGTGTGCGCGCCGGCGCTTTGCTGGGAGCACCGCAGGGATTGCAAGGAGAAGCGCTCGACCACTGGCTCGATTCCCGCGACAAGGACGAGGTCGACGGTTTCACCGCGCGGGCGCAAGCCGCCAGCGAGGCGAAAAATCTGACGCAAATGCACGAGGCAGCGGAGCGGCTGCACGATTGGACGGCAAGGAGGCTCGGTGAACGTCGATGATGTGAAGGCCCTGGCGACACGGATCAGGGAAGAAGTGGCCAAGGCGATCACCGGACAGCACGACACGGTCGACCTGATGCTGACCGCCTTGTTCGCCGGCGGGCATATCCTGCTGGAAGGTCCTCCGGGCACGGCCAAGACAATGACCGCGCGTTGCTTCGCCCAGGCCCTGGGTGTCGCCTACGGACGTATCCAGTTCACGCCGGACCTGATGCCTGGCGATATCGTCGGATCGAACATCTACAATTTCCAGACCGGACAGTTCACGCTGACACGCGGACCGATCTTCTGCGACCTTTTGCTTGCCGACGAGATCAACCGCACGCCGCCCAAAACACAGGCAGCACTTCTGGAGGCGATGCAGGAGCATGCGGTCACCTTCGACGGCACCACGCATTCGCTGGGCCGTAACTTCATGGTGGTCGCGACCCAGAACCCGATCGAGCATCAGGGTGTTTATCCCCTGCCCGAGGCGCAACTCGACCGCTTCCTGTTCAAGCACCGGGTCAGCTATCCCGGCCCCGAGGAGGAACGGGCCATCATCATCCATCACGGCGGCGGCTCTGCGTCGCACGACATTGCGCAATACGGCATCAAAGCCCAGGCGGACCGCAAGACCCTGGAGAACGCGCTCGCCACCGTCGGCTCCGTCACACTTGTCGACGACGTCGTCGGTTATATCGCTTCGCTGGTGCGCGCCACGCGCAACACCGCCGATTTGGAGGTTGGTGCCAGTCCACGCGCGGGCGCCATGCTGGCCAGGGCGGCACGAGCGCGGGCGGCGCTGGACGGGCGCGCCTATGTAATCCCTGACGATGTCAAGGCGCTGGCGGTGCCGGCGCTGCGTCATCGCGTCATCCTGTCGCCGGCCGCGCAGATCGATGGCCGCCTGGTCGAGCAGATCGTCTCCGACCTGGTCGACCAGACGGAAGCGCCACGTTGATCTATCCGAGCGGCCGAGCGGTGTGGACGGCGGCGGCGGGCGCGGTGCCGGCCTTCCTGATCGCGCTGGTGCTGCCGTCATTGTGGTATCTTGGTCTGCTGTGGATCTGCGTGCTGCTCGCCTTCTTGGCGGTGGACGCGGCGGCGGGACGCGGGCGAGCATCGCTGACCGCCAGCCTCCACGCGCCGCCGCAGGTCGGCGTCGGCGGGCAGTTCACCGTCCACGTCGCCGCCCGTTTTTCAGGCCGGCCGCGGAGCCTGGAGGCGCGTGTCGGTCATGATGGGCGCTTGGCGCCGATGGGCGAGACCGGCGGACCCCTGGGCCCCACCAGCGACGGCGGATCGCTCGACCTTAGGTTTCAGGCGCTGCGGCGCGGCATCGCCAGCTTCGATCGTCTGTGGGTGCGCTGGCGCGGGCCGTTCGGACTGGTTTGGAACCAGGTCGTCCTGCCGATGGAAAACAAGGTGGCGGTGTTGCCCGACGTCCGCAGCGCCCGCGACCAAGCGATCACGCTGCTGCAGCGCGACGCCCTGCCCGAGGGGCACGCCCAGCGCCGGGCCGGACAGGGCCGGGAGTTCGAGGCGCTCAAGGACTACCAGCCCGGCATGGGCCGGCGGATGATCGACTGGAAGCGCAGCGCCCGCCACGGCAGGCTTCTGGCGCGCGAGTTCCGCATCGAGGAGAACAACAATATCGTGCTGGCCATCGACAGCGGACGCTTGATGTGCGAGCCGGTCGACGGAGTGCCGAAGGTGGACCGAGCGGTGGCGGCTGCCCTGCTGTCGGCGTTCATTGCGCTCAAAGGCGGCGACATGGTCAGCCTGTTCAGCTTCGATGGGCGGCCGCGCGTCGCGAGCGGCGCGGTGCGCGGCTCGGCCAGTTTCGCAATGATCCAGAAGCGGGCGGCGGAGATCGACTATTCCAACGAGGAGACCAATTTCACCCTGGCGCTGACCACGCTTGCGGCGCGGCTCGACCGGCGCGCGCTGGTGATCATCTTCACCGACTTCGTCGATCCGATCAGCGCGGAATTGATGCTGCGCACCGTCGGCCGGCTCACCGAGCGGCATCTGGTGCTGTTCATGATGACGAGGGATGTCGAGGTGGAGAGCTTGACCGATATGCCGCCTTTGTCGGGCGAGGATGTGGCCCGCGCCGTCGTCGCCGGCGGGCTTTTGCGCGAAAGGCAGGTCGTCATCGGCCGGTTGCGGCTGCTTGGCGCGCATGTGATCGAAGCGGACCATCAAAGATTGGGGCCGGCGCTGGTCGAGCGCTACCTGCAGTTCAAGCGGGAGGATTTGCTGTGACTGCGCCAGTATCCGGCGATGCTGGACGCGCCGTACGCCAGTCGCTGGCCAGCTTTCGTCGGGAGCGCGAGGCCGAGTGGAAGGCGTTCGAGGCGCTTCTCGCCCGCGTCGAGAAACGCGCGCCGCGTACGCTGTCGGAAGAGGAGCTGCTGTCGCTGCCGCTGCTCTACCGATCGGCATTGTCTTCCCTTTCGGTGGCGAGAGCGACCTCCCTCGACAGCGCGCTGATCGCCTATCTCGAATCCCTGTCGCTGCGAGGTTACTTCTATCTCTACGGGGCACGCCGCGGGCTGCGGCAGCGCATCGCCGACTTCTTCCTGCACGACTGGCCCGGTGCCATCGGCGATTTGTGGCGCGAGACGCTGGTGTCGGTGGCGCTGATGTTTGTCGGCATCGGCGCCGGCGCCTGGCTGGTAGCGTCCGACAAGGGCTGGTTCGACGCAATCATCCCGTCGGGCCTGGCCGCCGGCCGCGGCCCCGACGCTTCGGCCGAGCTACTGCGCAGGATGCTTTATGATGGCGACAATGGCTTTCTCTCAGGCTTTGCCGCTTATCTTTTCACCCACAACGTCCAGGTCGCAATCCTGGCTTTCGCCCTTGGATTTGCGTTCGCCGCGCCGACGGTGCTGCTGATGCTGTTCAACGGCTGCATGCTGGGTGCGCTGTTCCAAGTCTATTGGGCAAAGGGGCTTGGCATGGAACTTGGCGGCTGGCTGGCCATTCACGGCACCACCGAATTGTTCGCCATCGCACTGGCCGGCGCTGCCGGCATGCGCATCGGCACGCGCATCGCCTTTCCCGGCGAGTTGACCCGCATGACGGCAGCGGCCCATGCGGGACGCGTCGCGGCGACCGCAATGGTCGGCGTTTCGGTCATGCTGCTGTTTGCCGGGCTGCTCGAGGGCATCGGCAGGCAGACGATCACCAGCGATGTCACGCGCTATGCCATTGGCGGCGGCATGCTCGTACTGTGGGTCGGCTATTTCTACCTGTTCCAGGTGGTGCGGAATGGCGACCGCTAGACGCTCCGCGCTGGCGACAATGCGCTCGCTGATCACGCCTGAAGGTGTCGATCTCCAGATAAAGCTGGCCGACGCCGGCACACGGGCTGCCGCTTTCCTGCTCGATGTCGTGTTTATCACCACGGCGGCAATCGCCGTCACGATTGTCGCGCTGTTCGGGGTAACAGGCTTCGGCACCGATAAAATGCAACCGCTTTTCATCGTCTGGATCATCGCGATCTTTTTTCTGCGCAACGTCTATTTCATCGCCTTCGAGGCGGGCCGGCGCGCGTCGACGCCCGGCAAGCGGATCGTCGGCATCAGGGTGGCGTCACGCAACGGAGCCGGCCTGTCGGTCGATCAGGTCATCGCCCGCAATCTGATGCGCGAGATCGAAGTCTTTCTGCCGCTGTCGATTATCGCCGGACGGAGTGGGATGGGCGTCGCCGATACGCTGACGACAGTCTTCGGACTGGTTTGGGCGCTTCTGTTCGCTCTGTTCCCGCTTTTCAATCGCGACCGGCTGCGGATTGGCGACCTCCTGGCGGGAACCTGGGTCGTCGAAGCGCCGAAGCGCACGCTGATGGAGGATCTGTCGGCAAGACAGGATCCGGTCGCCAAGACTTTTCAGTTCAGCCACGCCCAGCTCGATGCCTATGGCATCGCCGAATTGCACAAGCTGGAGGAAGTGCTTCGCCGCGACGACTATTTCGCGCTGCGGACGGTAGCGGAAACGATCGGACGCAAGATCGGCTCAATGCCGCAGGCGCATGACGCCCGCCCGTTCCTGACGGCGTATTACGGCGACCTGCGAGCCCATCTCGAGCGAAAGCTACTGCTGGGCAACCGCAGAGCCGACAAGCATGATCGCAGGACCGAAAGGCTGCCTTAACCCGCCCACTTCTCGTAGTCGGACACCAAGAGGTGCAGCGGCGCGACATCCTCGTCGATGTCGGCGAAGCGGCCGATCGGCTCGCGGAAGACATTGTCGGTGAGATCGTCATTGACGGTCGACACCTCGCCGATCAGCACATCCTTGCCCTCGGCCCAGAAGGCATGCCAGACGCCCGGCAAAAGCGTGACGCTCTGGCCTGGGTCGAGCTTCAGGAGACCGCCCGCCGGCAGCCTGTGGATGGTTCCGTCGACAGGCACCGATACCTCGGCCTTCGGATCGATGCCGCCATCGCGATCGTGCATGAACAGTTCCAGCACCAGCTTGCCGCCACCACGGTTGATGATGTCTTCGGCCTTGATGTTGTGGCGATGCATTGGCGACAGCTGATCCTTGCGCGAGATCATGATCTTTTCGGCATAGAGCATGCCCATGCCCTTCTTCATGTCCTCGTAGCGACCGTTGCGGACGGTGAACAGGAAGAGGCCGAGATCGTTGAACTTGCCCTGGCCGTAGTCGGTGATGTCCCAGCCGAGCCGGGAGGAGAAGATGGCCGACGAATCCTGCCGGTGCGTCTTCATCTCTTCCGGCGACCAATAGGCGAAGGGCGGCATGATATAGCCGAACGAACGGATGAAGGTGTCGGCATCGCGGATGATATCGTTGACGGTGGAACGTTTCATGGTCGTGATCCTTCTTCAGGCGGCGCCTACAGCGCATAGCCGAACACCAATCCGGTGTCGACGTAAACCGCGTGCTGGCCTCATGACATCCGGTCCGATCAAGGTCATAACGGCAACCAGTTTTCCTGATGGTGTCATTCCATGCGCAGCATAGACGACCTCGATACGCCGGCGATCCTGATCGATGTCGACCGCGCCGAAGCCAACATCGCGCGGGCGCAGGCCCATGCCGACCGCCATGGGCTGAAGCTCAGGCCGCACATCAAGACCCACAAACTGCCTTACTGGGCAAAGAAGCAGATCGCAGCGGGTGCGGTCGGCATCACCTGCCAGAAGATCGGTGAAGCCGAGGTGATGGCCGATGCCGGCCTCACCGACATCTTTCTCCCTTACAACATTCTGGGCAAGGCCAAGCTGGAGCGCCTCAAGGAGCTGCACGGCCGCGTGACGCTGTCGGTGACATCAGACAGCATGGAAACGCTTGCGGGTCTCGCCGCCACCTTCACCGATCCAGGCCAGCCGCTACAGGTGCTGGTGGAATGCGATACCGGCATGGGCCGCTGCGGCGTCCAGTCGGCCAGCGAGGCGGTCGCATTGGCCAGAGCAATCGACAAGGTCAAGGGGCTCGCCTTCGGCGGGCTGATGACCTATCCGGCGGCAGGCCGCGCTACCGAGGCCGAGACCTGGCTCGCCGGCGCGCGCCAGGCGCTCGCCGAATCCGGCTTTGCCTGCGAACGCATCTCCAGCGGCGGCACACCGGATATGTGGCGCTCAAGCGAGGCTTCCGTCGTCACCGAGTACCGCCCCGGCACCTACATCTATCTCGACCGCTACCAAGTCGCCAAAGGCGTCGGCAGCCTCGACGATTGCGCGCTGACGGTGCTGTCGACGGTGGTCAGCCATCCAACGCCGACACGGGCCATCCTCGATGCCGGCAGCAAGGCCCTGTCCAGCGACACGCTGGGGCTGCCCGATTTCGGCGAATTGCTGGGCGTTCCGGGCGCCACCGTCACCGGCCTCAGCGAAGAGCACGGCAACGTCACGCTTTCCGGCCACGCCAGGCTGCGGATCGGCGAGTGCGTACGCATTGTGCCCGACCATTGCTGCGTCGTCACCAATCTGTTCGACGAGGTCCACCTGATCGCCGGAGAACGGGTGCTGGAGACGCTGCCGGTGGCGGCGCGTGGCCGCATGGGGTGAGCTCAACCTCGTTCGGACCGAACGACCGTTTGGATCAGGGTTGGACAAGCGGACCCAGCGCAGCCCTCAGCGGATCGAGGGCATCGCCGTACAGTTTCCAACGCTCGACCGAGGACGAATAGATCGGCTGGCGCACCTGCCAGCGGCTTGGCGTGCGCACCGTGCGCTCGGTTTCGTGGAAACGCAGACAGGCATCGTCCCATTCCACGCCGAGAAATCCGATCAATCCACGAGCGCGGGTTTCGAAATCAGCCACGGTTTCTTCGTAGGGCATGTCATGGATGGCCAGCGGAGCGACCTTAGCCCAATGACGCATCAAGCGATCATATTGCCGGTAGTACTGCCCAAGCTTGGTCAGATCGGCATTGTAGCCGTGGGCATCGGAGAAATTGTGCATGAAACAGGACGTGCAATTGTCCATCGGGTCACGCCGGCAGTGGACGATGCGGGCATTTGGCAAAATGAGGCTGATGAAAACCAGCAGCTCGAAATTATGCGGCATCTTGTCGACTACACGCGCCGCCTTGCCGTTGCGCTTGTTGAGATGGTCGAGATATTTCGAGCCGAGTTCCCTCGCCTTCGCCGGCGTGAGCGTCGCCATGGCCTTGGCGAAAATCGCCGGATCAGGCTGGTCGAATCCAAGTTCGCCGGCCAATGAACGGATGGTCGGCAGCTCGCCGGCGCCATAGATATCGTGATGGCTGGCGCATATTTGCTCGGTCAGCGTCGTTCCTGAACGGGGCATACCGACGATGAAGACCGGACGTTCGGACGGATTGCCGAACTTTGGCCGCGCTTCGAAAAAGCCGGCGTCGAAAGGCTCGATGATGCTGTCATAGAGCCGCGTGTGCAGGGCAATGTCGAAATCATTGCCGGAGATTGCCTTGGCCCTGGCGAAATGGCGGATGGCCAGGCCATACTCGTGCTGGTCGTTGAAGATTTTTCCGGCGGCGTGATGCAGGATAACCCGCTCGCGATCGGTGGTCATCGGCAGTTCGAGGCGGGCCTGCACCAAAGCCAGAGCTGGATCGCCCTTGACGGCCCGACGCGCGAGCGCCAGCCCGGACAGGGCTTCGACATTCGCCTTGTCGATGGCGATGGCGCGGCCAAAGCATTCGACCGCCTCCGCTTGCCGACCCATGTCGGTGAGCAGGTCGCCCATACCGATCAGCGCCGTCAGCGATTGGCTGTCGACAGCCAGCGCACGGCGATAGAAACCCTCGGCGACGTCGCCCTCGAGTTGGCTCCGGTAGGATTTGCCGAGATTGCACAATGCCTCGACCAGCCGGCCGTCGAGCTCGATCGCTTTTCTCAGCTGTTTGCGCGCCTGCTCGATGTTGCCGATCAGATTGTAGGCATTGCCGAGATTGTTGCGGAAAATGGCGTTGCCCGGTTCGAGCTTGACCGCGCTCTTCATAAAGTCGATGGCCGTCTCGTTTTGCTGGGCCTCGATCGCCAGCGTGCCCATCAGATTGAGCGCCATGGCGTTTTTCGGCTGCCGGCGAAGCACCGTCTGGTAGCAGAACTCGGCTTCGCGAAAGCGCTTGCGACGCTGCAGGTCGATGCCGCGCTGCAACGTCTCCAGCGCCGACTCGCCAGCGGTCGGGAGAAAATCCTGGACCATGGCCGTTAGACCGACAGGCTGCCGGCGTGGCAAGAGTGGCATGCTTCACCCCCAATCGCCGGATATCACGGCAATCAGCGTGACCAATCAGAATTTGAATGTAACGCCAAGCTGCAGATTGTGGGAATTCAACTTGCCGTTCGAGAATACAGCATCGCCTTCGCGCGAGGAATCGAAGTCGACGCCGGAGACGGCCTTGAACCTGTAGCCGAAATCGAGGTCGATATTCTGCGCCAGCGCGTAGGTGACACCGGCTCCCAACTGGCCGGCGAAACCCCACCCACCAGATCCGTATCCATAAAGGTGACCATCCCAAGTTGTGTCGGCGGTCACATAGGCGGCGCCGATGCCGCCGCCGATGTAGAGCTTGGCATCCCCAAAATGAGCAACGTCGGCCCAGACATTGGCGAGCAGATAGGTAGCGGACAAATCGCCGTCAGCCGGAAACCAGGCACTCACACCCTCCTGATACGAATTCGCCTTGTAGCGGGCATAGGACAGTTCGCCTTCGACCCGAAACACATCGTTGATCCGCCTACCGACGACGCCGCCGATCACGAAGCCGGTGTCGAAGTCCATCGAAAAGTCGTTGTTGTAATAATCGGCATGTGTTTTCACGCGATTCGGGAAGCTGGCGCCACCAAACATTGTAACATACCAGAGATCCTGGGCCACCAGAACTTCGACCGCCGCGTCGGCGGCATTGGCCGAATTCCAGCCGAGCATCAGGGCCGTTGCGGAGACACCAGCAAGCAGACGCACATTCGTCGACAAATCCACCCCCACGAATATTGACAGACAAACATAATGCATCACTTCTTGGTGCAAGGCTTAGCTGTCAACAAGTGAAAATGAGACCAGGGTCCACCTTCTAGAAATCTTTGTTGCAACATTGCAACATCCCTGCTTCGGTCCGTCACAAATAATGTTGACGACAGGATATGTGAGGCTGTTGGGCGAAATAGAATGAGGGGCCAATGACGGCCGAGCAGGTGCCCCACTAATGGAGCTTATCGGCCTGCCTCGCCGCGACACGGCGCATGGAAATGACCCGGCGACGTCGGATTTCCGTGCGCATCGTCATCAAGTGGAGCGCGAAGAACAGCACGGTGAAGCCGAGCGCCATCACCAGCAGCGGCCTCAGCATAGAGGGGTCAATGGTCGAGCCACCCATGCGGAACACCGAAGCCGGCTGATGCAGCGTGTTCCACCAGTCGACCGAGAACTTGATGATCGGGATGTTTATGAAGCCGACCAGGGTGATGATTGCGGCGGCCCAGGCGGCGCGCGCCGCATCGTCGAGTGCCCGCGTCAGCGCAATGATGCCGAGATACATCAGAAACAGCACGAACACCGAGGTCAGCCGCGCGTCCCACACCCACCAGGTGCCCCACATCGGCTTGCCCCAGATCGAGCCGGTGATCAGCGCGAGTGCTGTAAAGACGGCGCCGATGGGTGCCGCCGATTTCAGCGCGACATCGGCCAGCGGATGGCGCCATACCAGCGTGCCCAACGCGAACACCGCCATCAGCGTGAAACACATCATGGCCAGCCAGGCGAAGGGCACATGGATATACATGATGCGCACGGTGATGCCTTGCTGGAAATCCTCCGGCGCAGCGAAGCTCATATAGAGCCCGGCGGCCAAGATGAGTGCGGCGATGGTCGCCAGCCACGGCACCACCTTGTCGGCCAACCAGACAAACCGCGTCGGGTTGGTGAAATCCATCCAGCCGCTGAGGCGTGAAGTCAGGTCACTCATGCGGCTTTACATAAACCGGCGACGCTTTTGGGGCAATCGAGTGGTGGTGTCGCAGGCGGGGCTTTCCCTTCTCCCCTTGCGGGCAGGGCTATCGCATATGAGTGATGGCATTGATGAGGTAGTCGTCATTCCAGGCGCATTTCTTGATGCGATGGCT